>CAZFRU010000013.1:0-5966 GCA_964521385.1 uncultured Gemmatimonadaceae bacterium | reverse complement strand
ACTGGAGCGGGTCGAGGGGCGACTCGAACGGGTCGATGAGCGACTCGTCGGCGTCGAGTCCAGCATGATCCGTCTCGACGGCCGGGTCGGATCGCTCGAGGGAGCGGTCGGGGCTCTGGACGGGTCCGTCCGCCTCGCATTCGCCGGTCACGAGGGGCGCATCCAGGTGCTCGAGGGCGACATCGACCTTCGCCCGCGGTCGTCGTAGGATGAGGTCATGACCCGCGACCAATACACCGAGCTCGTCAGCTTCCTGGGTCGAAAGTTCGACGGCGTCGACCAGAGGTTCGACAGCGTCGAGCGCCGACTCGAAGACCACGATCGCCAGTTCGAGGAGGTTCGGCGCCACGCGACGGTCCTCTTCGAGAGGTCGGAGGCGAAGCTCAAGGTGGTGGCGGAGGGACTGGGCGTGCGACTGGAGCGGCTCGAGGGGCGACTCGAGGGGGTCGAGGGGCGACTCGAGGGGGTGGACGAGCGACTTGAAACAGTCGCGTCCGGCATGATCCGCCTCGACGGCAGGGTCGGATCGCTCGAGGACGCCGTCGGGGCTCTGGACGGGTCCGTCCGTCTCGGCTTCGCCGATCACGAGGAGCGTATCCAGGTGCTCGAGGGCGTGCGGCCCGCCCTGGAGGACTGACACCCAAGCGCCCCGCTTGCCAGCCCCCCGGTCCCGACGCAGGATAGCCGGATGCCCGCCACCCCCCGCCACCTCGTCTCGGTCTGGAATCCGGCCTATGCCGTCGACGCCATGGACGCGCACGTCAACGTCCTGGTCGAACGGGCGCGGGCGCACCGTGAAGGCGCACTCGCGAACGAAGACGAGGTCCATGTCTGGTGGGGGCGCATCACGAGTCCCCGGCGTCAGGAGCCGCTGCCCCATCTGGCCGACGTGCTCGAGCTCGACCGGCAGATTCGCGACGGAGTGCCCACGCATCTCTACCTCACCGACTACAACTCGCTCTACGTGGCCGACCTCTCGGAGATCACGGTCGACGACGTGCGCACGAAGGGGGCGCGCGGAGTCCCGGCCTACTACAAGGGCCTCGAGTGCGACCTGTGGTTCGGGATCTGGGATCTGCGCCGGCTCGTCGCGCAAGACACGCGAGGCGTGATCCAGGAGCTTCGTCAGCTGCACAACACCCGCTATCACGATCAGCCGGTGAGCCTCTACGGCGGCATGGTCGAGTTGCCCCTGATCACGTGGCGCGAGAGCGAAATGGACTGGTTCGGGGATCGCGAGGCGCTCACCGAGGGCCGGCTCTGGGCCGAGCGCGACGCGGAGTTGAAGGGCGAGGTGGGGCGCCTCGGCGCCGACCTACGCGACAATCTGTTCGGGACCCGCATCTGGCACCTCATGGAGCCCGCCACGCGCACCTTTCTGGCGTCGGCCGAAGCCGTGGTACGGGCGCGGCGCGAAGACCCGGCGTTCGATTTCTCGGGACCCGCGGTGGAGTATGCCAAGGCGCTCGAGACCGAGGTGAACGCGGTGCTGCGCACTCTCATGCGGCGCGCCTACGGAAACGCGAACATCAACCACAGGATGGCCCATGTGGAGGGGCGTCCACTGGATCTGGGGACCGCATTTCCGCACCAGGGCATCGGCGCCCTGCGAAAGCTGTTGCTCGACGAGCCCCTGGTGAAGAAGGGCCTCGACGCGGTGGCCAGGGAGCACACGAAGCACCTGACGGATCCGTACAAACTGCCTCGGCAGCTCGAGAAGGTGCAGAAACTGCGGAACCCGGCTGCCCACGCCGAGCCCGTGTCGCGTGAGGAGCTGCTCCGGCTGCGCGACGAGGTGATGGGAATCGGGCAGACGGGGGTGCTGTCGGAGCTGGTGTGGCGGAAGGAGGGGGGCTGAGGGTGAGCTTGGTGTACACCCCGTCGTCATCAACCTCAATTGCGAGTCCCACCGGCTGCCCCGTTTGCCCGCCTCCCCCCTTGCCACCGATACTCGCCCCTCCACCTGCCCAGCCGCCGACCCACCCCACCCCGGCCGACCCATGCTCCTTCCCGTCGTCCTCTCCGTCGCCCTCGCCGCTGCGATCCCCAGCCCCGGGGCTGCCCTACAGGACACCACCCACTACACCGTCACCAATCACGGGCGGCCGGCCGGTGCCATGACCGTCGTCGAGGCCCCGGGACGCATCGACGTCGACTACGCCCACGTCGATCGCAACCGGGGCCAGTGGGGATTCGCCACCTATCGACTCGACGGCGAGGGACGGGTGACGCGGGTCGAGGCTGGGCCCTCCACACGCGAGGGGGTGCGCGAGGCGGTGGGTGTGACGTTGGACTTCGCCGCGGGTGAGGCCGGCTTCCTCGGGCAGTTCGCGACCCCGTTCGAGATCGCCCGTGTGGCTCGTTTCCTGCTCGGGCAGCCCGGGGGTGGCTGGGTCTCCGAAGAGGGGGATTCCATGCGGGCCGAGGTCGTGGCGCGCCAGGTGGTCCACGGGCCGGGCGGCCCGGCGGCGCTGCGACTGGTGTTCGTCGACCGAGGGGGACTCGGGCCCACCGGGGTCTGGCTCGACGAAGCCGGTGACCTCTATGCCGGACAGGTGGCGTGGTTCATCACCCATCGCGCGGGCGCGGAGGCGCAACTGCCCCTTCTCCGGGCCGCCGAGGTGGCCGTGCGGGAGGCCCGGGCGGTCGAACTGGCTGCCCGGTTGAACGTACCTGCGGCCGGGTCCCTGGTGCTGCGAGGCGGCACGGTCTTCGACACCGAGACCGGAGACAGTCGTCCGGGCATGACCGTGGTGATCGAGGGCGACCGCATCGCAGCCGTGGGTCCGGAGGGTGAGGTCGAGGTGCCGGCCGGGGCACGGGTCCTGGATGCGTCCGGTATGACCATCATGCCCGGGCTATGGGACATGCACAGCCACAGCCAGCTGTCGAGTCAGATGGGCGGGGCCCCGCTGCAGCTCGCCACGGGACTCACCACGGTCCGCGACCTGGCCGCCGATCTGGACGTAGCCGTGTCGCTACGAGATCGGGCCGCGTCGCACGACATCGTGTCGCCGCGGCAGATCCTCGGGGGATTCATCGAGGGCCCCGGGGCGTGGGCGGGCCCGAGTGAGGCGTTGGCCCGTACCGAAGACGACGCACGGCGCTGGGTGGCCACCTACGGCGAGCTCGGCTACGAACAGATCAAGCTCTACAACCTGATCCACCCCGACCTCGTGCCCACCATCGTCGAGGAGGCCCACGCGCGGGGCATGCGGTTGAGCGGTCACATTCCCCGGGGGATGAGCGTGGAGGCCGCCGTCGAGCTGGGCTTCGACGAGGTGAACCATGCGGCGTTCCTCTTCTCGACCTCCTTTCCGGACTCCCTCTGGCTCCCGACGATGCGCCCGTATTCGGGGGTGGCGGCTCTGGTGGCCGCCAACGTCGACGTCGACGGCCCCGAGATGACGGCGCTGATCGCATTGCTGGCCGAGCGGGGGACGGTCGTCGACGGCACCTTCAACATCTGGATGGGCGGCCGGTCGTACCTCGACGACGCGGCGACTCGGACGCCTGCGGCCGAAGCGTATGGACGGTTGCTGCGGCGTCTCTGGGAGGAGGGGGTCACGCTGATCCCGGGCACCGACAACAGCACCGGCGCCACCTATCTGACCGAGCTGCTCCTGTACGAGGCGGTGGGGATTCCGGCCCCGGAGGTTCTGACGATGGCGACCCTCACGTCGGCCCGGGTGATGGGTCATGACGCGGACTACGGCCGGGTGGCCCCGGGCATGATGGCCGACCTCCTGCTCGTCGACGGCAGCCCGGCGGAGCGCATCGCCGACCTGGAGCACGTCCATCGAGTGATTCGCGGCGGGCGCGTGTACGATCCGGAGGCGATACGGGCGGCCGTGCGGGGGGGGCGGTAGGGGGGGAGGTGGGGCCGGGGACCGATGTCTACCAAGGACCGAGAGGGAGGCGTGCCGGCCCACCCTTACCGTCCAGGGCCTACAGCGCATCCAGGAGATCCGTTGCCAGGGCGGCGGCGGATCTCGCGGTGGTGTCTTCGTCGTCCAGGGGTGCCGCGGCCCGAGCGGCCATGGCACTTCCCTCACCCCTCGCAGTAGCGAAGAGGCGCGCGAATTGCGTCAAGGCGGCAGTGGTGACGTCTCGGCTCACGGGGTCGTTCCGAAGGCGCGTGAGCCGCTCAATGAACTCGATGGTGGGGATCGCCTGAAGGAGGCGGAGCACGTCGAGCGCGTCTTTGTCGTCGCGACGGCCGGTGTGCGCGATGCGTTCGTTGACCTTGATGGTTTTCGCGACCAGCAGCGCCCCGGGTCCAGCGACCGTCAACTCAAACACCCGCGTGTCGTCGATGTCGAGTGAGCCGACGCGATGGTGGTCGCGGTCGACGAGTGCACCCTCGAGTCCCGATACCTTTCGCGCCGCTCGGACGCTGTGGGGAGGAATGCGAGCCGCCCGTCGTCCTGGTCCTCCGACCGCCTCTGGCACGAGCAGGTCCACGACTATCCGCCTCGGCATTTCGTCAACGACAAGGTCCTTTCCCCAGGCTCCAACTTCGGTCGGCAGCTGAACGAAGCCGGCGCCTTCGAGCGCGTTCTCGACGAGAGGCGTGGGGCCGAGGATCGCCGGGTCGAGCATGAGGTCGGCGTCGGTGGTGTAGGGAGCCAGGGCGAGTTCGCCTTCCCCTGTATGGACGTACACAGCTTGTGCGCCCACGAGGACTACCGCCTCGATGTGATCCCTGATGGCCTCCAGGGCGTCGAGCAGCGTGCGCCGGGCGGCGACGTAGAGTGGATCAGGTGCGCCAGGCATCGTCGTTGTCCGCCATCCAGGTCAAGAGGGCATCCGCCTCGTTGGGTTCGCGGCCGGTGCCCGTGAGCAGATCGACCGCGCACTGGCTCAGGGCCACCATTCTGCACCCGCGGGTCGTCCGCGTTCGCTCGAATACCACCGGATCGAACGGCTCGAGGAGCAGGACGTTTGCTCCGGCCTCGACCGGGCGCAGGTCCAACATCCGCGCAGCGGTTTCTGCCCCGGAGACGTAGCACGAGAGCGTCCGGCCGGGCGCGACTTCGGCCTCCGGTGGAACAGCGAAGGACCCTGTCACGGCGTAGCGGCCGTCGAACGTCGTGAGTCGATCCCGAAGTTGCCCCAGCCCCCGAGGCGCGAGAAAAGCGGAGGCACGATTGCTCTTCGTGACGGAGTAGTCCTCACTCCAGCGCCTGATGAGGTCGGTCCAACGGACGTCAGCCACCTCGCTCGCCGAGCCGCGAGACACAACGTCTTCCTCTTCGAGCAGGTTGAGGACGCGCGTCACGTATCCGGGATCGGTACCCGTACGCCGCGCGAGTTCCCGAACCCCTAGCGGAGGGAGCCAGTCGCAGAGACCTCGCACGATTCGTGCCGCCTTGGCGCCCTTCAAGGAGCGGACTCCTCTGCGCGGAGGGTCCGGGTCGGAGTCCGCCCCCTGACGCTCGATATACACGGCGGGCCGCTCCATCTGGATCCAGGCGTTCCCCGTGCGGTCGAGATAGGATACGCCTTCTTTCCGGAGGCGGTCCTGGGCCATTCTGCCGAGGTAGGGGGTGAACACGATGTGGGTCCACTCGTTGGCACCAGGGGTCTCCCGTAGCCTTGCTGCGGCGATCGTCGCCGCCTGACGAGCCGACACGCGAGGTTTGGCTTCCACGTGGAGCCGGCCGATCGTACCGTCTGGGGCCGTAAGGACCAAACGTTCGTGCTGATGGGTCTCCCTCGCGGGTGCGGCGCCTCGGGCCACCTCCAAGGTCCACCGGGGGGGCAGCATTCTGCGCAACTGGTCCAGGAATGGGGTCGAGTCCATGGGCGTTGCCAAAGTGACGGGTGTTGCACGACACCTGCAACACTGGTGCTTTATGCAACGCCGGTCAAGGGTCGGGGGGTGTCGCCGCCCCCCCACTTGCCACCCCCCTAGTGTAGCGTCCGACAAATGCATGGACAAAATGTGCAGACGGTGTATCTTG
>CAZFRU010000012.1:83835-96529 GCA_964521385.1 uncultured Gemmatimonadaceae bacterium | reverse complement strand
CAAGATACACCGTCTGCACATTTTGTCCATGCATTTGTCGGACGCTACACTAGGGAGGGGCTGTGTCCACGCGCTCCTCGGGGCGCCCCGCGACGTATTCCTCGACGGCGGCGAGCGACGCCCGCGCGGCATCTTCGAGTCCTGCGGGCACGGAATCCCCATAGATCCCGAGGTACAGTGCATCTCCGGACAGCCCCGGCGCAGCCTGCTGCAAGCGCCGGACCTGCTCGATCCGGGACCGCCGATGGCTCTCGAACCGGTCGAGCGCCGCGACCGGGTCGGTGAGCGGCGGCCCGTGTGCCGAGTAGATCACCGCGGGATCCAGTGCCCGGAGGCGGGCGAGCGACTCCAGATAGTCGGCGACGCATCCCGGGTACTCGGCGACCCAGGTGGTGTCGCCGTATCCAAGCAGGTGATCACCCGCGAACACGGCCCCTCCTTCGGGCCAATAGAAGGCCAGGTGATCACTCGTATGACCCGGGGTGGGCACGGTGAGCAGGCGGCCATCGTCGAATTCCAGGGGCCGGTCCGGCTCGGGCAAACGAGCCGTGGGATGACCCGCTCCGTAGACCGGCACCGCACCGGACCGGTGTCGGGCCAGGTGGGCGAGAAAGCGGTCGACGCCCCCTGCATGGTCCTCGTGCCCATGGGTGAGGAGCACCCCGACCGAGCGAGCCCCCGCCACCAGACGGACGAGGGTCCGGATGTGATCATCCACATCCGGACCCGGATCCACCACGAGCACGGTGTCATGCCCGAGAATATGGGTGACGGTGCCGTCGAAGGTGAACGGCCCGGGGTTGTCGGCCCGGACCCGCCTCAAGACGTCGGCCACGTCGGCGAGCAACCGCCTCAGCGACGCTCGGCGGCGATCTGCTCGGCGAGCTTGTCAGCCACGGCGGAGAGCGCCACCTCGTCGTCGTCCGTGAAGACGGCCTTTTCGGACGAGTCGACGTCGATCTGCCCGAAGATCTCGTCGCCCGCACGGATCAAGACGACCAACTCGGACTGCACATCGGGATCGCACGCGATGTAGTTGTCGAAGGTCGAGACGTCGGCCACCATGATGTTCCGCTTCTCGGCCACCGCGAGTCCGCACACGCCGGTGCCCACCGGAATGCGAGCGTGCTCGGTGGGCGCACCGACGTAGTTGTGCAGCCACACGTCGTTCTTCTCGGCGTCGTACAGATAGACCCCGACCCAATCGAAGCGGGGATCCGCCTTCTCGATGCGCTTGACGGCGCTGCGGAGCAGCGCGTCGGACAGGTGGCCCTCGTCTCGCATCTGCTGTAGGTCTTTGATGAGTTCGGTCGCGTCCAGCATGTGGCGCATTCCCCCGGTGGTGAAGCCTGGTTTGGAGCCTGTAAGGCTAGAGCAGCGAGCGACGTTCGTCAACGAGGCGTGAAGTCGGTCTCCGCCTCGAGACTTCGCACGAACGCGGCCAGGAGACGCGCCGTGTGGGCAAGATCGGCCAGCGAGACCACCTCGTTGGGCGAGTGCATGTATCGGTTCGGGACCGAGACGAGTCCCGTCGGCACGCCGTTGCGGGTCAGGTGGATCCCGTCGGCATCGGTCCGCGTGGAGCGGGGAGACGCCTGGATCGTATAGGGGATCTTCTCGGCCTCGGCCACCTCGACCAGACGCTCGAACACGACCGGGTGCGCGGCCGACCCCCGGCTGAGTACCGGACCGCCACCGACCTTGTGGTCCCCCAGCTCCTTCTTGGGCACATCGGGCACGTCGGTGCTGAACGTCACATCGACGACCAGGGCGACGTGGGGCTCGAGGGCGAAGGCACTCGAGCGGGCACCGCCACCCTGATAGCCGATTTCCTCTTGTGCGGTCGCCACCGCGAATGCACCCGCTGCCGTCGGAGGGTCCGCGGCGAGTAGACGCAGGGCCTCGAGCACCACGAAGGCACCGATCCGGTTGTCGACGGCTCGGCTGGCGATTCGGTCACCGGCGAGGCGGATCATGCCCTGATCGAGCACCATGGGGTCACCGATCCGGATCCCCAGGTCGACGGCTCCCGCCCGGTCCGCGACGCCGACGTCGACCCACAAGTCCTGGGTTTTCGAGGCCTTGGATCGCTCCTCCGCCTTGATGAGGTGGATCGCCTTCTTGCCTACCACGCCGAGAATGTCGCCGTCGCGGGCGAGAATCCGCACCCGCTGTCCGACGAGCACCTGAGGGTCCCACCCCCCGATCTCGTCGATATACAAGAATCCCTCGTCGTCGATGTAGGTAATCTGCAGACCGATCTCGTCGACATGGCCGGCCATCATGACCCGCGGACGACCTCCCGAGTTGAGGGCAGCCACCGAGTTGCCGCTGACGTCGACCGAGACCTGGTCGGCGAAGCGCTCGGCCTCGGCTCTCCACACGCGGGCGGGGCGAACCTCGAATCCCGAGGGGCCGGGAGCGTCGAGAAGCTGCTGGAGGAACTCTTCGTTCATGCGTCAGGGACCGGCGGTTGAGGGCGAACGAGGCCGTTTTGCGGATCGCGAAAGCTACCCGCCTCGGCGAGCGCTGGCGACCTCAGCGCCGCGTGCCGTCGATCTCCTTGCTCGGGTCGAGGCCGACTTTCGTGGCGGGGTCGGGGTCGGGGTCGACCCCGAACGGATAACCCGGCCCGAAGCCCATGGGCATCATCACACCCACCCTCACAGTGCCGTCGCGCTGCATCCGCTCGAGGCGGGCCGTGAGCCGTCTGCGGATCCAGCGCCGGCTGGCCGGCACGAGCAGTGTGAACCCCGCGACATCGGTCAGCAGCCCGGGGGTGAGGAGAAATGCGCCACCCACCAGCACCGCGAGGCCGTCCATCAGGGGTCCGCCAGGCAGACGCCCCGCCGCCAGCTCCCTCTGGAACTCGGCCAGGGTCCGCAGGCCCTGCGCCCTTGCCAGCGAGGCACCGGCAATGCCCGTGCCGAGCACGAGCGCGAGGGTCGGCCAGAGTCCAACCCAGCGACCGAGCTGCACGAGCAAGACGAGCTCGATGAGCGGAACGACCACGAACAACAAAGCGAGGCGAGCGAACATGGCGAGTCGTACCCGCCCCCGGAACACCGGGTCCGCCCCGGTGTTCGGGAGGGTTCCTCTTCTCGCGCCATCATGGGTGCCATGGAACAGACCTATTTCCGAAAGGGCTTCGGGCTGAAGGCCGAGGTGAAGCCCCTCATCGACGCCGAGTACCACTCCGAGATCGTGCACCGGATCCGGGCTCGGGGCTACGAAGACCGATTCGGCGACGTGACCGTCCGCCTCGCCCAGGAGTTCGGCTTCTGCTACGGAGTGGACCGCGCGGTCGACTACGCGTACGAGACGGTGCACAAGTTCCCGGATCGCGCCATCTACCTGGTGGGTGAGATCATCCACAATCCGCACGTGAACCGGCGTATGACGGAAATGGGAATCCAGTTCCTGTATCCCGACGCCGAGGGGGAGTTCGACTTCACTCCCCTGAGTGACCAGGATGTCGTGTTGATGCCGGCCTTCGGCGTGACGATCCATGCCTTCGAAGAACTCCAGAAGATCGGCTGCATCCTGGTCGACACCACCTGCGGATCGGTCCTGCACGTGTGGAAACGGGTCGAGAGCTACGCACGCGATGGCTTCACCGCCTTGATCCACGGCAAGTACCATCACGAGGAGTCACGCGCTACCGCGTCGCAGGCCCTCAAGCATCCCGACGGCAAATATCTCATCGTGCGCGACATGGACGAGGCCATGCTGGTCTGCGACTACATCGCCCAGCGGGCGGGCCACCTCGATCGCGACGCCTTCCTGGATCGTTTTGCCGAGAAGGCCAGCGACGGATTCGATCCCGACCGGGATCTCGTGCAGATCGGGGTAGCCAACCAGACCACGATGCTCGCCAACGAATCACTGGCCATCGGCGGTCGAGTGCGCACGGCCATGGCCGAACGGTACGGTTCAGAAGCTCTGGAGGAGCACTACCGCTCGTTCGGCACCATCTGTTCAGCGACGCAGGAGCGGCAGGACGCGGTCAAGCAGCTCATGGAGACGCCCCCCGACGTCATGGTCGTGATCGGCGGGTACAATTCGTCGAACACCAACCACCTGGCACACATGTGCCGCGAATACACCACCACCTACCACATCGAAGACGCAGCCTGCATCGACATCGAGGCGGGCACGATTCGCCATAAGCCTGAACTGGCGGCCGACCACCCGGAGTCGCTCGCAACGGACTGGCTGCCGGAAGGTGCGTTCTCACTGGGAATCACGGCAGGGGCGTCGACGCCGAACAACAAGATCGGAGAGGCCATCGTGCGGATCCTGAAGATCCGTGGGATCGAGGCAACGTTCGAGACGGCCGTCGAGAACTGACTTCTGCCCGGGAGGTCAGGCTCTGGTCCCTTCGGAGCCGCGCTTCGCTACGCGGCCTGCGGCCGCGACCGTCTCCGAAGGGACCAGCGCCTGACCTCCCTACCGGGTTGGTTTCCTGGGCTATTTGGGGGGCGGGTCGATCCCACGGGGGGGGCGGCTCCGATGCTGTGGGGGGATGGGGCTCATGACCCTCAGCCCGCATCGTTCAAGGCGTCGCGCGGGGCAATGCGGAGAGCTTGAGGGGTGGGCGCGACGCACGCGAGCGCGGCGATCAGGATCACTCCACCACTTGGCGTGGTCGCCATGCAGGTCAGGTGCCAGGATGCTGGCAAGGCGATTGCACATCTTACGGAACATCCGTATCATGCGTCGGTATGACCGAATCGGAGCCCTACCGCCTGGAGACACATGAGCCGACGCGCGAAGAGCCCGACCGTGGGGGTGCCGGCCACGCCCCGAACCAGCGAGATCTCGTCCTCGAAGGTCCAGGACCAACTGGGCGCTGTGCTGACGCGGGTCGCCAGTGGCGAGCGCGTCGTGATCACGCGGTACGGCGAGCCCCAGGCGGTGCTTGTGTCCGTCGAAGATTTCCGGGAGATGATGGGAGACGGAGAGCCGGACCTGGCGGCTCTCGAGGAGGAGTTCGACGCGCGCGTCGCCCGCATGCAGACCGATGCGCACCGTACCGGAGTCGCCGCGCTCTTCGCCATGAGCGGTCGAGAGTTGGGTGAGGCTGCCGCCGGGTCCCGGTCGACGGGGAGGTCGGTGGGCGCCGAGCCAGAGGCCGGAGTCCCGCGCTGAAGGAGGTGCGGCCGGCCGAGATCGTCGTGATCGCCGGCGCGAATGGAGCCGGCAAATCGTCGGTCGTCGGTGCGTCCCTTCGCCAGCGAGGCTCCGACTATCACAACCCCGATGAACTGACGAGTGCATACGTGGACCAGGGCCTCGGGCGGGATGAGGCCAACTCCAGGGCCTGGCAGCGTGGACGCCAAGCCCTCATCCGCGCCATCGACGGGGGGCTGGACTTCGCGTTCGAGACGACACTCGGCGGCAGGACGATGACCGACCTGCTGATCCGGGCGGCCGAGAAGGGAATACGCGTGCGCCTGATCTTCGTCGGCCTGGCGTCGGTTGATCTGCACCTCGAGCGGGTTCGTGCCCGCGTGATGCGAGGCGGCCATGCGATTCCCGAGGAGCGGATCCGCCAACGCTGGCAGTCGAGCCGCCACAACCTGATCCTGCTCCTCCCGCACCTGAGCGAGCTGCGCGTCTTCGACAACTCGCTCGAGGCTGATCCACAACAAGGCGCTTCACCCGCGCCCCGCCTCCTCTTCGCCATGCGCGACGTGCAGATCGTCCACTCCGTACCGCTCGACGAGGTGCCCGACTGGGTCAAACCGGTCATGATGGCTGCTGCCAAGGTCTGAACCGCGCCGGAACCTGGGAGGTGGGGCCTCCCGGTCCGAATCGCCCCAGAACCCGAGCGTTCAACGGGTTCGTCCGGAACGACGTTGCAATCGTGTCGCTGTTGGCATTACAGTTATGTCGCTGATGGTGTTCTAAGTATGTCGCTGGCGGTATTCCAAGTATGCCGCTGTGGGTGTTGCGAACATGTTGCCAGGCCGCTTGGCCTCGGCCTGAAGGGAACGGACGTGGACTACCGACCTCGAATCGCCGATGGCGAGCTGGCGCAGCGCCTGGAAGCTATGGGAGCGGTGGTCATCGAGGGCCCCAAGGCATGCGGAAAGACGGCCACGGCCCGTCAGCATGCGGCGAGCGAGGTACTCCTGGACGTCGACGAGACCGCTCGGACGGCGGTCGGTTTCGAGCCCGGGCTCGTATTGGCGGGGCCGACCCCCCGGCTGATCGACGAGTGGCAGATCGAACCGTCGATCTGGAATCACGTGCGACGGACCATCGACGACCGCCAGGCGCCTGGTCAGTTCATTCTGACCGGATCGGCCGTGCCTGCGGACGACGCGGTCCGCCACACGGGTGCAGGGCGGCTGACCCGGCTCCGCATGCGTCCGATGTCGCTGTTCGAGTTGGGGGGGTCGACGGGGGCAATCTCACTCCGGGCGGCGCTCGCGGGAGAGCTGGAAGGCGGCAGCCGGTCCGAACTGCAGGCCGACGACCTGTTTGGACTCCTGTGCGTGGGCGGTTGGCCGGGACATCTACACCGAACGCAGGGAGCCGCTCTCCAGGCGAACCGCGACTACCTCGAAGAGGTCCGGCGTGTCGACATCTCTCGCGTCGATGAGACATCCCGGGACCCGGAGCGGGTGGGCCGCTTCATCCGCTCGTACGCGCGCAAAATCGCCACGAACGCCTCCATGGCCACGATGGCTGCCGATACCGCCGGCGACGACGGAGTCCTGCGAGACCACACCGCGCTCGAGTACGCCGATGCGCTCACGCGGCTCATGATCATCGAGGATCAGCCGGCGTGGGGCCCCCATCTACGATCGAAGTCGATCCTCCGGAAGACGCCGAAACGACACCTGGTCGATCCCTCTCTGGCCGTTGCCGCACTTCGGACCGGACCGGAGCAGCTCAGGCAGGATCTGGAATCGTTCGGCTTCTTGTTCGAGTCACTGGTTGTGCGAGATCTCCGCGTGTACGCGCAGGCGGCCGACGCCGACGTCTATCATTATCGCGACAATACCGGCCTTGAGGTCGATGCCGTCATCGCGTCGCACGCGGGCCCCTGGGCCGCGTTCGAAGTGAAGCTCGGAGGTCAGCGTTGGGTCGAGCAGGCAGCCGATACACTGCTGCGATTCAGGGACCGCGTCGATGCGGACCGATCAGGGGAACCGGCGCTCCTCGGGGTCATCGTCGGCTCGGGAACCTACGCCCATCGTCGACCCGACGGCGTGTGGGTCCTACCCATCGGCGTCTGCGGTCCCTGATGCTCCTGGACTCTCTCCCCCTTGTCGTCACGTGGACTCCTCGGCGGGGCTCGCAGGCGGTCACGGCCAGGTCATACCCAGAAGGTAGTCACCAGAGGTGTTGTATTCGTGCAGAGTGGCGTCGGCGCACCGCGCCCGCAGGACGCGGCGCAGGAGCACCTTGCCCGGTGAAAGCTCCGCGTACGCCTCGTCGAAGTCCGCTCGCAAGAGGTAGACCACACCCCCGTCGGTGATGTGGAAGTCGAATGCAGCCGGCTGCTGATCAACGGTCAGGTGTGAGGAGAAGGGGCTCTCACCTTCACTTCACGAAAACACCCCCCTGGAAGGGGCCAACCGCTCAATTGCGCCATGCAGGACGAGGACGCCGTATGATCCGCAGAACTCGACGCAGGCATCGAGATGGCTCCGTCTGCGATTCGGCTTGCGCCGATACCAGCGCCAGAGAACACGGCAGTTATGATCTTTGAGGACTGTCATCGATTTGACCCCGCAGGCCGGGGTCCTTTAGATCCGGTTCGGTGTGGAATAGGCCAGGCCCTGCAGGGCCGGACCCGCCACGCTGGGGGCCGGTTCCACCAGTGCTTCCTCCGGAACGTCGGCCAGCTTCCGCTGCATGTCCTCCGGGAACTGGTTCTGGAAGTAGTGCTTGGCCCGTTCCAGCCCGAAGTTCACAACGGCCAAGGGAATCACACAGACGTTGATGGCCATGGTGACCGTCAGGACCGCCTTTCCGACTTCGGCCCCAGCAGCCCGCCAGTCGGGGCCGTCCTTCGCGGCCCAGACCAGTTCGCCCCCCACGCCAGACGCCAACCCCTTCAGGCTGTCTTCCGTATCGGACATCGCATGCCCTCCCGGGACCCTTGGTGGCCGCCCGGCGCACGCCGGGTCGGTACCGGGAGGATGGGGTGGCTGTCGGGCGTTGAGCAAGCCGCGCGGAACGGCATGCGGTTACGTCGTGCTAAAGGGGTGAAAGGGCCCCGCCGATACTTCCCTTACGAACACCGCCCCGGCCAACCTGGAGGGAACGCCGTGATAGTCAAGATCGCCCTGGTGCTGGTCGTCGTTGCGACGACTGCGTCCGGGCCCCGCCTGCGCTGCGACGTCCAGCAGAAGGTCGACCCCAACGGACCCTGGTCCGCGTCGCGTGTCGAAGCCAGCCAGTCGTACGTCCTGCTGGACGATTCGGCCGATGGGGCCGCCCGCATCTCCCGGTGTTCCTACGCCCGTTCGCAGGGGCGCGTCACGTGCGACACCCTGCTGGTCGACCACGTCGTCACCGATGCGTTCGGCGGCACCAAGTACTACGACTTCGACAGCCTGTTCGACCTGCAGATCATCCCTGGGGGCAGCTTCGTCGAAAACAACGGTCGGGAGTCCATCGCGCTGGGGCAGTGCCGGGAGATCGGGTAGCCCCTACCGCGCCCAGGCGACCACCGGCGGTAGCCCGCCGACGACCCACCAGCCCACGAGCATGAAGCGCCCGTCGTGGACCACCGATGCCCGGACCGGATGAGGTTGACCCGGTTTGGTGGACGGGTGAACGCTTGGGTTCTCCAGTGGATGTAGAGTACCTCCTTTGTACGGGGAGTCAGGAGCTTCCCCCGCCCCACGGGGGAGTGTCGAGCCGACCGGGCTCGGGGTGCTGAGAAGGGCAGTCGAGGGGTGGGGCCGTCGATCGCGCTCCCGGACCTCGTCGATCAAGGCCATCACGTCCGCGGTCAGCTTGTGGGCACCCTTCGGGCCCCGACGACGCGGGAGTGGCCTCTGGGCCGACTGGCGGGAAGACGACGCTCGTCCAGCACGACCGCCAGATACAGGAACCCTGCGCCTGTGGGCAGGTAGGTGATGTCGGCCACCGAGAGGCGATTCGGAGCGCTCACCACGAAGTCACGCTCCACCAGATCCGGGGCCAGACGGGCTCGCTCGCTGCGCCGCGTGGTTTGGACGAAGCGCCGCGGGCTGACGCCGCGTAAGCCCGCCTGACGCATCAGGCGTGCGACCCGCTTGCGGCCCACACGGACCCCATCTTCCTTCAACTCCGCATGAATCCGTGGGGCTCCGTACGTGCCTCTCAACTTCGTGTGGATCGTCTCGATTCGGCACGCGATCAGAGAGTGTGAGTGGCGCGCAGACAACGACCCGGCGCATCGGGGTCCACCTCTCCCGCAGGTGCGTTCTTTCCAGTTCAGACCGCGGGGGGAACGAGTCCGTCTACGTCAGGTTGGAGCAAGGCCGGCCGACCCCGCTGGGCATCACTTGCAGTTGCAGCTACCTGGGCTTCAGCCGAACGACTCCGGGGGCGGGCTCGTCGAGCAGGACGATGAAGCCGTCGCCGTCCAGGATCATGTCTCGGACGCCGTACGGAAGTCGATAGCTGTGGGAGTAACTCCCGTCGAAACCGTAGACATCGATCAGGCTCGGGCTCTCGCCCCGTGGATACGCGGTACGTCCGCCATACAGCACATAGATGGAATCCCCGCGCACATCCACGGCGCGCGCTGAAAGAAGCACCTCATCGGCGCGGACGTTACCCATCTGAATCGGCCTCGGCTCTACAAAGGGATGGAACACCACCGAATCAGCGGAATGCACAAAGAACCCCGGCCCGGCCTTGAAAGCCGTCACCAGTCGTCCACCATCGCCCGCAATGCGACGATGAAGACGAGCGTAGCTCGGGAAGGTGTCGGTCCAAGCCAGGCGATCGACCGCCCACTCCGTGGGGGCGCTGACCGTGGTCCTCGACATCGCCGGCGGATACGACGAAGCCACAACGAGCGAGTCACCTACGGCGATCATGCCCTCTCCGACACCCCCTGCGGGCACCCGAAAGACGCTCAGCGTTCTGCCACCCTGATCGACGACGGTGATACGTCCCAGGTCAATATCGAGGACCGCGACTCCAACTCCGTCGAGTACTGCAGCGTCGACGGGAGAATCGAACTCACCCGGGCCTTCTCCGGCCCCGCCAACAGCCCATACCACATTCCCTTCCCGCGTCACACGACGGATGTGAGGAGGTGCACCATCCACCACGACGAGGTCCCGACCGAATCGTCGGACTCGACGGGGGCGCGATAGCACGTCGGACGAGGCATCCGGTGCGACAAGAGCTTCCTCCTCCCAGCCCGCTGAGGGGAATCGCCGGATCTCTGCCTCGGTGTCGTCTCCGATGCATCCGACGAGGCAGAGTGTAAACCAGAGAGCGAATCGACCCCCCGGCGGCTTAGCTCCCACGATTCGCTTCCCGACACGGTTCGGAGGCCAAGGCTGTACAGTACCACACCAGCTCCATCATCATCCCCGACAGCCTAGAGCCGAGAATCCGACCCGACACGTCAGTGCCAAACGGCACATGCAATCTCGGAAGCCGCACTGCGGTTGGTGAATCCCCCCCTGGTCGCACTTCGACGATGACTTCTCCGAGCCCAAAGGGACGAGATCGGTCGCTCGACCTGACCCAGAATGAACCACCGGGCCCCGGAACTACACCCGCGTTGTCAGGTAGCGTCATGTTGAAGAACTTCATGTTTCGATCAATGCGATGAAGGAAACCGGCGCGACTCTGCGCCTTGACGCTGTCAGGTTCGTCGAAGCTCTCGTATCCCAACACGTAGGTCTCGAAGTGGGCCAGAGCGTCTTCGCTCGTGATACGCCGCCGCAAGGCGGGCCACGCGACGGTCTCCATGATGCCGCCAAGCGAATCCAAATGGGTCATCCCAGATTGGCCGCTAGCCGATATTACGATCGTCTGGTCAGCGTTGACCAACCAACTGGGCTGCGACGCGAACACCGGGGCGAATCCGCAGCAACGGCGACTCGTCCCCTCACCCACGCCATAGGTGGCTGCAGGAAAGGTGAAGAGGGTGTCCACCATTGCTGACCGTATGTTGATACGCGCTAGATGGGCCGGAGAAGTCTGACCGTCGTCTTGCAGGTTCCGTGGCCGAAGCTCGACGATCGGATCACCAGCCAATACACCCATGCGGCCGTGGTCACGCGGCGGAAGCAAGGGTCCTGAAGCGCCGAGTTCGACATCAAGGAGAAGTCCTTCCGGCAAGAAGGGCGCCTTGGCCTCGACCAAAGCCAGACTCGTCCGATCATAGAGCCACAGCGCGTTCTCCAGTGGACTCCAGACTCCCAGATTCTCAGGCAGATCAACGAGGTCCAGAGCCGCTGGTGGCAGGACATCTGCCTTGGTCGACATCCCTGTCCTGGTATCAACGATCCACAGCGCCTTCTCGCCCGATTCATCAGCGCCCAAAACGGCGACTTGATCGCGAGCCAGAACCTGCGCGTCCAGGATGTACCTGCCTTGCCACAGCGGTCTGGACACCGTGGCAAGCGTTGCGCGGAGGAGATCGTTCACCCACGGAGAAGGGATCGTCCGGGTCGGTTCTGGCAATCGTAGATCTTGGTTCATCCGGGATGGGCCTGCTGCGCAGTCCCGATCGACGGATTCGCCGGAGGCAATCTTCGCGGTGATCGCAAGGTCTCGGATTACTCCATCCTCGTCGAGGACCAACCGGACAGGCGTGCCCCACAGATCTACGGAGTCGGCGAGTCGGCTGTCAAAGCGAGAGATCGCCGCAATCCCACGCGGGTCGGCTTCCAATTCCTTCAAGACATCCTGCAGTCCTTCGATACCTTGGAAGAGGACGACATCCGGTGGGTAATCCAACGTGTCTCGGTTCGCAATCAGACTCCGACATGCCGCGCAAGAGGTCACCCCGATGAACACTTGCCGGCATCGCCCGGACGGACGAGACATACTCGGAGCAACGTAGGTCAACGGCCAGTCAAAGAGGTTGCCACGGGCGAGTCCGGTGTACCCTGGTCTCTGTTCCATGACGAGCCTGTAGCCAACACTCACGGCCGTGAGCAGAACGATCACCGCAAGTGTTGCGTCAGACGCCTTTGGTCTTGCCATCAGAGCCTACCTCCCGGAAGAAGACGGTAAGGCGGGTGGCGCTACCCGCCCTACAGCCCGACTCTTCTAGGTCTGTGTCGGCTTGCAGTCGGCGTCGGAGTCACAGTTGTCTTGGAAGTAGCCCAAGCACCTGTACTGCGAGGTCTCGCAGATGCACATCTCACGGTCGTCCGCGCAATCACCGAACACTGGCATCGCCTTCGCCGCGCTGGGCGAAAAGGCCCAAACGTTGACCAAGACTGCCAGCGCAATGAGTCCAGCTCGGATGATAGTCCGCATCATCTCCTCCCGAGTGATTAGTGATTGAGGAAAGCACCGATCGCCGTGGAAGTCCATTGATGCGATTGTGTCTGGACGACGAGCGACAGGGCGATTACCGGCCTCGTACGGGGGGGGGGGGGGGGGGGCGGCGGGGGGCGGGGGGGGGGGGGGGGGGGGGGGGGGGGGGGGGGGGGGGGGGGCCGGCCTGCTCGGCGTCACGGGAAAGCCCGAGGTCGAGGTGGCCATT
>CAZFRU010000012.1:314-83825 GCA_964521385.1 uncultured Gemmatimonadaceae bacterium | reverse complement strand
TCGCCGTGTAAGTCCTTTTTTGCGTTTGTGTGTGGACGACGTGCGACCGGGCGTTTACAGGCATCATACGCCCCCCCCCCCCCCCCCAAGTCAAGCCTTTTCTGTGGCCACCCTTTTCCGGTCGAGCGGCCCGACCCCCGCACGGGCCCACGCTGACCCACCAGCCCGTCGCTACCCTTTCGTCTCGTACCAACTGCGCCCTACTCTCTCAGCCACCAGCGACACCGCGAGTTCCATAGCCTCTCCATGTGCTCGACGACGACCTGCCGCACCGAGTCCATCTCGTCTTCAGGCACCTCCAGGAGGAGGTCTTTCGGTCGCCCCGCGACCATCTTCGAGACCCACAGGTCATGAGGCTCGAGGCACCAAGCCACGACTCCGTTGGTGGCGGGCCTCTCGAAGCGGAGAAGGCGATCGCGCCACCCCCTGGGCAGCACCGCCGTCGTCTCATCGATCCCCTTCGCGTAGTATCCGAAGGTCCCGTGAAACATCGACGCCTCGCCGATGGAGCCATCGATGAGGTCGGCCATCTCCGACGTCGGGTCGCGCAGGGCCCCGATATCAACCTCGACTGAACGGGCGGCTTCAACGGGCAGCGTGCCTGGCACGGAAGCGTGGAGAGCCTGGCTCCCGATCACGAGGAGTTCATTCGTCGAGAGAATGGCTCCCGCTGCACGGACCGCATTGTCGAACTCGGCTCGGGTCATGCCCCCTCCCCCCGCTCCGCCTCTCGAAAGGCGCCGTACACCTCCGCCCGTTCCCTGGCCGACAGCACGCCCCCGAAGGGTGTGACGTGCCGTAACTCCCGTGCGAGCGACCCGTGATCGAGCATCACCTCGGCCAGTTCCTCGTGGGGCCCATCGAGGAGCTGCTCCCAGATCGCAAGATGCCGAGAGGCTCCAGGGTGCCGGCTCTGCATGGTGGCGAGCACGGACCGCGCTCGCCCGATCACCTCCGCCGGGTTCTCTTCCAGCTTGCGCGCCAACGCCCGGTGGAGCGCCAGACTGCGACGCTCCTCGCGAGTGAGGGGCGGCTGGAAGTCGATGACCAGCTCCACTCCCGCCGCCTCAGCCAACCTCCGAAGTGTAGAGAGGCTCGGACTCTTGCGGCCGGCTTCGTACGCGGCAATCGCGGGCTGGGACGTCCGGGCGAGATCGGCGAGTTCCGCCTGCGTCAGACCCGAGCTCCGTCGAAGTCTACGAATGGGATTCATGTGACAAATATATCCGATCGGATATTTCTCGTCTACGAAACCGGTGTCTGACCGGTTCTCACGCTTCGCGTCGGTGCCCGTACTTCGACCGGACGCCGCACCAGGGCCAGGACGTAGCATCGATCTGCGACGAGATGATGCCATCGGTCCGAGCCTTGATCGAACCCCACGAGGTCGAGGGTGAAGCGATCCCGCGAAGGAGCCCCCCCACCGTGAAGGAGCCCCCACCGCAAAGGAGCCCCCACCACCGCGAAGAGAACAAGAAAAACCCGAAGGCAAGCCGGATGGTCCCCCAGCCCCCAGCCGCAACCCCCCCCCAACACAAGACCACCGCCCGCTCCCCCCCGCAATCAGATGTGCAGGGCCCGTCCCAGCGCCGCCAGGGCACCCTCACCCACCCCCTCCGACAGTGTCGGGTGCGGATGGATCGCGCGCTCCAACTCCTCGACCGTCGACTCGAGATGCCGGCCCAACACGAACTCGGCAATCAGTTCGGTGGCACTCGGGCCCACGATGTGAGCCCCGAGAATCTCGGAGTACTTGGTGTCGCGGATCACCTTGATGAAGCCGTCGGTGTGGCCCACCGCCACCGCACGACCGATTCCGGCCCAGGGAAACTTGCCCACCTCGATCTCGTAGCCGGCCTCGCGAGCCTGCTCCTCGGTCATGCCGACCGACGCCACTTCAGGATGGCAGTAGGTGCAGTTGGGCACATTGGTATAGTCGACCGTGTGGTGTCCTTCGCCGGCGATGTGCTCCGCGCACACGACACCCTCGTGCATCGCCTTGTGGGCCAGGAGCTGTTGGCCCGTGACGTCTCCCAGGGCGTAGATCCCCTCGACATTGGTACGCAACCTCTCATCGACCTTGATGAAGCCACGCTCGTCGGTCTCGACTCCGGCTTCAGCCAATCCCAGATCTTCCGAATTGGGCACGCGACCCACGGCCGACAAGACGTAGTCGACCTTCAGCTCCTGCGCCTCGCCCTTCTTGTCGCGGAAGGTGACCAGCACTCCGTCGTCGTGCATCGCGGCCGACTCGAAACGGGCGCCGGTGTGGATGTCCATTCCGCGCTTCTTGTAGGTGCGGGTCATGAAGGCCGACACTTCGGCATCTTCGAGCGGAAGAATCCGGTCGAGCGCCTCGACCACCGTGACCTTGGTGCCGTACGCCTCGTAGACGTCGGCGAACTCCATGCCGATCGCACCGGCACCGACGATCAAGAGCGACGCGGGTGCCTCGGTCTGCATGAGGGCTCCGGTCGACGACCAGATCCGCTGCTCGTCGATCTGCAGGGAAGGCAGATTTCTGGGACGCGAGCCGGTGGCGACGATGATGTGCGACGCCTCCAGGGTGCGAGGGCCCTCGTCGCCCTCGACCTCGACCCGTCCTGCCCCCTTCAGCCGACCATAGCCGGCGATGTGCGTGATCTTGTTCTTCTTGAAGAGTCCCGCGATTCCCCGGCTGAGCTGCTCGGCCACCTTGCGGCTGCGCTCCTGAGCCGGCCCGAGATCGAAGGTCATGTCCGAGGCACGGATGCCGTGCTTCTCGGCCGACTTCATCTCGTTGACCAGCAGCGCGCTCGCAAGCAACGCCTTGGTCGGAATGCAGCCGATGTTGAGGCACACGCCCCCCAATCGGTCCGCTTCGACACAGGCCACCTTCAGGCCGAGCTGAGCCGCTCGGATCGCCGCGATGTAGCCCCCGGGGCCGCTGCCCACGACGATGAGATCGAACTGCGTTTCCTCGCTACCGTTCGCCGCCACTGTAACCTCACTTGATGAGAACATCGGTGTCGTTCGTAACGCCGACGTGGAAGGCCGTTGTAAGGCACCGAAGGTAGGAGCCCCACTCGGCCCAAGTAAAGCCCAACGACCGTCGCAGCATCCGGTGCCTCCACGCCGCCAACGCTCGCGAAGGGTCGTGACACCACACTAGGTTGAGTCTGCGCTCCGCGGGTTCGCGCCCGTGGTTCCCTACGAGCCCTTCAGCAACGAGGTCCTGATGCTCCTCGAGCTCGCGGTCCTTGCGGCGATCGCCATCGTCGTGGTCATGATGTACAATTCCCTGGTGCGGCTCCGAGAAACCGCTGACGGTGCCTGGGCCGACATCGACGTGCAGCTGAAACGGCGGCACGACCTGATTCCGAACCTGGTCGAGACCGTCAAAGCCTACGCGGGTCACGAGAAGGGTACCTTCGAGGCCGTGGTCGAAGCCCGTTCCCGGGCGATGAACGCCACCGGACCCGCCGAACGGTCGGCCGCCGAGAACATGCTCTCGGGCACCCTGAAGTCGCTGTTCGCGTTGGCCGAGAACTATCCCGAGCTTCGCGCCTCCGAAAACTTCGGCCGCTTGCAGTCGACTCTTTCGTCGCTGGAGGACGAAATCCAGAAGGCGCGCCGCTACTACAACGCCGTCGTGCGCGACTACAACACCAGGATCGGCCAGATTCCGACCAATCTGGTGGCCCGCACCTTCGGCTTCCGCGAGCGGGAGTTTTTCGAGGCCGACGCGGGAGAGCGCGAGGTGCCGAAGGTCGATTTCGGATCCGGCGAGTGACAGGGGGACCGCGAGCTCGGCGGGCGACGCGACTCGCCGGGCTTCTTGCGTGTCTCGCGTGCGCACTCGGGCCGGCCGAGACCCAGGCACAAGCCCGGACGCTGACGCTGGAAGAGCTGAATGCAACGCTCACGGTGCAGGAAGACGGGCACCTGGATGTCGTGGAGAGCCTTCGGTTTCATTTCGACGGCTCCTGGAACGGGGTGTTCCGCTCGATTCCCGTCGAAATGGAGGACTCCCGCGGATTCCGTACCCGGCTGCGCCTCGACATCGAAGACGTAGTCGACGGCAGCGGTCGCGGACTTCGGCACGAGGTCTCTCGTGAGGGCCGCAACGTCAAGGTGAAGATCTGGGTGCCCGATGCCGAGAACCGCACCGAGACGGTCACGATCCGCTACGGCGTCACCGGGGGTCTGCGCTTCTTCGACAACCACGACGAGCTCTACTGGAACGCCACGGGCAACGACTGGGAAGTGCCGATCCAGCGGGCGGTGGCTCGGGTCGTCCTGCCCAGCGCAGCCACCGGACGGCGCGTGGCGGCATACACCGGACCATGGGGCGCCACAACCAACAATGCCACCATCACCGAACTAGAAGAAGGATTTTTGTTCGAAACAAACGCCCTGGCCTTTCGCGAGGGGATGACCGTTGTGGTCGGGTGGGATCCGGGGGTGGTGGCTCGCCCCACAGCGGTTGACAAGTCGGCATCGTTCCTCATCTCGAACTGGCCGCTGTTGGCCCCTCTGTTGAGCCTCGTGCTCATGTGGCGCCTTTGGCTCGCGCGTGGCAGGGATCCCGACCGGCTGCCCGTCGCGCCTCGGTACGAACCCCCGGAGGGAATGACCCCGGGCACCGCCGGCACACTCATCGACAACACGGTCGATATGCGCGACATCACGGCGACCCTCGTCGACCTGGCTGTGCGGGGGTTTCTCAGGATCGAAGAACTGGAGCAGGGGCCCGTCGAACGCTTGCTCAGCAAGCCCGACTATCGTTTCGTGCGACTCGAGGGGTCCGAATCCGATCTGCTTCCCCATGAGCACAAGCTCCTCATCGGGCTCTTCGGCCACGCCCGGACGGTCACCACCGACGATCTGGAGAACTCCTTCTACCGGGAGATCCCCAAGATCAAGACGGCCATATACGATCACCTGATAGCAGACGGGCACTACGTGCGGCGGCCCGACCAGGTATTGGGCGCCTATGTGGCCACGGGAGTGATCGGGGGCATTCTGGCGACCATGCTCTTCCTGTTCTTCGCCGAAGCCGCCGGAGCCGCGCCACTGTCGGCCATCATCGGGGGGGTGGGCGTCGCCCTGCCCATCATCCTCTTCGGCGTGGTGATGCCGGCGCGTACCGTACGCGGGGCCCGCAAGCTGGAAGAGATCCTGGGATTCGAGGAGTTCCTGGCACGGGTCGAGACCGACCGCTTTAGGCGTATGATCAAGGGCCCGGAGCAATTCGAGGCCTTTCTTCCCTACGCCATGGCGTTCAAGGTCGACAAGGCATGGGCGAAGGCGTTCGAGGCGATGTACGCCGAAGCGGCGACTCGCAGCACGACATGGTACGTAGGGCGGGGCGGGCCCGCCTCGTTCCAGCCGTCACACCTCGTGTCCAACCTGCAGTCGGTCTCGACGCGCACCTCGTCGGCCATGTCGTCGTCACCCCGCAGTTCGTCGTCGAGCTCGGGCTTCAGCGGCGGTGGGTCCAGTGGCGGAGGCGGCGGGGGCGGCGGAGGCGGGGGCTTCTGAAGCCGGACTGGAGCACCTCGTACCGCGAACACCAGCTCGACGGGTTCGAGGTTCTGGTGGGCCGCTCGGCCCGCGACAATGACATCTTGTCGCTCCGAGTGGCCCGACCCCGGGACGTGTGGCTGCACGCGGCTGGCGTGCCGGGGAGCCACGTGGTCGTACGACGCCCAGAGGGGGGGGCCGAGATCCCGCGCTCTGTGATCGAGCGTGCCGCCCAACTGGCCGCGACCCATTCCAAGGCCCGTTCGGCGCGGGGAAAGGTCGCCGTACACTGGTGTGAGGCCCGCGACGTCAGCAAGGCGCGAGGCTCGCCACCCGGGCAGGTCCAATTGCGACGCTTCGAAGTGATCCGAGTGTACCCCGAGGTCGGAGACGACGACCCGGGCCCTCGCAGCCCCTGATGGCCCCCCTGATGAACTGCTAGACGAGGATCGCCGCGGGTTCTTCGAGCATGGCCTTGAAGGTCTGCAGAAAGCGCGAGCCCTGCGCACCGTCGATCACCCGATGGTCGCAGCTCATCGTGACCCGCATCCTCGGGCGAATCACCACGGCACCGTCGAGAGCTACCGGCGTGTCCTCGAGGCCACCGATGGCCAGGATCCCGGCCTCGGGCGGATTGATGATGGCCGTGAACTCGTGGATCCCGAACATCCCGAGGTTGGAGACCGAAAAGGTGCTTCCGGTATACTCCTCGGGGGCCAGCTTCTTCTCCCGCGCGCGACCGGCCATTTCCTTCACCTCGCGCGAGATCTGTACCAGTCCCTTGCGATGGGCGTGTTTCACCACCGGCGTGATGAGCCCGTCGTCGATGGCCACGGCGACACCGATGTGCACATGGGAGAACCGTCGGATCTGATCGCCGTGCCACGCGGCATTGCAATCCGGGTGCCGAACGAGTGCGGCCGCTGTGGCCTTGATCGCGAAGTCGTTGAACGACACGCGATCACCCGCACCCTCCACCAGGGTGTTGATCCGTTGACGCGCCTCGATGACGCGACCCATATCGATGTCGACCGTCAGGAAGAAATGGGGCACCGGGCCGAGCGATTCGGCGAGGCGTCGCGCGATGGTCTTCCGCATCTGGCTGACCCGGAGTTCCTCATACCCTTCTTCCGCCCCCGCATCCGACCACGGCTCCGGAGCCGGTGCTGCTGCTGCACGCTCACGGGCCACGGGCGCCGTCGTGGGAGCCTCACGGGCCGCCTCGACGTCGCGCTTGATGATGCGCCCACCCGGACCCGAGCCCTCGATCCGGCCCAGATCAACTCCCGCATCGGCCGCCAGGCGACGGGCGAGGGGCGAGGCCTTGACCCGCCCGTCGGCCGGCTCCGTCGCGGCGATTTCGAGCTCCGGCTCCACCTGGTCCGTGTCTTCTGACGCTTTGTCCGACTTCGTCTTAGGCGGTTCCGCCGAAGGCTTCTGGGAGTTGTCTCCGTCTCCCGGCGAGGTCTCCGACACCAGCGCCGAGATGTCTTCTTCGGGGTCCGCGATGACCGCGATCACAGCACCTACCGCCGCTGTACCGCCTTCGGCCACCAGGATTTTTCGCAGGGTGCCGTCGCCCCGGGCGACCAGCTCCATCGTGGCTTTGTCGGTCTCGATCTCGGCCAACAGCTCGCCGCTGGACACGGCATCGCCCTCGGCCTTGAGCCACCGTACAACCTGCCCCTCTTCCATCGTGGGAGACAGGGCTTCCATGTGAACCTTCGTCGCCATCGGTTTCTTCGGTCAGGGGGGGGCTCTAGGGAGACTTCCGTCTCAGCGGTACATCACGCGATTGCAGGCTGCCACGACCCGCTCCGCGGACGGCTTGGCCAGTTGCTCCAGATTCTTGGCGTACGGCATCGGGACATCGGCCTGTGACACCCGCACGATGGGGGCGTCGAGATCGTCGAACGCCTCATCCTGGATCAGGGCGACGATCTGTGCCCCAATGCCCGCGAACGCCCATCCTTCCTCGACGTAGACGGCCCGGTGGGTCTTGCGCACCGAAGCCAGAACGGTATCGACATCGAGAGGTCGCAGGGTACGCAGATCCACGACCTCGGCATGCACACCATCCTTCTCGAGCATGGTTGCCGCCTGCAGAGCGACGTGCAGCATCTTGCCATGGGTGAGGATGCTGACGTCGTCTCCCTCTCGCTTCA
Source organism: uncultured Gemmatimonadaceae bacterium (assembly GCA_964521385.1). Taxonomy (GTDB): domain Bacteria; phylum Gemmatimonadota; class Gemmatimonadetes; order Longimicrobiales; family Gaopeijiaceae; genus Gaopeijia. The sequence goes on along the minus strand of CAZFRU010000012.1, from coordinate 76,155 downwards.
CATCGGCCAGTCCGAGCGGAATGACGAAATCGTCATCGTCGGGCACTTCACCCTTCATGTTGTAGAGCAGCTCACCCTCCATGAAGGCCACTGGATCGTCGTCCCGGATCGAGGCCTTGAGCAGACCCTTGGCGTCGGCCGGGGTGGCGGGTGTCACGACTTTCACCCCCGGGGCGTGGACGTAATACGTTTCGCACGCCTGCGAATGCTGAGCAGCGAGCTGGAGCGCGGCGCCGTTGGGACCCCGAAAGACGATGGGGCAGGGAATCTGGCCCCCCGACATGTAGCGGATCTTCGCCGCGTTGTTGATCACCTGGTCGAGGGCGAGAATCGAGAAGTTGAACGTCATGAACTCGATCACCGGACGGAGCCCGGTCATGGCGGCACCCACCCCGAGCCCGGCAAACCCCAGCTCGGAAATGGGGGAATCCACCACCCGCCCCTCGCCGAACTCGTCGAGGAGTCCCTTCGAGACCTTGTAGGCGCCGTCGTATTCGGCGACTTCCTCGCCCATCAGGAATACGTCGGGATCGCGGGTCATTTCTTCGCGCAACGCCTGGTTCAGGGCTTCGCGGTAGGTTATCACAGCCATCAGATGGCCTCCGCCGTCTCATCACGCCCGTCGAGGAACAACCGTCCGTTGGGGTTGATCTCGCCGTACACGTCGGTGTAGAGGTCTTCGGGGTCGGGAAAGGGTGATTGGTCAGCGAAGTCGAACGCCTCTTGTGACGCCTGCTTCGCTTCGGCGTCCATGGCTTCGAGTTGCTCCTGCGTGAGGTGCCCCGCTTCGATAAGGACGTCTTTCAGCAGGATGATGGGATCGGCCTCACGCACCTTGCCCTCGACCTCCGCCCTGCTCCGGTATGTTCCCGACACGGGGTCGGACATCGAATGGCCCTTGAAGCGGTACGTTCTCAGGTCGACGAAGCGGGGGCCACCTCCTGCACGAACGACGGCGACGAGTTCCTCGAAATGGGTGTAGGTCTCGAGTACATCCTGCCCATCGACGATCGACGTTTCGATCCCGTTGGACAGCGCCTGTTCATGGATCTGGGTTCGCGACACGCGCGAAAACGCCGTCCCCATGCCGTATTCGTTGTTCTCGACGACGTAGATGACCGGCAGGTCCCAGATCGCACTCAGGTTGAGGGCTTCATGGAAGGCGCCCTGATTCACAGCAGCGTCGCCCATGAAGCACAACACGACCTGATCTCCACCGCGGTAGCGGATCGACCATCCCATCCCCGCCGCGAGCGGCACCTGGGCACCGACGATTCCGTGCCCGCCCATGAAGCGGCGGCTCGCGTCGAAGATGTGCATCGACCCGCCCTTGCCGCGGGAGCAGCCTGTGGCACGCCCGAACAGTTCGGCCATGATCGGGTTGGCGGGGACGCCCTTGGCCAGGGCCTGCGTATGTTCCCGATAGGCCGAAATGACATAGTCGTCGTCACGAAGGGTGAGAATCGTGCCGGCCGCAGCGGCTTCCTGACCGATGTGCAGGTGGCAGAATCCGCCGATCTTGCCAATGGCGTACGCCTCTTCGGACTTTTCCTCGAAACGCCGGTAGAGCAGCATCTCACGCATGAGGCGCAGCGCGATCGTCGGCTCCACTCCCTGCAGCGGATCGGTGCTCTTCCGTGCCTCGGCGGCGCGATTGTCTTCTGCCATCGTCGTTTCAGCCATGGGATCTATCCTCGACCCGGTCGTGACGTCCCATCTCGATCTGAACGAGGGAGGGAGGTCGCTGGTTCAACTCAGGGCGAATCTCGGCGGGCGCCGGGATGTCGGCCTCGAGTACCTCGGTGATGCGGCCGGGCCCCCCGGCCGTGACCTCGCGTGCCTGCTCCTTGGCGTGATAGCTCGAGCGCACCAGTGGGCCCGATTCGACATGCCGAAAGCCCAGTTCCTCCTCACCGATTCGCTTCCATTCGGCAAACTCGGCAGGCGTGACCCATCGTGCCACGGGGATATGCTGGGCCGAGGGCCGAAGGTATTGACCCAATGTGAGGATGTCGACCGCAGCCTCCCGGAGGTCGGCCATGGCCTGCCGGATCTCGTCGTGCTCTTCGCCCATGCCGAGGATGATCCCGGTCTTGGTGAGGATCTCCGGCGCGATCTTCTTCGACGCTCCGAGAAATGAGATCGAACGCCAGTACCGCCCTCCGGGGCGCACATCGGGATGCAGCCGCTCGACGGTCTCGAGATTGTGCCCGAGGATCGCCGGACGCGCATCGAGCACCTGAGCCAGAGCGTCTTCGTCACCCTTGAAGTCGGGGATCAGGACTTCGACGGAGCAATCCGGAAGTCGGTCCCGTATCTGGCGGATGGTCTCGGCATAGATCCCCGCGCCGCCGTCGGCCAGCTCGTCGCGGTTCACACTCGTGATCACGACGTGCTCGAGCTCCATGGCCTGGCAGGTATCGGCCACCCGTCGGGGTTCGTCGAGGTCGAGCTCGGTGGGCAGGCCATGGGCGACCCCGCAGTACTTGCACGCGCGCGTACACACGTCGCCCAGAATCATGAAGGTCGCGGTGCCCGCCTCCCAGCACTCGCCGATATTCGGGCACCCTGCCTCTTCACAGACGGTGTGCAGCGACTGGCTCCTCATCTGCTTCTTGAGGCGCAGGTAGTTGGTACCGCCCGGTGATCGGACCTTCAGCCACTCCGGCTTCCGGGATCGCAGGGGCACGGTATCGAGTCCTTCGTGCGCGCGAATGCGCGACGAACCCTTGGGCTTGACCAGCCCCGAGTCCTTTCCCTCGGGCGCATAGCCTCTGGGCGGGACGGTGATCGTGTCGCTCACGGTATCTCCTTCTCCGGCCCTGCCTGCGGCAAAGGACCGGATCGAAAGCGCCGACTCCGTCGAGTAGGGAGCCGACTGCTTTGGTCCGTTCGGGGTACACTTCAAGAGGATCCGCACCGGTATGCGGGCGTTCCCAGGTGCCTCGGCATCACGGAATCTGCCCGCCGGAGCCCGGAATCATAGCCGGTTGTCGGTGGCCCGTACAAGGTAGCGCAGGCACCGTCAGAGGCCGAGTCCGACGCCTCGCACGAGGTACCCGACCGCAAACCCGAGGTAGTTGCCGACCGCGTATCCCGTCAGGCCGACGAGAATGCCGGGTAGCACCAATCCACGCCACTGCCGCGAGACGGCCACGGCCAGCGCACTGCTGGGCCCACCGATCGCCGCCTGCGAGGCGACGCTGAGCGTGCCCGGATCGAACCTCAGCCAACGCCCTACGCCGTACACCACCAGGCCGTGGATACCCACCACCACCAGGGTGAAGAAGAACACCTCGAGACCCACCGCCAGGATCTCCGACACCCGCGAATAGATGCCGATCACGACGAAGAACAGATGAAGCGCGACGTTACCCAGTTGAAGCGCGCCGCGTGGGGTCCGAAACATCGGCAACTGACCCACGCCGAGGGCGAGGGTGGTGAGCCAGAGCACCGAGGGGATGGCAGGAAACCGAGCACCGAGCAGGTCGGACACCCACAGCAGCGCCAGCCCGGTCGCCAGAAGCAAGGCGAGATCGAGCGTCGACACCGGAAGCCGGGCAAAGAAGGGGTGATGCGCCTCAGGCGCCTCGTCGGGCTGCAACGGAGCGACGAGCCCGGGCGGCACCGGTGGATAGAAGCGGGCCAACCAGACCGGAATCAGAAGGGTCATTCCCAACCAGAGACCGGTCGTCACGTTGTCGGCCGCAGTGGCCCCCGCAAACAGCCCATCCGGAAGCCCCAGCCCCCGGCCCACAGCGACGAAGTTGACCGATCCCCCCGAATACGTCCCAGCCAGGGTGCCGGCCAGACGCCAGGTATCTTCACCGAACGTCGGACCAAAGATCACGGCTCCGACGAAGGCCCCCAGGGCGGTACCCAGGCAGGCGAGCGCAAAGGCGCTCAACACGCGCGGCCCGGCCTGTCGCACATCGGCCAGATTCACGGAGAGGAGCAACCATGCGATGGCCGCTGAGGTGAGGGGGCCGGCAATGGACTCGTAGACGGGCGACTCTGCGGGGACGAGCCCGGCGTTCGAGAGCACGGCACCGAAGACGATGCACAGGAGTGACGCGCCGACCCGTGACAGCACCGGCACTCGCCGATCGAGCAGAAACGCCAACGCGGCCGCCGTGGCGACGAGAGCCGTCAGCGCCAGAGGATCCGAGATCACGACTCCCGCCGATCACCACCCGTGCGTCGCTCGACGGAGTGGACCCGCGAATTCGAGTTGGCACCCGGCGCATGGCCGTTTTGAGCCCGATACCGCTTCAGGATGAAGGCGACCACCTCCTCGGGATCGTCCGTGACGTGCATGAGATCGAAGTCCTCGGGAGACACCTTGCCTTCACGAAGCATGGTGCCGCGCACCCAGTCCAGAAGTCCACCCCAGTACGCCGTCCCGAACAGCACCACCGGAAAGTTCTTCACCTTTCCGGTCTGGATGAGGGTCAACGACTCGAACAGCTCGTCCATGGTGCCGAATCCGCCCGGAAAGATCACGAAGGCCTCGGCATACTTCACGAACATGGTCTTGCGCACGAAGAAGTACCGAAAGTCGACGGCAATATCGACGAACGGATTGGTGCCCTGCTCGAAGGGCAGCTCGATGTTGCATCCGATCGAAGGTACACCGGCCTGCCGGGCGCCCCGGTTGGCCGCTTCCATGATTCCGGGGCCCCCTCCGGTGATGATCCCAAAGCCCGCCTCACCGAGGAGACGGGCCGAGTCGACGCATTCCTGATACATCGGGTCGCGGGGACGGACGCGGGCCGACCCGAAGATCGACACGCACGGGCCCCTCCCCACCATGGCCTCGAAGCCCTCCACGAATTCGCCCATGATCCGGAAGATGCGCCACGAGTCCATCGCGAGGGCGAACTTCGGACTCCGTGCCAGTTCATCGGCCGTGGCGAGAAAACGCTCGTCCTCGGTCTCGCGCGAGGGCGGCGGCGGTGGGACCACGAACTCGTCGCCGGGTATGGCTGCGCCTTCGTCGTAGGGCTGATCGCTCACAGGTCGGCCCTCACTCACCACCCCCGAGGAAGGCGAGGGCCGCGGCCCGGACATTGGCCATCATCCCCGCATGGCTCTGGTAGTCGAGGTTGTCCGACGCCAACTCGGCGTCGTAGACGTCGAGCAGCCGCTTGTAGTAATCGCGTGCCTCCGCAGGCCGTCCGTCCAACGACGCCGCTTCCCCGGCTGCGTAGAGCAGGAGCAGGTGATCCGGATCCCGGCTCAGCCCCTCGTCGGCGGTGGCGACGGCCGCAGCGAAATCGCCCGCCGTACGTTGGAGGGATGAAAGGTGAAAGAGGCCGTCCTCATTCAGGGGTGCCGCCCGTTCGTAGGCCTGGATGGCCATCGGCACGAAGGTCACGACGGTTGCGGAGTCGCCCACCTCCGCAGCCGACATGACCCTTGTGAAGAGGCGGTCCGCCGCCTCGATCGGTGAGATGGAGTTGAGGTCGACCGCTGCCGGCCCCGTCGCCACCGGGGGCGGTGGCGCAACGTCCCGGGGCCGCAGGATCGGCCACGCCACCACGAGTATCAGAACCACCAGCAGCCCGCCTGCTGCCCACCATCCGATCGCCGGATCACCCCCGTCAGTGGGGGTAGCGGTGGGTCCTGCAGAAGAGGTCGCGCCACACTGCGTACAAAAGCGCGCCCCCGCGGTCAGTGCCGTCCCGCATTCCGTGCAGTGTCGTGACCCCACCGCCGCACCACAGGTGCCGCAGAAGTTGCCGGTCGCCACGGAACCGCATTTCGCACATGTCCTCGTCTTGCCACTCATGAACCATCCAAGTTGTCAGCGGCCCACCGAGCGGGCCTGGAACAGGTATTGATGTCTATCCCCGGCAGGGAAATCACGGACCGTCGAAGACGCGACCCGCGGTCCCGGCCAGGGCCCGGAAGAGAAGAGGCCAGGTCGCCATCGACTGGCCCCGGTAGTTCGGCTGGAATCCGAAGAGGGTGACGCTACCCTGACCGATGCGAGTCTCGATGATCGCCGGGCGTCCGGCCACATGTTCGGCTCCGAGCACCCACCCCGAGAGCAATGGGTTCGCGCCATATCGGGCCAACACCCGCACTGCGGGGTCGGTGAGCTCGAAGGCCCGGCTGCTCCGCCAGAACCAGGCAGCGACTTCGGCGGGAAGCCCTTCGGCGAAGGGACCGCCCTCGAGCTGCAGCGACAGCAAGGACCCGGGAATGTAGAAATCCCGAGGCGGCAGTCGCTCCACCGCGTTGCTCACCCCCATTTCGAAGAGATCCACCATCAGGTCGCCCGCTTCTTCGACCGCCACGATACGTCCGCCATTGCGAACGAAGTCACGGAGAGCGCGCAGCCCCTCGTCACCGAGTCCCCCGGTATACTCCTCGGGAAGGGTTCCCGGTGCAAACCCGTTGCGGATCTGGTCGGGGCTCTGATCCTGAAAGAGGATCACGTCGTAGTCGTCGTTGAGTCCGCCCGCCCGAATGCGGGCGTCGTGCAAGGTGTCATACACGAGATCGTGCTGGTCGAAGACCCAGCGCGTCCAGCCCGCTTCCATCGACTCCCGCCACCCCTTGTAGACGCCGATACGAGGCGCCGACTCGCCGACCAGGGCCGAAGGTAGGCGGAAGTCGAACTCCGGGACGTCCACGGGCGGCGAGAGCGGAACCGACAGTGGCGAGCGTACGGCCACCGCCTCGATGTCGAGCAAGAGGGGCAGAGTATGGGCGGTGACGTCGTAGGGGCGCTTCGGTGGGCCACCGGGATACTCCCGCAGGTCCGGGTAGTCCTGGCGCTCGAGCAACGTCTGCGCAAACGACGCATACGGCTGGCGCATCGGCACGACATACGTCCCCGCCGGAAACGGTTCGCCGTCGGCCGTGAACGCGGCTTCGGCGCGGTGGACCTCCACGTCACCCATCGCGAGCACTCGGATTGCGTACGCCACCCCGCCAGCTCTGGCGGGATCATCGGGAATCAGCCACGCCTCAGGCTCGCCCGCGTCGACGTCGAGCGCCCGGACACCGATTCCATGGAAGTTCTCCAGCCAGTACCGTCGATTCCTGGCCGCGTTCGTGAGCAGCGCCATGGCGCCCGACTCCATGTAGTCGACGATCTGGGGCAATCCCCAGCGTCCCCCCGTGTAGGGCCAGGGATAGTTCCAGCTCCGTTGGGCGGCATCGTACTCCCGCCCTCCGCCGAGATCCATGGAAGCGACCTCCACGGGTGTGGCGATCCGCGCTGACGCGGTCTCACTGAGAATCCGGGCGCCGCCGTGGTAGTGTTGGTACGCTCGTGCCGGGGTGAAGGCGTCGTACATCGCGTTGACCACGACCCCGGGTTTGCCCTGGGCGGTTAGTTCGGCTGCCATATAGGTGCCCAGCTGGTTCACCGCCGTGGTGAGTGCGGGGTCGATGTTGGGGTCCCATGGTTCGGTATAGGGCGGAAAGAAGATGCGTGCGCCGCTTCCACCCATCTGGTGAATGTCGTGGACGATCTGGGGATGCCAGGCATTGTGGGCCTTCTGGACCGTCAACTGGGTCTCGACCTGCGTGAAGGCGTACCAATCACGGTTGTTGTCGTGGCCGACGTACCTCTGGTAGAGCCAGGGAAGAGGGGCAGCCTCGTACTCGGTCCCCACTCCCGCGTTGTACCAATCGACCACCCACTCCATCCCGTCAGGATTCAGCGACGGAATCTGGAGCAGCACGACGTTGTCGAGAATCTGCATGACCTCGGGGTCACGGGACGATGCAAGCCGGTAGGCGAGGTTGGCCGCGGTCTGCGATCCCCCGACTTCGGTCGCATGGATGCCGTGGGTGATGAGCACGACCGCCCTCCCGTCGGACAGCAGCCGTTCGAGCTCGTCGGCGCCGGCGATGCGCCGGGGGTCGGCCAGACGCATCTGGATGTCGTGCAGCTCATCCAATCGGGCATGGTTGGCCGGGCTGGTGATCGTGAGCATGACGAACGGTCGGCCGTCGGTGGTCCGACCCAGGGTGTCGAGCACCACCCGGTCCGAGGCTTTGGCGAGCGCCTCGTAGTAGCCCGTCATCTGCGTCCAGTTGGCCAGGCGCCGGTCGGTACCCGGCTCGAAGCCGAGCACCGATGCGGGACTCGGGATCTCCTGGGCCTGGAGCCCTGGAACGCCCAGCTCCGGAAGGTCGACGCAAGGCGACATCGCCAGGAGCGCGAACAGGCAGGCGGCGGCTCGGCCTCGAGCGCGCGCGGGGCGGCCCGGGCCTGAGCCGGGGGCAGGAATCAACGGATGCATGTGCGGGCAGGTGCCAGGGATCTCAGTACGGCTCTCGATGGGATCGTACCGTGCCATCGAAAGGCGGGCAACGGCGACCGGGGACAACGGGGTTGAAGGCGTTCCCCCCTGCTGCCCGTGGGCCGAAGGCCCCAACCTCCCACCCGCTCACGCGGCCTTGCTACAGCCCCGACGGGTGGTCCAGAAACTCCCATCCCAGGTCGAAGCGATCCGCCAGCTGTGCACAAAGCGCCTTCACACCGAACGTCTCCGTGGCATAGTGACCGGCGAGCACCAGGTGCACTCCCAGTTCGTGGGCGTCGGTAAAGGAATGATGGGCGGCTTCGCCCGTGACGAGGGCGTCGATTCCCGCCGAGGCGGCCTCTTCGAGAAACCCGCCGCCGCTACCGGTGATCACGGCGACGCGGCGCACGAGGGTGGGGCCTGATCCAAGCACTCGCACCGGGCCCTCCACAGCGCGTGCCGTCTGCTCGCCGAGCTGCTCGGCCGACACCGGCTCGCGGAGGGTCCCCGCCCACCCGAGATCCAGCCCCTTGAAAGCACCGAACCGATCGGTGGTCGGAACCCCGATGGCCCGCGCGAGCAGGGCACAGTTGCCGAACGCGGGATGCGAGTCCAGCGGCAGATGGGCACTGTAGACCGCCATCCCGCTCTTCAGGAGCAGGTCGAGCTTGCGATGCAATCGACCCGTTATGGGTCGGAGGCCGCCCCAGAACAGGCCGTGGTGGACCACGAGAAGGTCGATGTCGTGCGCCACTGCATCCTTGATGACGGCCTCGCTGGCATCCACCGCCGCCGCAATCCGTCGCACCTCGAGGCCCTCGGGTCCCGCAACCTGGAGCCCGTTGAGAGCAGTGGGATAATCCGGGTGGTCGTCGAGCCCCAGAACCTCGTCCAGGTATTGAAGGACGGATTCTAATTTCATGCCGCCAGCCAGTACGGAGTTGCGGCTCGTCTTGTCCACAGTTCATGTGGACTCCGAGGACTCGTCAACGTGGGAATTTTCGTGGACAACCGCTCCTCGATTCGCAGAACGGCGCGGAATGTCGCGGCATCAGCTTGCCTGGGCGCGATGTGGAGAAGCGAATGGTTCGTGGTTTTCCACACCAGGTCACCCGGCGCGGGCCGGGGCGTCGTCGACCTTTCGTGGGCCTGATGGTACGACGACTTTCTGGGCATCGGGCTCTGCCACGGCCTTTTCGCCCATGCTCAGCGTGCCGTTGATCACGGCCCCTTCTTCGAGTTGCATCCGGCGAGCGTGGACTTCACCGTCGATCCGAGCAGTGGCCTGGACCTCCAACCGGGAGGCGGCATGTACGGTGCCGGCGATACGGCCGGCCAGAATCGCATCCTGAGTGAACACGTGCCCCTCCACCACGCCTTCCTTGCCCACCACCACCGCCTTCCCTGCGCGGATCGTCCCCTCAACGCGACCCTCGATGCGGAGGGTGCCGTCGGTCTCGCAGTCCCCCACCACCGACATTCCGGGTCCGATGATGGAAATGACCGTGTCCTGCGGCGTTGGAATCACTCGGTCGCGTGCCATGGCAGTGCTCCGGAAGAAACTCATGCGGGCTGTTGGACGAGCGTCAGCGGGTCGACGGCTTCGCCCTCGAAAAGAAGCTCGAAATGCAAGTGTGGTGCCGAAGATCGGCCCGTGCTCCCCGAGAGCGCAATCACCTCGCGGCGCCGGACTTCCGACCCGACCTCGACCAATAGCAGGTTGGCATGCGCGTATCGGGTTCGATACCCGTTGCCGTGATCGAGCACGATGTACCACCCGTAGACCGGATCCTCACCGGCCTCGGCGACCGTCCCTGCCCCCGCCGCTCTGATGTACGAGTCGGCTGGAACCGCGATGTCGAGGCCCGGATGGGCGGCCGCCTCCACATCATCGAAGAGGGTCTGTGTGACGAAGCCACGCTCGGTGAGAGGCCAGAGCGTCGGCATGGGATCGGTCTGTTCCAGAGCGGACCCCCCTCCGCCGCGCGTACCCGCAGGGGGCGGCAACCAGACTTCGGACTCGACCCCCCCGGCACCTGCGCCGAAGAGCCCACGGATCTGCTCGTACTTCGCCTCCAGGTCGTCGAGGGTCTGGGCGAGGTCGGCGGTGCGTGCTTGATCGGCTTCGAGTTCGAGGATGCGTGCCTGCAGCCCATCGACCTGCGCCGCCCGCAATGCGAAATGGACCCACGACGAAACCAGGGCCAGAGCCACCACGACCGCCACGACCACGCCGGCCTTCAGGAGCCGGACTTTGCGGGGCGCCAAAGTGAAGGTGCGGCTCTCCTTCCCGTCGCCCGGAATGAAGATGAGCGTCGTTTCCTGGACGTCGGCCATGCTCAGCTCAGCAGGTCCGCGGCTTCGAATCCCGCAATCATCGCGAAGAGCCGCTCGAAGTCCTCGGTATCGTGAAAGGGCACTTCGATCACGCCCTTCCCCTTCTTCTTTCCGCCACGGATCACGACCCGCGTCGCGAGGCGCTCCCGGAGCGCCTCTTCGAGGGCCAGGATCACCGGATCTCCGGTTCGGCGGGGGCCCGTACCGCGTCTCGGCCTCACGGCACCGTCCTTGAGCGTCCGGACCTGTCGCTCCACCTCCCGGACGGACCACCCCTCGGCCACGGCCCTGCGAGCCAGATCGGCCGCTCGCACCGGGTCGTCGACAGCCAGGAGTGCGCGGGCATGGCCCATGCTCAACTCTTTGTGGTGCAACAATTTACGGATCGATGGTGGCAGCTTCAGAAGCCGAAGCATGTTGGCTACCGTACTCCGCTCCTTGCCGACGGCCTGGGCCACCTCCTCCTGGGTCATACCGAACCGGTCGAGAAGGGCCTGATACCCATCGGCTTCCTCGAGTGGGTTGAGCTGCTCTCTCTGCAGATTCTCGACGAGCGCCAATACCAGGAGGGCCTCATCCGACACCTCCCGGATGACCACCGGAACATCGGTCCACCCCAGACGCTGGACAGAGCGGAACCGCCGTTCCCCTGCCACGAGTTGATACCGGTCGCTCGCGGTCCCGTCGGGTCGCACCAGGAGGGGTTGAAGAAGCCCATTCTCGGCAATCGACGCCACGAGTTCACTGAGCTCTTCTTCAGAAAACTCCTGGCGGGGCTGCATCGGATTGGGCGAGATCGAGCCCACCGGCACGCGCCCCACCTCGGCAGCTGAATCGGTTGGCTCGAGGTAGTCGCCCAGCAGGGCCCCGAGCCCCCGCCCGAGACGGTCTTTCCTGCTCATACCGTCACCCTCATCGGGGCTCGTTCGTCGTGAGCGTCGATCACCTCACGAGCGAGACTCAGGTAACTCTGCGCTCCCGCGGAGAGCGCATCGTAGACGATGATGGGGCTTCCGAAACTCGGCGCTTCAGCGAGGCGCACATTCCTTGGAATCTGGGTTCGGTAGACCTTCGGCCCGAAATACTGTACCGCCTCGTCGGCGACCTGCCTGGAGAGGTTCAAGCGCTTGTCGTACATCGTGAGCAACACGCCCTCGATCTCCAGGGTGGGATTGAGTCCCTTCTGAACCAGGCGCACCGTACTCAGAAGCTGGGAAAGGCCCTCGAGGGCATAAAATTCACATTGGATCGGAATCAATACCGAGTCGGCCGCCGTCAGGGTATTGAGGGTGAGAAGGCCCAGAGACGGTGGACAATCGACGAGAATGAAGTCGTACTCATCACGAATCGGTGCCAGGGCCGACCGCAGGATCGTCTCTCGACTTCCCGCGCCGACAAGCTCGATCTCAGCGCCCACCAGATGCTTGGTCGACGGGAGCAGGTCGAGGTGATCGAAGTGCAGTCCCCTCGCCACGCAGGCCGAGACCGGGCGTCGATCGACCAGGACATCGTAGACGGTCGGTCGCGTCGCCCGGCCCTCCAGGCCCAATCCCGACGTTGCGTTGCCCTGGGGATCGATGTCGATGATCAACGTCCGCCGTTCCGCAACCGCCAGCGCAGCGCCAAGATTGATGGCGGTGGTGGTCTTCCCGACCCCTCCCTTCTGATTGGCGATGGCGATGACTCGGGACATGAAGGCTCTTCTTCCGGCAGCGGATCGCGAAGGACGCAGAGGCGCGGGGTGGGAATATACCCCCAGGGCTCACTCGATGGAAAGAATGGAACGCGGCCTTTGGGGCGTTGGAACGGCAGGAAGGGCCGCGCGTGGCCCCACACGGGGCCTCGACCCACAAGATTCGCCCCCCGTGCCCCTTGGGGGTGCGCGCTCGAATCACGTGACCGGGCGCCATGCCACCCGCCGGCCCCGCCCGACCCGCATCTGCTCGAGCCAAGGTTACGACACCTCCTGGAGCCGGGAGGCCGCCACATCGCCTGGGTGGGGATCCGTGGTCCGGACTCGACGACCCCCGGCGAACCGGACGCGCTCGCGCTGGAGGCGGGTGTGGGAGATCGGCCAGATCGGCGTTCTCCACGGGGCGAAGGCCAGGAAGGACGAGAGCCCAACCACAGGAGACGCGGCCCGAAAGCCCAGGCAAACCGGGCGCTCCCGAGCTTTCTTCTCCCCTGTGGAGCTGTGTTCCACGTGAAACAGTCCACACTTCACACCCTGGGTGTGGACTACTGGGGCCCTACCGCTGACCCCGGTGTGAACCCCTTGCCCAGTCCGAACCTCGGCCCGTGGCGCGTCGATCGTCTCCCGCCGAAACCCGGAGCGCTCCGCGGCCCGCCACCGAATCGGCCCTACCGCCGCAGAATGCACCAACCAACACCCGACGGCACCAGCTGAGGACCGTGCAACGGTGGACGCCAAACCGCGGTCTTCTTCGTGGTCTTCTTCGTGGACTTCTTCGTGGTCTTCACCCTGGTCTCCATCGTGGCCCTCACTGCGGTCTCCACCGTGGGGTCCACTGTGAGGTCCACCGTGGGGTTCACCCGTGGCGCTCCACACCCTTAGGGTCGCGCCGCCCTGGGCATGGTGAGCCTACCGCCCTACCACCCGGCACCCAGGACACCATGGCGCACCGCGGGACAGGGGGGAGTGTTTCACGTGGAACATTTCCCCGCCCGGGGCAGCCCGGGCGCCCATCGCCCTCCCAGTACCTGAGTTCAAGCCACGCCAACGCAGAGATCAACCGCGCTGACGCAGGGATCAACCGCACTGATGGAGGAGTCGACCGCACTGATGGAGAGGGGTGGATCGCACCGATGGAGAGGTCGATCGCACTGATGTGGGGATCGACCGCCCTGATGTGGGGATCGACCTGCATGAGCGCGAGTGACACCCGGATGAAGACCGCATCGGAAACGCGCGAGCGAGAAGCGAATGAGCGCCCCGCCAGACGCGGGGAGCCTCGGGAATTGGTCCGTCTGCGCTGGCTGCGACGATTCGTCCGGCGTCCCCGCCGGCACCCGATCTCACAACATCCCACCCCGGCAAGTCCCTGCTTCAGGCGCCCCTGTGAGTCACCCTCACTCGAGGAACTACTGTGCGAAGACCGGTCCCTCGCTCCGGGGCCTGCGAGCGGGGCACTCCTTGCGTCCTTGCGGAATCCCGCTAACTCCTTGTCGTCCTGATGGTTACGACGCTTCTCCGGAGCCGTCGCACCTCCATCACCAGATTCTGGAGGTCGGCCTGCGACACGCCGGCCACGCGGCCCGCCTGGGCCAACGTCCCGGGGCGAACTCTCGACAGCTTCTCTCGCGCCTCTGCCGAAAGGGTGTGGAAGTCGGAATAGGGCAGCGTCTCGTCGAGCGAGAACCCCGCTCTCTCCCGCAGGCGTGCCGCACGCTCCCGCTCCCGCATCACGTAGCCTGCATACTTCAACTCGACCTCGACCGAGCGAAACGCCGGGTGCTCGGAAAACCGCTGGAGACCGCCTGAACCCACTTCTGCCAGGGCACGCGCCTCCACCCCCGGGCGCTGAAGCAGGTCGGAGGCGAGGGCAGAGCCTGTGATCGACCCCGCGCCGGCGCCTTCGAGCACCTGCTCGATCTCAGGCCCCGCGAGGCGGGTAGAGGTGAACCAGCTTCGCACCTGGGCCTCGAGAGCGAGGCGGGCCTCGAGCGCCTCCTCCTGATGGGCGGTCAAGAGGCCGCGCTCGCGAGCCACCGGCCCCAATCTCGACACGGCGTTGTCCTGCCGTAGCAGGAGGCGGAACTCCGACCGCGAGGTGAACAGGCGATAGGGCTCGTCGACCCCCCGAGTCACGAGGTCGTCGATCAGCACCCCGATGTACGCTTCATCCCTCTCGAGCACGAAAGGGGCCCGTCCCTGGGCCCGGAGCGCCGCGTTGGCCCCGGCCATGATCCCCTGTCCCGCGGCCTCCTCGTACCCGGTCGTCCCATTGATCTGGCCCGCGAAGTAGAGCCCCGGAACATCGCGAAGTTCGAGGGTGTGCCGGAGCTGGTGCGGCGGAAAGTAGTCATACTCGATGGCATAACCCGAGCGCGTGATGCGCGCATGCTCCAGACCCGGAACCGTCCGAACGAACGCCTCCTGAACGTCGGCGGGCAGGGAGGTCGAGAGCCCGTTCACATAGAGCTCGCGGGTATCGAGGCCCTCGGGCTCCAGAATCACCTGGTGTCGAGGGGCGTCGGGGAAGCGCACGATCTTGTCTTCGATCGACGGACAATAACGGGGCCCACGGCCGCTGATCTCACCCCCATACAGGGCACTTCGGTCGAGATTCTGCTCGACCACGCTCCGTAGTGCCGACCCCGTCCAGGTGACCCAGCAGTCGCGTTGCTCCGGAACTCTCTCCGTGGTATACGCTGAGAAGCGGTAGTCTTCCCGGTCTCCCTTCTGAAGCTCCATCAGGGAGAAGTCGACCGTGCGACCGTCGATCCGAGGCGGTGTTCCGGTCTTGAATCGGGCAACCTCGAGGCCCCGTCTCTCCAGAGCCTCCGCCAATGCGATCGACGACGCCTCACCCGTCCGGCCCCCTGCGATGGCGTCGGCGGTCCCCACGTGAATGCGTCCCCGAAGAAATGTGCCCGCCGTGATGACGACGGTTCGGGACCGAATCGACCGCCCGCCACGGGTCACCACACCCACGACGGTGCCCCCGTCGGCACCGAACAGGAGTCCAGCGACCATCTCCTGCAGAAACTCCACACCCGGGAGCTCCTCCAGCCCCCTGCGCACCGCACGGGAGTAGAGGTCCCGATCACACTGTGCCCGTGGACCCCACACCGCCGGTCCCCGCCGCCGATTCAGCATTCGGAACTGAATCCTCGCAGCGTCGGTCGCGCGCCCCATGATCCCTCCCAGCGCGTCTACCTCGCGTGCTACCACCCCCTTGGCGATCCCGCCAATGGCCGGATTGCAGCTCATCTGCCCGAGTCGACCGAGGTCGGGCGTCACGAGCAACGCCCGCGCCCCCAGGCGCGCGGCAGCGGCTACCGCCTCGGCCCCGGCATGCCCACCACCCACCACCACCACATCGTAATCCGGCTCCACCAGCTGCACTCCTTCGATCAGCGACTCACAGGACGGCGTGAAACCCCGGACCTCTGGACTCCGGTCCGACCACACCGCTCTCGACCAGGTCGACCCGGGCCGCCACGGGACCGACGGCAAGCCAATCCCCCAGTGCAACGAGCGATTCCAGCACCCCCGACGCCTGCACCTCGACTCCCCCGTCGGTGCGATTCCAGACCCGCCCCACAAGTCCAAGCCCCCGGGCTACCCGCACGGTGTGCCACCTGAAGCCCACACCTTGAACCCGTCCATAGACCCGCCACGCCCGCGCCGGCATCGGCGCCTTCTCGTCGGCGACCGTCATTTGCCGATGCAGAACGACCGGAACAACTCGTCCAGCACCGCCTCACTGTCCACCAGGCCGACGACATCTTCCAGCGACGTCTCGGCCGACTTCAGGTGGATGACCGCGAACTCGGCGGGCACGCCCTCGTCGAGTGCCGTCGCAAAGGCGCGCACCTCGGCAGCGGCGCACTCCACCGCCCGCCGCTGCCGCTCCCGAATCAGGACAGGGGCATCATCCGGGCGCGACCGCAGGGTGCCGAACACGCGGCCAGCCAGCGCCGCCCGCAAAGCGCCCAGACCCTCGCCCGTCATCACCGACACCTCGACCTCGTCGGCTTCAGCCCCGCGCGACGAATCCGGCCCCTGCCTCTGGTCTGCCTTCGTCCGGACCACCAGGTACGCCCCGGCGCTCTCCAACCACTCACGTTGGGCCTCAGCCACGTCTTCGTCGACAGGGACGCAGAACAACACGAGATCTGCACTCGATACGAACCGCCGTGCCACTTCGATTCCGAGGCGTTCGACCACGCCATCGGTGTCGTGCAGCCCTGCCGTATCAACGAGCCGCACGGGGTAGCCTCCTACCTCGATCTGGGCCTCGAGAGCGTCGCGGGTCGTGCCCGGCACTTCGGTCACCAGAGCCCGCTCCTCTCCGAGCAGGGCGTTGTAGAGCGACGACTTGCCGGCATTCGGTCGCCCCGCCAGCACCACCAGGGCTCCGGTTCTGAGTCGCTCCCCCTCGGGCGCGGTTTCGGCGAGGCCATCGAGAACCGCAGCGAGTTCCCACGTACGAGCGGCCAACACCGGAATCTCGACCGGAGGGGAATCCTCATCCGGAAAATCGATGTGGCAAGCCAGGAGCGCCTCCAACTCGACGATGGCGTCCCTCAACTGCGACACCCGTCGGGACAGGTGCCGGTCGAGTTGTCGCAGCGATTCACGATGGAGCGCGCGATTGGATCCCTCGATCAGGCTTCCCACCGCCTCGGCCTGAACCAGGTCGATCTTGCCCAGGAGATAGGCCCGGCGGGTGAACTCACCCCGCTCGGCGAGGCGTGCGCCGGCCGCGAGCACCGCCTCGAGCATGAGACGGGGAGCGAGGTGGCCTCCGTGTCCCGAAAACTCCACCACATCCTCGCCGGTATACGACGCGGGAGCCGGGAACCAGGTCAGCAGCCCCTCATCGACGAACACCCCGGTTTCGGGATGACGGATCCGGACGAGCGTCGCGCGGCGCGCTTCGAGCGGAAGCGCGAGGGTCGGCGCGATGCGGCCAACCACGTCCAGCGCCCCCACCCCCGAGATCCGTACGACCGCTACGGCCGCAGGACCCGGCGCGGTGGCCAGGGCAGCGATGGTATCGACGGCGAAGTCGGCCACACCGATGGGGAGCGGACGCTCCGCCTCTACGTCTCGCCTCGATCGACACGCACGGGCCCAGCCAGGGCGGCCACCTTCCGCTCGCGAGCGATCAAGAGCTGTTGCGGAATCGTCGCCAGGTTGGCCGTAGCGTAGTACAGGTTCAGACCCGACGGGAACTGCATGAAGATGAACCCGAAGAACGGGGGCATGAAGTACATCATCATCTTCATCTGGGGGTTCTTGCCCGCTTCGGGCATCGACTTGAAGGAGATGTACTGGAGCGCGAACATCGACACCGCCAGGAAGATCGGCAGCAGGTAGAGCGGATCCTTGGCCGAGAGGTCCGGGAGCCAGAAGAACGAGACCCCGCGCAACTCGATCGTGTTCTGGAAGACGAAGAACAACGCGATCAGCACCGGCCAGGGCAGGAGCATCGGCAGACACCCGGCCACCGGGTTGAAGCCGTATTCCTTGTACAGCCGCATCATCTCCTTCTGCAGCTTCTCGGGGTTGTCCTTGTACTTGGTCTGGATCTCCTTCACCATGGGCTGGACAGCCATGTTGCGCATCTGGGCACGCATGGCCTTCTGGTTGAGGGGCCACAGGAGCACCCGCATCAACACCCCGAAGATCACCAACACCCAGCCGTAGCCGACACTGAGTTGATCGTGGAGGAAGTTCAAGATCCAGAGGGTGAGCACCACGAAGGGACGGATCAGGGGCCGCAGCCATTTCCAGCCGTAGGGGTTCACCCCCTCGAGGTCGGCGCCCAGCGCCTGGAGCCTCGCGTACTCCTGGGGACCGAGGTAGAGACGATAGCGAATCAGGCCATCGGCTCCGATCGCCTGCGTGACCGCGATGTCGGGACGCATTTCCTCGACGGTGGGTCTCGTGACGACACCCCCGAGATAGGGCCCGTCCTCGTTCGCTTCGGCCCCTGGTAGCACCGCCATCACGAAATACTTGCTCTTCACTCCCGCCCAGAGGAAGGGGCCATCGTGGATCGCTGGTCGGTCGACCTTGCGGAGTTCGTGGGCCTTGATCCCCTCGTTCAGGTGGTTTCCGACCCACGACATCATCCGCACTTCCTGGGCGGAATCCGCTTCGTTGAACGCCACCCCCCGACCCAGACTGGTCACGAAGAGCGGCCGGTCGAGTCCGTCGACTTCGGCCGCCACATCGATCGTGTAGTCATCGGCCGTGAAGGTGTAGGTCAACTCGATTCGGAAGCGCCCGTCGGGCCGGGCATGCGTGAACCGCAGCTGACGGGAGCCCCCGCCCTCGGACAAGGTGAGCCCTTCGGCCGGCTCCACCTCGAAGTCGAGATCAGCGAGCGACAGGGTGTCACGGCCGACGACGAGAGACTTGACCAGCGCCGGAGCGCCCTCGGGAAGAAGCTGGACCGGACCATCCCGGCCATTGAGGGCCCGATAGCCGAGCAGCTCGGCGGATTCGAGTGTCGCGCCCCGGCTGCTGAATTCGAAGCGCTGGAGCGGGGTCTCGACCACGATGGACTGCGCCGGAGGCCGGGGCAGAACGCCTTCCTGGTCCGGCGGGGTGGTGGTCGGAAGCGCCCCCGATGCCGCCGATCCCTCAGCTGTCCCGCCCACGGAACCCATCGACGAATCGGGGCTCCCCGCGCTGCTGGGATCGAAGGTGGCTGCAACCGAGTCGACCCCCCCGACCTGGGGACTCTCGATGATCGGCGGATAGAGCTTGTTCGTTCCCCAGATGACGAGGAACATCAACCCCAGCGCTAGAACAAAACGGCCTTCGGTGCTCATGGCATCTATTCCCTCGAGGTGCTGTCCGCGGCTCCGGACGCGCCGGAGACCGGAGGGACCGGGTCGTACCCGAACCCTCCCCACGGGTGACACCGGAGTATCCGGCGAACCGCTATCCAGGTGCCGCGAAGTGCCCCATACCGCTCGAGCGCTTCGACCGCATACGCCGAACAGGTCGGAGTGAACCGACACGACGGCGGAGTCCAGGACGAAATCCCGACCTGGTAGACCTTCACCATGCCGATCAGGACGCGTCGGACCACGTATGCTCGACCCATTCTACGAGTTGATCGCGAAGTTCTTCGAATCCCGCATCGTACGCCTCGCGTCGTGCGCGGACCAGAAGATCCACCGAGACCCCCATCTTCTTCAACCTCGGCAACAGTTCACGTCGCGCGATCTCCCGCAGACGCCGCTTCAAACGATTGCGGTCGACGATTCGATGGCGATGCTTCGGCACCACCACGCCGAACCGCGAATACAAAAGGGGGGAAGCGGCGAAGACGACGTCCAGATGACGCGTCTTCGTGCGTTTCCCCCTCGAGAACAACCCCCGGATGTCGGCACCCGATCGGATCCGGACGGTCCGGGGAAATCTCGCGACAGGACGGACCGCACCCGGCTCGGGAGCCGTGGGGCGCCGGCCGTCCATCCGAGCTACTTGGAACCGATCTTCACGGTCAGCTTGGCACGGCCTTTCCTACGCCGCGCGTTGAGCACAGCTCGTCCACTCCGGGTCTTCATCCGGGCACGGAAACCGTGCTTGTTGACCCGCTTGCGGTTGCGAGGGCGATATGTAGGCTTCATGGCGTGCTGACCGGCTCAAGGCACAATTCGTCGAGAAACAAGCTTGGAAAGCTATACCCGCGACCCGGCTGAGGTCAACCCAGGGGGGCGGTGGCAGCTCCGTACCGAGCCCACACAGACGGCCCGAGCTGGAAGTTGACTTTTCCACACTCCGTTCCTACGTTCGCCGGCCCTCATTTCCCGAGGTGGCGCCCCGGAATCCTGTCCACCAGCGCACGGCGACCACGCCTGCGGTTGCGACCCCTATTCGCCGCTCATGGAGTTCACAGCAACCGATCTCTGGTCTCGTATCCTGGACGCCGTGAGGCCCGGGCTTCCGGAGCAGAGCTTCAAGACCTGGTTGTCGGGCACGCGCGCCGTCGCGCTCACCGACACCGAACTCCAGATCGAGGCCCCCAGCCAGTTCCACGCGGAGTGGATCGAAGACAAGTACCTTCCGACCATCGAGGAGCTGGCCCAGGCCATGGTCGGACGCCCGGTGACGGTCCAGGTCATCGCAGGCTCCGGAAGCACTCCCGGGTTTCCGATGGTCGAAGTCACGCAACCCACTCCCACCGCACCCCCCCTGCCGTCCACCCCAGAACCCACCCGCACCGCGACCCCGACGCCGCAGGCCGGTCGTCCGCTCCTCAACGACCGCTACACCTTCGAGCGGTTCGTCGTGGGCAGCAACAACCAATTGGCCTCGGCCGCATGCCACGCGGTCGCCGACCAGCCCGCACGCATGTACAACCCGCTCTTTCTCTACGGAGGAGTGGGCCTCGGCAAGACCCATCTGATGCATGCCATCGGCAACCACATCCTGGGGTCGGCCCCGGGCACCACCGTGATGTACATCACCACCGAGCAGTTCGTGAACGATCTGGTCACCTCGATCCGCGAAGGAAAGACCCGTGAGTTCCGGCGGCGCTACCGGGAGGTCGACCTGCTCCTGGTCGACGACGTGCACTTCATGAAGGAGAAGGAAGGCACCCAGGAGGAGTTCTTCCACACCTTCAACGCCCTCTACGACGCTCGCAAACAGATCATTCTCACCAGCGATCGACCGCCCAAGGACATCAAGGGCCTCGAGGAGCGACTGGTGAGCCGTTTCGAGTGGGGGCTGGTGGTGGACATCAAGCCACCCGATTGGGAAACGCGGGTCGCGATCCTGCGAAAGAAGGCCGAAGACGACAATCTGGTCCTCGATTCCGAGGTGATCGACTTCATCGCCCGCTCGTGCACCGCCTCAGTCCGCGAACTCGAAGGCGCGGTGATCAAGCTCCTGGCGTACTCCTCGCTCACCAATCAGGAAATCACGGAGAGCCTCGCCCGTACGGCGCTTTCGGGTATGATCCGTACCGGCGACCAGGAGGGCATGTCGCGTACCGCGGCGCTGAGCCCTGAACGCATTCGTGAGGTCGTCGCGAGGCATTGGGGAGTGAAACCCGAGGGACTGTCCTCGAAGCGCCGCACCAAGGACCTCACCGTACCGCGTCAGGTGGCGATGTTCCTGATCAAGGAGATCCTGGACACCCCCCTGGTCGCCATCGGCGAGGTGTTCGGAGGTCGCGACCATTCGACCGTGATCCACTCGATCCGAAAGGTCGAGCAGCAGATCGAGAGCGATCCCGAGTTCGCTGCCCGGGTCGTCGAGGCCCGCGAGCTCCTGATCGGGTCCGAGGGCACCTCCTGATGACGTACGGGACAATCCCCGTCGTTGGGGAAAACCCGGCGGTTCTCCACGCCGTCACCCCGGCGGACTCGGAGTTGTCCAGATCCCGATCGATTGTCCACGCCGGCTCCACATCCACTCCATCTCGCCCATCCCGGCATGCTACCGCCCAGCCCCCTACGACACACCCTGTCCCATCCACAACTCCACACGCCCTACTACGACTAGGTTTCTTTTCTAATATATAACGAACATCGTAGAGCCTGTGGGAACGTTGACCGCCGATCGCTCACCCCCGAGTGGAGCCTCCATGAAGTTCACCATCACGCGCCAGAACCTCCACACAGGTCTGGCCGCCGTATCGTCCAGCATCCCGAGCAAGACCACGCTTCCGGTTCTCTCGAACATCCTCTTCGAGACCGAAGACGGCGGCGTCTGGATGAGCGGGACCGATCTCGACGTGTCCGTTCGCGTGAGAGTGCCCGCTGAAATCAAGGAACCCGGCAGCCTCACGGCACCTGGCAAGAAGATGCAGGAGATCACCCGTGAGCTTCCCGATCAGCCGGTGGAGATCTCCACCCGCGGAGACCAGATCGAGCTCGCCTGCGGTCGGAGTCGGTTCAAGCTGAACGGACTTCCGGCAGACGAGTTCCCGACACTTCCCGCCGTCGACTTCGACGCCGCCGTCGCAGTGAAGGGTGTCGATCTCCAGAACCTGATCCAGCACACCGCCTTCGCGGTATCGACCGAAGAGAGTCGGCCGATTCTCAATGGGGTGCTGTGGGAGCTGCGGGAGGGATCGATGCGGATGGTGGCCACCAATGGCCATCGGCTGGCGCGCATGGGTGTTCCCACGGGGCCCGGATCCATCACGAGCACCGATTTCATCGTGCCCCCGGCGGCCCTCACCCAGGTGCAGCGGTTGTTCAAGGACGCGGATGAAATCCAGGTGGCATGGGATCACGGAGCCGACGGCGGCTCCCGCAAGAACCATCTGGGCTTCCGCTCAGGATCGATCGAGGTCTACACGCGCTTGATCGAGGGAAGCTATCCGAACTACGAACAGGTGATTCCCAAGGACAACGACAAGGTCGCCACGATCGACAAGAAGGCGTTGGAGTCGGCGGTCAGGCGGATGGCTGTGGTGGCCAGCGACCAGACCCACCGCATCCGTCTGAAATTCGAGCAGGACCGCGTCCACCTGAACGTCTTGACGCCCGATCTCGGCGAGGGGCACGACGAACTCGAGTTGGGCTATGGTGGTGAGGAGATGGAGATCGGGTTCAATGCGAACTACCTCCTCGAGGTGCTACGCTACATGCCGACGCAGGAGATCAAACTCACCTTCAAGGCGCCCGAACGGGCGGCGACGCTCGAGCCGGTCGGAGCCGACGACGAAGTGATCGACTACCTCTGCCTGGTGATGCCCCTGCGACTCCTGGACTGACCAGCGGCGAGCGACCGCCTAACCACGCCCTCGCGCGGCCTCGAGCAGTTCGTGGCCCGAGAAGACCGCAATGAGCGGAAGATCGGCGTCGGCAAGCCGCTCCCGGCCGCCTTCTTCGCGGTCCACCAGCGTCAGGATCCCGACGACCGAGCACCCGTGGGCACGCAGCACCTCGACGGCTTTCAGAGCGCTGCCGCCGCTCGTCATGGAATCCTCGATCACGAGGCAGCGTGCGTCGGTGGGCAGGCCACCCTCGACCTGTTGCCCGGTCCCGTGGCCCTTGGGCTCCTTCCTCACCGAGAAGGCATCGTGGGGATCACCCATGTCGAAGCTCTCGCGGGCGATGGCATAGGACACCGGGTCGGCGCCCATGGTCAGGCCGCCGACGTGGGTGAAGGTCCAACCGCTGGCGCGGATCGCATCCCAGCATACCTTCCCGGTGAGGGCCTGCCCTTCGGCCGACATCGTCGTTCGGCGGGCGTCGACGTAGTATGACGAACGTGCGCCGCTGGCGAGGGTAAACTCACCGAGGCGGACGGAGCGTTCGACCAGGAGCATCTTGAGACGAGTTCTTCGATCCATGCCGCCATCCTAGCCTCAACCCCGACGACGTCAACCCCGGCCATGCGTCAGACGCACCGATTTTCCCGCTTCCTCGTCCTCGCGGCCCTCTGCATGGGCCTGTCGTGTGACGCGGGCGGCCCCGTCGATCCGGGCACCCTGCGCTTCGGTCAACTCGGTGAGATGCGGTTGAGGGTGATCGCGCCGTTGGCCCTCGGGCTCGGAGAGCTCGAACAGGTGCTCACCTGGCGCTCCGATGGCCGGTGGGAAGTGCACGAAGAGGTCCGGTATCGGGGCCTGGTCGGCGATGTCACCCTGCACCGGCTCGAGGGATCGTCCGAGGCGCTGGCCAACTCCTATTCCCAGTGGATCACCGATGTCAACGACAATCCCGGCCTGACGCTCTTCGTCGACGATCTCGACCCGGACCTCGATCCGGTCTGTGCCATCACCTTTTCGAGGGTGACGCTGAGCATCGACGACTCCACCTCGGGAGAGAGCGTCAGCTACACCCGCTGTGTACAGGGCTTTCTGGAGAGTCTGAGCTTCCGGGCGGAGCCCGATCCATCGGCGTCGAGGGTGGCGAACCTCAGCCGTCTGGCCCGGGACTACACGGTGGGGACCGCCTTCCGCCCCGCCTACGAGCGCACGCAACCGTTCGGTACCCTCGAGAAGGGGGGTGACACACCGTCGGGTCTGGTGGCGCCGGTGGTCATCCAGACGCAGCAGGACTTCGACGCCTTCTGGAGTGTGCACGCGCCTGCCGATCCGTCACCGATCGTCGACTTCCAGCAGGAAACGGTGATCGTCGCCGCGCGCGGCGAACGCCGGGAGGCCGGAGACAGCCTCGAGGTCCGGGTCGTATCACCCGTAGGTGAAGGCACGGTAATCACACTGGTGGAGCGGGTTCCGGGCAATTTCTGCGCCCCCGCCGAACGGAGTCATGTGCCCTATCACATCGTGGTCACTCCGCGCGTCGCTCGTCCGGTCAGCTTCCAGTCCCCCGTTCTCGTGGAGTTGGTGGACTGCGGATGAAGGGGGTGAGGAGCGTGTCGATCCGACGTCGGTTCGTGCTCCTCCTGGCGGCCTTCTCGGTCCTGCTCGCCGCCCTGTTCGGGTACATGAGCTGGCGCGTCGCAGGATCGGCGCTGGAAGCCGAGCTCGACCAACGACTGGTGCAGATGGCGGGTGCGGTGGCCAAGACCCAACTCGAGGGCGACGCCCTGCTTTCTCTCAGACCCGGCGAGGAAGACACCCAGTACTGGCAGGCGACACAGCTTCAGCTCGACAGCCTCGCCACCTACTACGTGGCCGACGCCTGGATCCTGCGTCCCGAGCAGTACCGCGCCATCGTCACCCGCATGCCCGCCGAGCAGGTTCCCATCGGCACGCAGCTGCGGTTCTTCGCGCAGTACGACGACGAGATCCGCGTCGCGATGCGGGACGGGACGTCGACCACCCCCACCTGGTTCGACTCGGCAGGGGCACCGTACAAGTACGGCTTCGCCTACTTCGGCGGCGTGATCCTGGCGGTGCAGATGCCGGCCGACCTGTATGAGCCGCTGGGTCGGCTGCAGCGAGCGCTGGTCTTCGGAAGCCTGTTCGCGCTTGGTCTCTCGTTTCTGCTGGGCTCCTTCCTTGCCGCCAGCATCGCGCTGCCCCTGGAGCGCTTGGTCAAGGCCGCAGGGAGGATCCAGCGGGGGTATCTCGACCGCCCCGTGCGCCTCGATCGCGACGACGAACTCGGGCGGCTCGCCGAGGCCATGGAACGTATGCGAAAAGGAGTGCTCCAGCGCGACGAACAGTTGCGGCTGATGCTGGCCCAGGTTGCCCACGAGATCCGCAACCCCCTCGGGGGTCTGGAGCTCTTCGCGACTGCCGCCATCGATGCGGAGGACCGCGCGGAGCGCCTGCAACTCATCAATCGGGTGCGGGGAGAGGTCGCGGCACTCAACCGAATCATCAACGACTTTCTGGCGTTTGCACGACCGACGGCTCTCGAGATGACGGCGGTCGACCTGCGGGGCCCCACCCGCGAGGCGGTGGAACTCGCCTCGGCGCAAGGACGGGGGGTCGACGCGACGGTCGAGTTGGTGCTTCCTCGCCATCCCCTCGTGGCTCGAGCCAATCCCGACCAGCTCAAGCGAGTCGTGCTCAACCTGGTGCAAAACGCGTTCTCGGTATCGGAACGGGTGGTCGTGCGTGGGTTCGTCGAACGGGGCGAGGCCGTGATCTCGGTCGCCGACGACGGACCCGGGGTACCCACCGAGCAACTCGAACGTATCTTCGAGCCCTTCGTGACCGACAAGGAACAAGGCGCCGGGCTGGGATTGGCGATCGTGAAGCGCGACGTCATGGCCATGGGCGGACGGGTCGAAGTCCATGGGGCAGGGGAATCGGGCGTTGGGGTCGGCG
The DNA here is from genome assembly GCA_964521385.1 of uncultured Gemmatimonadaceae bacterium. Taxonomy (GTDB): domain Bacteria; phylum Gemmatimonadota; class Gemmatimonadetes; order Longimicrobiales; family Gaopeijiaceae; genus Gaopeijia. The sequence goes on along the minus strand of CAZFRU010000012.1, from coordinate 50,135 downwards.
CCGATTTCCGGGTATACTTTCCGAACCTCGACAACCCACCGCCGGCCTGACCACGCCGAGGCGCAATGGCGAACATCCTCATCATCGATGACCACGATTCCATGCGGGAGGGGTTGGAGATCCACCTCCGTCGGCGGGGTCACAAGACCCTTGCCGCCACCGGGGGGCAGGCGGGTCTCGATCTGCTGCACGAATCCCCGGTCGACCTGGTCATCACCGACCTGAAGATGGCCAAGGTCGATGGCATGCAGGTGTTGCGACAGGTCAAGGAGGCCGCACCCGACACCGAGGTGCTGGTCATCACCGGCTACGGCACGATCGAGACGGCCGTCGAGGCCATGAAGCTCGGGGCGGCCGACTTCATCACGAAACCCTTCTCGTCCGAGGAATTCGGCGTGAAGGTCGACCGCCTGGTCGCAGCTCGCGAGGAAAAGGCTCGCCTGCGCAAGGAGAACATCGCGCTGCGCGTCGAAAATGCCGCGTTGCGGGAAGGCGGCGAGACACGCTACGGCGAGATCGTCGGTGAGTCGGGCCCGATGCAATCGGTGTTCCGATGGATCGAACGGGTCGCACGCAGCGATTCGACGGTGATGATCTATGGCGAGTCCGGGACCGGCAAGGAGCTGGTGGCGCGGGCGGTACACGCCGGCAGCAGGCGTCGCACTCGCCCCTTCGTACGCGTCAATTGTGGTGCCCTCGCCGAAGGGCTTCTCGACTCCGAACTCTTCGGGCACGAAAAGGGGGCCTTCACCGGCGCCGAGAGGAAACGGCGGGGCCGGTTCGAGTTGGCCGATTCCGGCACCCTCTTTCTCGACGAGATCTCGACCATCAACCTGGCGACCCAGGTTCGGCTGTTGAGGGTTCTCCAGGAGCGTGAACTGGAGCGGGTCGGCGGCGAAGAGACCATTCCGGTCGATGTGCGGATCGTGGCGGCGACCAACACCCCCGCCGACGAACTGCTCGACGGCGATTTCCGCGAGGATCTGTTCTACCGCCTGCACGTGGTCCCGATCCAGCTACCCCCGCTGCGGGCACGCAAAGAAGACATTCCGGCGCTGGTGACGCACTTTCTCGAGAAACTGCGCAGCCGTACGGGATCCCAGATCGAAGAGGTCAGTTCATCGGCCATCGACCTCCTCATGGGTCACGATTGGCCCGGAAATGTGCGAGAGCTCGAAAACGTGATCGAACGGGCGTTGGTGCTGGCCGACGGAGAGATCCTCGCGGCCGATGACCTGCCGCGGCTCGGAGGAAACGGGCGCCTGCTCCCCTCGCACAATCCCGTTCTGGTCGATGCCGACGCCGGTTTTCCCGATGGCGGGACCGACCTCAATCGGGCCATGGAGGGCCTTGAGGAACGACTCTTGCGACAAGCCCTCGAGCAGGCCGGGGGTGTGAAGGCTGAAGCGGCTCGATTGCTTGGTCTGAAGCCGAGCGCCCTCTACTACAAACTGGAGAAATACGGGATCGAGGCGTGAGATTTCAGAGGCTTTCCACAGGAATTCGACGACGCGGCCGGGCGATTCGCCCGGCCCTCGTTGTCCTGTGGGTAGCTTTTTGCGCCGGGATCACGCCATTGGCGGGTCAGGTCGATTCCACCCTTGCTGCGCTCAACGAACAGAGCCTGCGCTACCGGGCTGCCGAACAGGCATACCAGGCCGCACTCGCGGCGCGAGTCGTGGTCCAGGCCGACTTCGATGCCGCGTTGGCAGCGGTCGATGTGGCTCGCCGGGGCTCCGATCAGGAGGCATGGGATCGCGCCTCGGAACGGGCCATGCTCCAGGCCCAGGACCTTCAGCGTATGGATCGCCGGGTCCAGGAGGCATTGGATTCGTTGGCAGACGCCCGCGCCCTCTACCTGAACGCGATGAATGACCGGCTGACGGTGCTGCTCGAACTGCATGATGCCGCAGCGACCCGTCCCGAGGCTGAACGAATTGCCGCCCTGGTGCTCGATCTTCAGAACCAGTACGAGAGCCTGGAGAGGTCGACCAACGTACTCATGCCACAGCCGGTTTCGTTCACGGGGGCGCTGATGTACAATCCGCGCGACACCCCGTCGCGTCTGAGCTACAAGATCGAACTCGCCAACCGGCGCATCGAGGAGATGCAGGCCCGGATCGTCGAAGCCGATGAGCGCATCAAGCTGATCGGTGATCGTATTCGGTTGCGACGGCAGTCGGAGAACTTCAACTCGACCCTCGGACGCTTCGACGACACCAGTGTGCCGGTGGGGCCTCCGGGACAGTCGCGTTCGCAGGGCCAGGACGCCGTGAGTGACTCGACGGGTGTGCGCACGCTCCCCCAGACGCTCGAGGACCAATTGGAAGGATGGACCACGCTGCGGCGGGAGCTGGAGTCGTTGCTGCAGAGCTTGATCGACGCCCGGGCCGTGCTGCGTTCGCACCTCGGTCCGCCGGATGATCGCCGTCCGTCGACGCCTCGAGGGGGACAGTGGTGAGGGGATTCGTCGTCCTCCTCGGGCTGGTGGCGCTTCTGACGCCAGCCGATGTTTCTGGGCAGCGATGGATCGATCTGGTGGTCACGGCCGGCGTATCCGGAGAGAACTACGACGGCAACCTGGCGAGCGTCACGGTACCGGTCGTCGACTCGGTCAACGATGTGGGCGCGGCGGTGGGGGAATTCGGCCTGCGGGGGGCGTTCTGGCTGGTGAATCGGCCGTCGACCACCCTGGCGCTGTCGTTCGACACGGGAATGCGGCAGTTCCTGGCGTCGGGCTTCGAGATCCGTGACTACGCGCCCCAGGAGCGGTCGGGGCGTGCCGGTTTGCAGTGGCTGCAGCGGGTCGGGGGGCTGGGAGTGTTGCGGGTTGGAGGTGACGTGCGGGGCCGGGTGGTCGACGACCGTCCGCCCATGCCGCTCTTCATGCAGCCCAGCTATTCGCGGTATGCCAGTTTTGCGCAGTTCACCGTTCGGACCCTCGACGGGGTCACCTTCGACGTAGCGGCCGACATCGAGCACGCCGACTATCGGGCTCCGGAGGGGATCCGCCAGATCAACATCCTCGACCGAGACTCGAAGGGTCTCGAAGTCGGCGCTGCCTGGGGCGAGGGCTGGCAGGTTCGGTTCTTCGGCTCACTGCGCTACAGCGAGTATCCGGAACAGGCGAGCTTCGACCCCACCGATCCGTTTCGGCGGGATCGCGCCGTGACGCTCGGCGGCGAATGGAGATACCAGGCCAACTTCCTGGCAGAGGTCGGCCTCGAGGGGATCGTGAATCGGTCCAACGGGCGGCGGCCCGAATACGACGCCTTCAGCGCACGGGCCCGGCTCGGGATGCCCCTGCCGTGGTCGCAGTTGGGGATCAATCTCTACGCCGTGGTGACGGGCAAGAGCTACGTGTCGAAGACACCCTTCGCCCGGCTCGTGCCGGGCGAGGAGGCCGACAACGCCTCGGTCGTGTATTTCGACATCAACCGGCCGATTGCTCCCAACCTCGACGCCTCGATCCGTTTTGGATTCAGCCGGGGCGAGACCGACATCGGTGACGCCTACTTCCAGCGCTACGGCATGAGTTTCTTCCTCAACTTCCGTCCGCGTCTGCCCTGACCGACCCGGCACCGAACGCCTCGCGTACATCGTCGGGAATCCGTTGGGGTCGACCGCTCGCACCCACCCAGACGATCACGACCCGGGCCCGGGCGAACTCGATCTCGGGCCGCGACGGGTCTGCCGCGATCTGCTCGATGATCATCGATGATCCGCGTATGCGATCGAGCGAGGTGCGGAGCTCGATCCGTTGCCCGAGGACCGCCTCGCGTGTGTAGTCGACCTCGATGCGGACCACGTGGATCCCGGTGCCGTCGGCGAGCAGGCGAGCCGGCGGCAACCCCCGGGACTCGAAGTACTGAAATCGCGCGAACTCGAAGTAGTTGAGGTACACAGCGTGGTTCAGGTGCCGGAACCCGTCGAGTTCGTAGCTACGGACCTCGACCTCGGTGGTATGATCGGACATGGTCAATGGTCTCCGAGTCCGTAGGCGATGAGCGTAGCGGCCAGTTCCGTCCGCGATGAGACCTCGAGCTTTCGGTACACGTGGCTCAGGTGGGTCGAAACGGTACGCGGAGAGATGCCCAGCTTCCGGGCGACCGCCTTGTTCGAAGCTCCACGGGCAACGGCCAGGGCTACTTCGGTCTCGCGGTCGGAGAGCCCTCCGGGGCGAGTCACGTCGGCACGGGGCGGCGGGCGAGAGCCCACTTCGCGGAACTGGGTTCGCGTCTTCTCCAGTTCGTGCTCCCACCCCAGGCGTTCGAAGAGATCATGCACCCGGCGCAGTTCCCGCAAGGCGGCGGCGCGCTGGCCGGTCTCGGCGAGGCGCCCCGCGAGTTGCCGTCGGATCCGAGCTGCCATGGGGATCATCGGCACGGCCTCGAGCGCCTCGGCGGCCCGGGTCATGAGGGCGGCACCCCGCGCCGGGTCACCCCGCTTCCACGCGACCATGGCATCGCATGCCACCGTCCAGGCTCGTCCCAGCGCGTGATCGAGTCGCGATGCCTCTTCGTCGATCCGAGCGCCCTCCTCGGCCGCTCCGTCGGCGTCGTCGAGCCACAGGTGTGCTTCGACCACCAGGGGACTGAGCCACTGCAGGGCCCAGAAGATCAAGCCGGCCTCCCGCGCCAGCCGCAGCCCCTCTCGACCCGACTTCACGGCGGCTGCGTAGTCGCGGCGGGCCAGATGCTGGTGCGTGCGTCCGACGTAGTCGCGGCGGGCCAGATGCTGGTGCGTGCGTCCGACGTAGGCGGCGAGCAGGGCCTGGACGCTGTGCGTGCCTTCGGGATCGTCGATGCTTGCAAGCGCGCACGCTTCGTCCACCAGTTCGTGGGCCCGGCCAGGGTCGTCGCGCCCGAAGTGAACCCCCGCGGTCCACACGAGGAGACGTGGGAGGAGTACCCGCTGGTCGAGGGAGCGCGCCAACTCGATGGCACGCTCCCCCAGCCCCACGGCGGTGGCCCAGTCTCCGCGGCCGTAGGCACGCTCGATGGCGATCTCGTCGGCCCAGAGGCGAAGCACAGGAGACCGCAGCGTCTCGACCTGCGCTCGGGCCTGTGCGAGATGGGCGTCGAACCCGGGATCGTCGCCCTGGATCCCGGCCAACACCGCCAGACCCCAATGACACCAGAAGATGATGCGGCGATCGTCGGCCGCACGACCCAGGCGCAGACCCTCGCGCAACTCGAGTGCGCTCTGGGCAGGAGGGCCGGTCCACAGGAAGAGCAGCCCCAACGATCGGTGAGTTCGAGCCGCGAGGTCGGCAACACCCGCCTGCTCGGAGACGGCAAGCGCTTGCTCCATCTCGGAGCGAGCGGCCGACACCCGACCCATCTCCAGGAGGATCGTCGCCCGAGTCAGATGTGCTCGCCCCCGGACGGCGGGCTCGAGCGGGACATCGCTCGAGATGGCGTCGAGCACTCCGAGGGCATCTACGGGGCGGCCGGCCCAGAGCAGCGCCGTGGCGATGCGCCTGCGGAGCTCGGGTTCGGGTGGCGCCGTCGTCGCCCCACCCTCACTGAGGATCGCCCGCCAGAGCGCGGTCGCAGCCTCGTAGTCACCGAGGCGATGGTAGGCCCGTGCAAGGGCGTGGGTCACGGCTCCGGCCTCGGGGTGGCCCTGGAGGCGGTCAAGGGCAGCACGAAGATAGTTGACGGCCTCCCGATTGGCGTGGCGGGCCAGCGCGGTGTGGCCGGCGGCTCCCAGGTAGTGCGCCGCCTTCAGGGAGAGGTCGTCTTCCCGGGAGCGAGCGAAATGCACCGCCAGCACGTCTGCATGGCGTGGGGCCCGATCGCCGTACCAGGCCTCGAGCGACAGCGCAACCTCGGTATGGAGCTTGCGGCGGCGGGCTGCGCCGAGATCGCTGTAGACGGCCTCTCGGATCAGGGGGTGCGAGAAATCGAAGAGCACCGTTGCTCCGTCTTGCACCTCGGTCAGGATCCCTCGGGCCTCCAGCACGTCGAGACCGGCCAGCAGCGAGTCATCGTCGGCACCCACTACCGCCCGCAGCTGGCTGAGTGGAACCCGCATTCCCAGTACCGCGGCTTGCTCGAGGACCCGTTGTGCGAGGGGGTCGAGCTGTTGTGTCCGGAGGCGAAGCAGGTCGTGGACCGTGGTCGGGAGGTCGAAGGTATGGGCCTCCCAACCGTACCAGGTCCCGTCGCGTCCATGGAGCTGTCCCGACTCGACCAGGGCGCGCAGGGTCTCGGCGATGAAGAAGGGGTTTCCGCCGGTCCAGCGAAAGAGCCGCCCCGCGAACTCTGCGACGACCTGGGCATCGACAGCGAAGCCTCTCTCGAGCAGGAGCTGCGTGGCCTGTTCGTCGAGCGGCGTGATGTGTCGGACCTGTGCGAGACCTTCGCTGATGAGCGACCGTTCGACCGGAGGCCACGGGTCATCGGCCACGCCCCCCATCTCGGCGTGCACGACCACGAACCGCACGGGGTGGCCCTCGAGATGGCGGGCTGCGAAATGGAGCAGCTGCAGGGAGGCGTCGTCGGCACCCTGAAGGTCTTCGAGGATCACGAGAAGAGGGTGCTGGTCGGCAAGGCCCCGCACGAACTCGGCGAAGGTCCACAGCATGCGGGTGCGCACTTCGTCCGGCTCGCCCCCGGATCCGGCCGACCCACTCCCCCGACCCATGGCGCCGAGAGTCGGAAACACCCGCGCCAGATCGCGGGCTCCACCACGGGCCAGGGCATCGACCCGCTCAGCTCCGAGCTCGGCCACCAGAGGGGTGAAGGCGTCGACGATGCAGGCGTAGGGAATCCCCGCTTCGACGCGATAGGCGCGTCCCCGGACGACCCTCCAACCGGCAGAGTCGGCTCGGGACGCAGCGTGGGCCGTGAGGCGTGACTTGCCGATGCCACGATCGCCTTCGAGCACCAGAACCGTCGGCCGTTCGCGGCGCTCGAGAAAGCCCTCGATCAACGCGAGCTCGGCTTCGCGGCCCACCAGCGGCAGAGGGGTCGGGAACGACGAGGGCGACGGGCGATGGGAAGACATACAGCCAAGATAGGCGCCCGGCGCGAGCGAGGCCTACCCTCCGAGGACTTCGAGTGCTCCCGGAATGATCTCGACGGAGAGTTCGGTGTCCCGGATCGCGAACACGTCGCCATCGGCTTCGAACCGGATGGGGTGGTCGAAGCTCGCCGTGAAGGCTGCTCCGTCGACCACGTCGACCTCGGGAGCGTCGACGTGGCGCCCCTTGCCCGCATCACCGAAGAGCTTCATGCGGCGCAGGGGGGGCGCGTCATCGATCATGCAGGCATGGAGCAGCCCGTCGGCCACCGAGGCCTTCGGGGCGATGCGAAATCCCCCACCGAAGTATGGGGAGTTGCTGATCGTCACCATCAGGTGGCGGCCCTTGCCGATGCTGCCGCCCGGGCCGTGGATCTCGACCGAGACACCGGGAAAACGGAACAGCTGCTGGAGTGCGGTGAGCTTGTACAGCGCTTCACCCCTCAGGAAACGTGCGCCCGCAGCAGCGTCGATGACGGCGATGTCGAAACCGAAACCGACGAGGTTCAGAAAGTGGCGCACGCGCTCACCGGTCGCGCTCGAGGTCTTGCCGGGCTCGGCCGGTGCGCTGGGGGTGGTGATGCGCCCAGCGTCGATCCGTCGTGTGACCCCGCTGGCGAGCGCCTCCACCGCCGATTCCGGATCGGTGAAGCTCAGACCCAGGCTGCGGCCGAAGTCGTTGCCGGTTCCCGAGGGGAGAAGACCCAGACGGACGGAGGCACCCGATGCCAGGATACGGTCGGCCACGTGACTCCAGGTGCCGTCGCCCCCGACGGCGACGATCGTGCCATACCCCGCCTCGATGGCCTGGTCGGTCAGACGGTACTCGTCTCCTGGTGCGTCGGTCACCCCATGGACGAAGCCCGGCAAATGCCGCTCGAGGAGCTCGAGATACCTCGCCTGGCGCCGCCGCCCACGCCCCCTGCCCGAGGCGGGATTGAAGACGACGTAGGTGCGAGCGTCGTCGTGGCTCAGATCGACTCCATCTCCTCGAAGGTCTGGAGGCCGGCCTGGTACCACTCCTCACGCATCGGGTACGACGAGACCTCGTCCAGAGTGAGGCCGGCCGTCATGGGGTGTGGGTGCAGCACGAGGCCTCCGGCCTCTTCGTCGTGCTCCGAATGGAGCGCGTCCATGAAGATGTTGACCTTGAACCGGTCATCGCCGTCGATCGTGAAGGAATGGTATTGATTCACGGCCGGGTTGAAGTCGTGATCGGTCACCTTGAGTTCGACGATGGGTGCGCCGTCCTCACTGACCGTGACCTCCATGGTCCCATCCGACTTCTCGAACGCGAAATCGACGTCGGCCATGTAGTGCGGCAGGCGCCACCGCTCGATGGCGTGGGCGCGCGCGGCCGCGGTGCTGGTGGCGACCATGAATGGAAAGAACGCCGCCTTGGGCAGAGGCTTGCCCGGGGTCACCCGCGGGGGGGTGATGATGGCCATGACCAGTTCGTCGTAGGCCCCGACCTCACTCTCGGTGAACTGAAAGGCCAGCACCGCAAGGACGCTACGCGTGTGCATGGCCTCGAGAGGCTCCAGGTGCGCCGGCAGCAGGTTGCGAGCGTCGGTGGTCGACATCTGGAAGAACCCGCCGACGCAGACGTTGAAGCCGTAGTGAGTCAGTACCATTGATTTGTCCTCGAAGTGGATCGTGCCCGGAAATATGATCGCGGCGAGCCGGAACGCCGCCCGGCCCGCCGCCCACACCTACACCTACACCTACACCTCAGATGATGTCGTTTCGACGCAGAACGTCGACGATGATCCGGGCTCCCGTGTCCAGCTCCTCACGAGAATGGGAGGCCGAGATCGACATCCGGAACCGTGACTTGTGCTTGCCCACCGCCGGGTATTTCACGGGGTTGATGAACACCCCGTCTTCGAGCAGCTGCTCCCCGATCTCGAACATCTTGGCGTCGTTGCGGACCATGATCGGAATCACCTGGGACGCCGAATCGGCGATGTCGACCCCGGCGTCGCGCAAGAGGTCCTGCATGTAGGCGACGTTCTGCCAGAGTCGCGTGCGCAGTTCCGGCTCGGCCTTCGCGAGCTGGAGCGCACGCAGAATACCTGCTACCACGGTGGGAGCCAGAGCGCACGAGAAGAATCGCGAACGGGAAAAGCCGCGCAGATAGTCGATCAACGCCTTGCGCCCCGCCACGAATCCACCCTGACCACCCAGGCTCTTCGAAAAGGTCCCGATGTGGATGTCGATCTCGTCGTCGAGACCAAAGTGCTCGGCCACACCCCGGCCATTCTCACCGAACACGAAGGTCGAATGCGCCTCGTCGATGAGAATCCGTGCGTTGTGCGAGCGGGTGACCTCGATGATCTCGGGAAGCGCGGCCATGTCGCCGTCCATCGAGTAGACCCCTTCGACGATGACCAGCTTCTTGCCGTCGAAGCCGCGGAGCTTGCGGTCGAGATCATCGGCCCGGTTGTGCCGGAAGAAACGGCTCTTGGCCTTCGACAGGATCATGCCGTCGACGATCGAAGCATGGGCGTACTGATCCGCCACGATGAGGTCACCTGACCGCATCAAGCCGGCGATCACCCCCACATTGGCGCTGTAGCCCGTGGGGAAGATCATCGCCGCTTCCTTGTCCTTGAACTCGGCCAGCTCTTCGGCGAGACGACGGTGCAGATCGGTGGTGCCGGAGAGAATCGGAGAGCCCGAAGACCCGCCACCATAGAGGTCGACTGCGGCCTTGATCGCTTCTTTCACCTCGGGCCGATACGAGAGACCGAGGTAGTTGTACGAGGCGAAATTGAGCAGCCCCTTCCGGATCTGGTGCGTCTTGGTGTCCTTGATGTCGACCCGAGTCGAGGGCGCCGACATGAGGGGCAGCTCGAACTGGTAGTACCCCCGCGGGTGGACCTGCTCCCACCAGGCCGCGAACGGATCCAGGAGGGCAAAGGCGTCGTCCCCCGAACCGAAGTAGAAGTTCGTGTAGTCGTAGTCGAGGGGTTCGACCTCCGACGAGATGGAACCGTCGGTGGCACTGATTCGATTGGAACCGGTGGACACACGCATCTCCTCCGTAGAGGTTCCGGCCGTCGCTTGAAGTTCTTCCTGATCAGCCATTAGCCTTCGCTCGAAGCTGGAGCAGAGACGAACGGGCCGCACCGGCGGCGCACGCGCCTCGCATAGGGGAGTTCTTGTTTGAACATTCGTGGGATTCTCACCGTCGCCACCGCCGGCACCGCGCTACTCGTCGGTGACATCGTCCAGCGAACGCTCATCGTCGCGGCGATCCGGATCATGCCGTCCCGCCGGGAGGCGATTCTCGCATTCTGGCAGCAACTTCTCGCCCGCACCATGCTGGGCTCGGCGCGCATAGTTGGGGGTGCTCACCATTCGGAGATACCCCGGATTCCGGGCGGACCCGGCACGCTGGTGCTCATGAACCATCAGTCCGTGATGGACATCCCGCTGGTCGTACAGACTTTGCATGGTACGTACCCGCGCATCGTGACGCGCACGCGGTACGCCCGCGGCAAGCCACTAATCTCGCATATGATTCGGCTGTATCAATACCCAACGGTAGAACCGAGTGCAACCGTTCGGGGCAGCCTCGACACCCTGAGAGAACAGACGGCGTCGAGCCCGGTGCCGGTGGTCTTGTTTCCCGAGGGGACGCGGAGCCGCAACGGCGAGCTCTCGAAATTCCGTCGCATGGGATTGCGCTCGATCCTCGGTGGGCGCTCATGGGACGTCTGGGTCGTGGCCGTCGATGGCTGGTGGATGTCGGCCCGGTTGACCGATTTCATCGCCAACGTCTCGAGCGTCCAGGGACGGATGGCTGTCGCGGGGCCGTTCCCCTCTCCGGCACCGGGCGAATCGGTCACCGCCTTCATCGCCGAGATGGAACAGACCATGGGCGCGCTCTTCGCGCAGCTACGCGGGGGATCGTCTTCCGGCCTCGACGCGGGTGAAGCGGCAGCCGGTGATCTGCCCGGGGCCGGGAGGTCGCAGGGTGACTCGGCGCCCGGCGCCCCGAAATGACTTCCAACCCCTCGGCGACGCCAGTTCCAGACGACGACCGGCGCGTGCCCGTGGAGGCGAAAGCGTTGGTCGAGGCGCTGGTGGCGGTCGGAGGTGGGGCGATCCGGGCCATACTGCTGTTCGGATCCCAACTGGTGCGGGCGTCGCCAAGCGCGCACAGTGCGTGGGATCTGGTTGTGGTGGTCGACGCATACGGACCGTTTCACCGGGCACTGAGTGCAGCTGGACACCACCGTCGTCCCCCCTGGCTGCTGTCCGCGTTGGGCGCCTGGCTACCGCCCAACATCACCGCCTTCGACCCGGGCGGCGGGCTCCCGCTGGCGAAGTGTGCGATCGTCTCGACCGAGCATTTCGGACGCGCCCTGGGCCCCGACTCACCCGACCATTTCCTGAAGGGGCGCATGGTGCAGAAGGTGGGGGTGATGTGGGTGCGCTCCGACGCCGATGAGGCATGGGTCGGCGAGCGACTGGCCAATGCCCGTCGTGACGTCCTGGCGTGGGCGGGGCCGTATCTGGACGAGAGCTTCACCCCCGCCGAGCTTGCCCAGCGCATGCTGCAGGTATCGTACGGTGGCGAAGTGCGACCCGAGAGCGCCGACCGTGTGGATGCGGTGTTCGAGGCGCAGCGCGACTTCCTGGTGGAGGCCTACGCGGCCGTGCTCGGCGAGGCGGAGGATCGGGGAGAGGTCGTGCGGCTCGCCGGCGGACGGTTCAGCTTCGAGGGGTCGCATGTGCCGGTAGCTCGGCGCCGCATGGACCGGTATTTCGCCTGGTCGAAGGTGCGGGCGACACTCAGGTGGGCGAAACACATCGTCACGTTCAACGACTGGCTGACCTACATTCAGCGCAAGGTTGAACGCCGCACGGGAGTCGAGATCGAGATTACGCCCTGGGAGCGACGCCTCCCATTGCTTCTGTTGTGGCCCAAGGCAATCAGGGTCCTCAGGGCCCGTTCCGCTCCCCCCGCCCTCCCGGATGCCGACGAGTGAGAAACGATCTGATGGTCCTGCTCGGCATCCTGGGGTTCGCCGTACTCACCATGCCGATCTATGCGCGCTCGCCGGCCCGGTCCCGCCCCGATCACCTCGAATCGTCGGCGCGCGGTGATTTCGTCCTGGGCTCGTTCGTCCGGGAGTGGTTCTACTGGTTCATCCGTCCGCTCGAACAGGCGTCGCTCGCTCTGGGCCTGGGGCCACTGTTCTACAACCTGGCCGGAGCCACGCTGGGCATCCTCGCGGGGGTGGCGTTCGGGGCGGGGGCCATGGTCACCGGCGGCTGGCTCGTGCTGGCGGGCGGGGCTGCCGACGTGCTGGACGGGCGCATCGCCCGTGCCCTGGGCGTGGCATCGCGTCGGGGTGCATTCCTCGATTCCACCCTCGATCGTTTCGCCGAGTTTGGTGCCTTCGTCGGTCTGGCCCTGTGGTTTCGCGAAGATCCCCTCGCTCTGGGGCTCGTCGTCGTGGCCCTCGGGGGCTCGCTCCTGGTCAGCTATGCGCGGGCTCGTGGAGAGAGCGTCGGAATCGTTTGCAAGGTCGGTGTGCTCCAACGAGCGGAACGTCTGCTGTTGCTCGGCTTCGCGGGGCTCTTCGACCCGACGGTGTCGGCGGCTCTCGGAAGCGCCCGTGCGGGCGCCTTGCTCTATCCGGTCATCGGGCTCATCGCCGTCGGCACGGTCGCTACGGCCATCTACCGCACCATCTGGATCGCCCGTCGGCTTCCGGGCTTCGACGAGGACTGAAGCCGCAGCCCGTCGGGCGAGCCGGCCCGGGGTGTGCTACGTAGGTCGACCAGGCCCGCTACGTCATCTGGTTGCCCCACTACGTAGGTCGTCCGATGTCTGGAGGGGGTGGTGAATCGGGAGCTTGAGAGGTCAGCCCGATCTCGCCCGTGCATGGAGACAGCAACATGGTCAACTCTCCCTCCGTCGTTTCATTCTCCCGCCCCGTCGACCACACATTCAGGACTTCGACGATCGCCCCCCCGTCGTCTGCCGCACCGGTGGCCCCCGGGCGCCGCAACGATGTCGTGGCGGCCCGCTCCATCGCCGAGGTTGCCGAAGCGGTGTTCTCCGCCCGCAGGGTGGGGCGTCCCATCGCCGTGGTGGGTCGCGGCCACCCCGAGGCCCGGTCGGCCGCACGTCGCGGGGCGATCCTCCTGGAGCTGCGGTCGCTGTGCACGGTCTCGGCCATCGATCCGCTGGGAGGGTGGATCGAGGTGACGGCGGGCCTGGAGTGCCGCGCGGTGCAGGCCGTACTGGACGGGCTGCGTTGCGAGGGGCGTGTACCCTTTCCCGACAGCCGGATGCTGGTGGGCGCCGCCGTGGGCGGTGTGGGGCACGACGTGGCGGTTTGCGAAGAACTCGCCGAGCACATCATATCGCTGACGGTCGTCGATGGTCTGGGTCAGATCCACGAGGTGTCGGCCGAAAGCGATCCCCATTGGTTTCGCCTCCTGGTGGGCGGGGCCGGCTGGTTCGGGGTCATCGTGGCGGTGCGGGTGTCGCTGCCGCCCCGGCGCCGAGGGGTGGTCAGAGTTGCGCCGGCCAATGCGGACCATGCACCCCGTGCCCTGGCTGACGCACTGGAGTCAGGTGCGCGATGCGCGGCATGGCACCCGACCCTACCGTTCTTCGGCCCCGAGGCGGTGGTGGCCGAGTTCGAGTACGGATCCGTCTGGGGCCTGGATCGTCCCGAGCCGAAGGGGCGGCCCTGGACCATACTGCTCGAGGCCGCCGATCTCCGTGCGGAGCCGCCGACGTGGGCCGCGGAAGAGGCGCTGAAGGGGTGGCGGCCGCGACGATGCGTCGTGCGTGTGCGGTTGCCCCGGGCCGAGATTCGGGTCTTTCTTCGCGATGTGGTGCGACGGGCCGAAGAAACCAGCGTACCGACCCCCTTCATCCGACTTCGCACGCCAGCGTCCGTGGTCGAGACCGGTCGCGGCTCCGGCGTTCGCGACGAGGTCCTGATCGAGGTGGAGTCGGCGGCCGAGACGACGCCCAGTGACGTCGCGTGGGCGATGGGCGTCGAGCTCGTGCAATCAGCGGTGGCTCTGGGCGGCTATCCCGAGGTGGGTTCGGCGACCTTCGTATCACCGCTCGAGCGTCGGTTCGTAGTGCCGGCCCTGGAGGACCGGCTGGCCCTCAAGACCGCATTCGACACCGAAGACCGCTTCCACAACGACCACTACCTGGCGTTGAGGGACGCTTCCCGCTGAGATCTGCGGTGGTGCGGCGACCTCGCCCCACCGCCATCCAGCTTCCGCCATCCGGCTTCCGCTCAGGCGGACCCGGACGTGAAGACCGCCGCAGGACCGGGTTCCGGTCGTGCGGCGGTCGTCGCTCGAAGCGCCTCCTCCAGGACTCGAACCTGGGACACCCTGATTAACAGTCAGGTGCTCTAACCAACTGAGCTAAGGAGGCATGTATCGACCCCGATTCTGGGGAGCAGCAACGATACTCCGATTTCCAGGGGGAGTCAATCGGTCCAGCGCCTCCAGGGTACCCCCGAGGAGCCTCGCCACCGCCGGCCCGACATCGTATGCGGAGTCCCACAGCTTCGAGAAGTGCATGGCCACCCGCCGCGCGTCGGTGCCTGCCACGGAGAAGGCGAAGCGAGGGCCGGGGAACCCGGGGCTGGCCTCGAGCCAATGGGGTCCAAGGAGTGCTCGGCGAGGTCGGTCGCCGCGATGGAATACCGAGAAGTCGGGCGACCAGGCTCGCAGGGGTGCGGCCCTTATCTGCACTGCGCCTTCACCCAGGCGCACGATCAAGGTGCGCAGGGCAGCGGCTCGGCGCGGGTCGAGTAGAGACCGATGGGTCTCGACCTCCCACGCCGATGTCGTGAGCTCGGCGAGTACGATCCGCAGACGAGTCACCCGTTCCAGGTCGGCATCACGCAGTTGCAGCGTTGCGATTCGCAGGCGCGTGAGCGCAACGTCGACCCGGTCGGAGCACCGAAGGAACCGCCGATAGACGGTGGGAAATCGGGGTGGCGAGCCCTCGATCAGCAATCTCGACGGCGATACCGGGTGTGTGGATTCAGTCATGGCCTCGAAGGTGGGGCACCGCCCTGGGCGGTTCCATGGCGGAACGGGCTCGGGATGCGAAGCGCAGGCTACTCACAGCGGGGCCCTCGAAACGGTCTTCCACTCGGTGCTCCCACCAGGCGACGCTTTCTGGAGGCGTCGGCGCGCCGGTTGCTGCCGGATTTCGTGGCACCACGGCCCGGAGGGTGCATCGCCTCGACACGGCTTTTGGTTGCGCGACCCGGTGTCAGCCCGACTCCGGGCGCTTCCGGATGGCTTGCGGCGGTGCCCGACGATCGACTCTACTGGGTGTGGTAGGGGAAGGGTGGGGCCACGCACGAGGGTGGGCGGCCCGAAATGTGCACCGAGATGGGCCGCAAAGAACTGCTCCTAATACGTGCATCAAGAAACCTTTATACCCTTCGGGCGCCATTCGGCGATATGTTTATCTTGTTACCGCTTGACCGTAGCGCTCCACGGAGCAACTGTGGACGAATTGCGGAAACATTTGAATCACCACAGAGTCCGGAGACGGGCTTGCCACTCCTTCTTCACGCCGACGGGGCGACCGACGAGGATGACCGCTCACTCATGGGCCTGAAATCGATCGCTTACCGCGCCGTGCGATGCGCAGTCACGGTTTCGCTTCCGGACGGGCCCCGTTGATGGGCGCGACCCCAACACCCCGCGACGCGGGGTGGACTATCGCCAGCACCGAGGCCCTACTCGAGTCGCTGACTGGGGTGGTCTCCGCACGGATCGTGGCGAAGCCGGGTGGCGATGTCGAAGAGATCCACCTCCTCACCACAGAAGAGGTCTCGCCCAAGCAGACGGTGCGCAATGTCGAATCGGCATTGTTGGCCCATTTCGATCTTGAGGTCGACCACCGCAAGATCTCCGTTGCCCGAACCAATGCACACGTCACAGCACAGCCGGCCCCCCCTCCTCCTCCCCCACCGAAGACCGTCGAACAGGGGCCTGTCCCATTGCGCGCAATTCAAGCTATGGGGCCGAGCAGCCGATTCTTGTTCGTAGGGCACCAGGTCGAGACCGCAAGGTCCCACATCGTCCGCATGAGGGTGACCCTCATGCTCGGCGATCAGCGATTCGAGGGTGAGTCGTCGGGAACCGATCTCCCCAGGGCCCGACTGGAGACAGTCGCGAACGCCACGATCAGGTGTGTCGAACGCGCGTTGGGGGTAGGTACGCTGGAAGGAGAGCGGGTTTCGCTCCAGCTGGACGGCGTGAAATCTGTGGAGGCCTTCGATCGAAGGTTCGTACTGGTGTCTGTGCATGCATTCTCCGGACGCGAGGTGCATGCCCTGGCCGGATCCGCCGCGATCGAGGAGTCTCCCGATCGTGCAGTGATTCTGGCAACGCTGCAGGCCACGGACCGATGGGCCCGTGGTCGAATGTAAGACTCCAACCAGGAGATATACCCCCTCGGTCTGTCCAAGAGCGAAGACGAGCGGTTGAGCGGAGCGCAGCGACCTCGATAGCGGTGAGGTCGACTCCGTCCAAAAAAGGAGGTGAGGAATGTGCTCGACTCGATCTTCGATTTCTTTGGAGAGACCCTCGCGGTGCTCGCCCGCGGTTTGATGAACTGGTAATGCGATAAGAGACCGGCCGAGGGGGCCTTTCAATTGATGCAACGCATTCACGCCTACGTCGTCCTGGTGTCCTTGGGCGCGATCGGGTTGGTGCCGTTGGTTGGGTGGGACGAGTTGCTCACCCTCCCGGCCGACAGCGCTGCTGCACTCGTCATTCTCACGGCGCTGGGGCTGTTTTCTGAACGCTGGTCCGTTGCGTATTCGGGGGGTGATCGTGGTGGTTCTCACACGGTCACATTCATCCCCCTCCTTGCCTGTGTGCTGCTCTTTGGGTCTGCTGGGCCCGTCCTCTTCATAGGAATCACGGGTACCGTTGCGGAGGTCTTCTTCCGCAAGAAGGGTGCATTACGGGCCACGTTCAACGTCAGCCAGTTCGTGCTCGCGGCAGCGGCTGCCGGGCTTGTCTTCCAGATGCTTGGCGGTAGTGCTGCCGGCGCTGACGGCCTGGGTGATGGTCAGATAGGACTGTCACTGGGTCCGTTCGTCGCCTTCACCCTAGTAATGCTCGGGCTCAACCACAGCTTGGTATCCGGAGCGATCGCACTGAGTCAAGGTGTGGCCTATCGAACGATTTGGAAGAAGACGGTTGGAAAGTCTGGGGTGAACGTCTTCTATGACTTCCTTCTTAGCCCCGTCGCGTTCGTCTTGGCGTATCTGGTGGTTGAACTCGGCATGGTGGGGCTGTTCTTGGCTGTTTTCCCGCTCCTCGCCATCCGCCGGGCATATCAGACGAGTTGGCGACTTCAGCAGGCTAACCGAGATCTCCTCACCGCTCTCGTGAAAGCGATCGAGACTCGTGATCCCTACACATCTGGACATTCACGGCGGGTTCAAATGCTCGCGTCAAGGATCGTTCGACGGCTTGGTCTGGCTGAGCGGCGTATCGAAGCAATCGAACATGCTGCGCTTCTGCACGATGTGGGTAAGATCGACGCGGTCTACTCGGAGATCCTGAAGAAGCCGACACAGCTGTCGGCGGAAGAGCGAGAGGTTATTGAGTCGCACGTTACCAAGGGCGTCGAGTTGCTCACGTCGCTTTCTTCTTTCTCGAAAGAAGTGATCGAGTCGGTTCGACACCACCACGAACGTGAGGATGGGAAGGGTTATCCCGACGGCCTCGTGGATCAACAGATTCCGCTCGGGGCCAAGGTAATCATGATCTGTGACGCGATCGACGCCATGTTGTCCGACCGGCCGTACCGAAAGGCGCTTCCTCTAGAGGCGGTTAGGGAACAACTGGAGATGTTCGCTGACAAGCAGTTCGACGCGGGTCTCGTGAAACTGGTGGTCAACAGTACCATCTTGGAAGACCACCAGCTTGAGGTGGAGAAAGAGCGTTCGTTTGAGATGGAGAGGTACGCTGAGGAGCGCGGGATCGGGCATGCCACCGAAGTCAAGCCTCGGCGAGGAGACCTGTCCGGCGCGCCTGCGCCTCAACCTGGCTGATTCCCAAGTCCCGGGACCTTTCTCTTACCTCTTCGATGAGTTGTTGGACGCCCGGCGCTTTCTGCCGGATTCTGAGGCGTGCCTCCCATAACGTGAGGCCCAGGTATTGCGGCACGAATCGGTACTGGATTTGGTTGCGACTGGTCCTCAACCGCTCAAGCGCCTCGGAGTATCGCTGCCGACGCCACCTCAGTTCCACATCAAGCTTGATCATTAGGCTCGGATCGAAATAGTAGTGGGAGTAAGCTCGAAGGTCGGAGTAGCATCTTTGGGCTCCTTGAAGCTGCCCCACGTGCAGCAGGCAGAGGCCAATACCCGCTCTTGAGAGATCTCTCAAGAACCCCCGAGTGCCGGGCTCGATCAGCGCCTCCGCTTCCTCGAAATGTCGGAGGGCGGCGTCCGGGTCCCCCTGCCGCAAGAGGAGGTCACCCCGGTTGGTTGCGAGGTTCTGGAGTTCATTTGAAGCACCACTACCGGTGACCACCTCTTCCGCCTGTTCCAGCAACTCCTCGGCAACGTCTAGTTGGCCGGTGTCGAGGTACCATACCGCTTGGTTGGCCAGATTTGAGTACATCAGCTTGAGGTCCCCGGTGTCGTGCGCGCGCCGTTGAAGCACCTCAAGACACTCCTTTCCGATGTTTGTCTCTACTGTCCCTTCCGAGAGTAGCACGACGAACAGGCGATGCGCTGCTCGAGTCAGGAGGTCGTCGCTGGTCTCCGCCGTGCGGGCGAGGGAGAACGCTCTCGTCGCGGCACACACCGCTCCCTTGGGTTCTCCATCATAGACCATCCCGAGCGCGAGGATCATGCTTCTCCGAATCTCTGTTTCGGGTTGAGCGAACGGGCCAATGGAGCGGACATCCTGAAGGAGGGCTGCAATCCCTCTATGATGGCCAGCCCGTTCTAGCACGCGAATCGCGGCTTCAATAGCGCCGAGGGCGACACCCCACTCCAGCCGTTCTTGGGCCGACCGAGCAATTGCTGTTAATCTCTCGGCACACTCACTGTGTCCCAATTGACCAGCCTCGCTCATCGCGTCCAGCTTCTCCACCGACCAGATGGTGCGAGGTTCACCGCCGAGGAGCGCTTCAGCTCTCGTTAGAAGCTGAATTCCCTTTTCTCGCTGGCAAAGAAGAAGGCTTGCCCGTCCCGTTTCTGCAACGAGTGTGGGATTGGTGGCGCCCTGCGGCGACTCCAGCGCTATCTCGGAGAATCGAAGTGCATCCTGAAGGGCGCCTTGATCACGCGCCATTTTTGCCGCCGACACCGCCCATTCAGCCGCTTCGCCCAAAGCACCACCCTGTCGAAGATGGTGAACGATCTCGGCAGGGGAATCAGGATGACGGGCGCACAAGTATCGAGCAACGCGTAGGTGGCCTTCACGGGTCCTGGTTATTCCAAGTTCCTGCTGGATTGCCTCGAGGATCAGTGAATGACGGAAGCTGTAGCGGCCGTCATTCAAGTCAATGAGGTTCGCAGAGGTCAATACATCAAGTCCCTCCAGTACGCGCCATGAAGGAAGCCCGAGCACGGCCGCGAGGACGCTTGACGGGGATTTCGGGATTGCGACGACCACGCTCAAGAGCTCGCGTTCAAACCGGGCAAGTTGGGCCCACTGCTTCCGGGCTAGATCTCGGAGGCTTTGAGGCACTGTCCCCAGGGTCCATTCATGCTCCTTCTCCCAATAACGAGCGACATCCAAGAGAAGGAGTGGATTCCCAGCTGCGAGCTGGATGATTTCCTCCTTGGCGACATCCGAAAGCCCCGCCCCACCCGAGAGATTGAGCACTTGAAGACAGTGATCTTCGGAAAGCCCCTCAATCTCCAGTCTCTCTGCCCGGGAGGCATCCAAGAACGATGCCACGCGGGGTGTGATCCGTCGCCCGACCTCTGGACGGACGTTCGCGAGGAGAGTGCACGCGCCGTCGGACCATACTCTGGATACGTAGGTCAGGAGGTCGATCGATGTCTCGTCGATCCATTGAAGATCGTCGAGGCAGAGTAGCAGATGCCCTTCTTCCGCAGCGACCTGCAGGCCTATCCGAAACGCCTCTCGGAGACGGCGGCTCGCGGACACCGGTTCGAGTACCTCCGGAAGAGGCTCACCCTCCCAAAGAGCACCGAAGAGGACAGCCCTCCACGGCTCCGGGACCCGTTCGAGCCCGTCGGGGCCAAGAGCTTGATCCAACAAGTCACGTGCGGCAAAGAGGGGGACTGCGGCAGCCCTCTCGGACAACGGGGCTACTGCGACGCGAAGCCCACCGGCCGCAGCCCGGCGTCCTACCTCGCTCATTAGCTTGGTCTTCCCCACCCCACCGTTCCCTACCACCACAACCACCCGGAAACCATGATCGAGGCTCAACCGCTGCTCTATCCACGAGCACTCCCGGGACCGACCGATGAGCTGGACATCGTCCGAGTGAACCGTGCGACGCTCCAAGGCTCGCGGGAGGTTCCCCAAGGTCGCCTCCATTCCCAACACCTCTTCAGCAGACAGAAACCCGCTCTCCCTGAGGTCCCAAATCACCGTCAGGCAGGTGGCCTTCCTGCCAGCCCGGATCGCACTATCAATCAACACTGGAAGCCACTGCGATCGATCGGGGTCGAGGCGGATCAAGCGGAGACACGTCTCAACTGAGGTAGACCAGCGCTCTTCTTGCACCGCGTCATCCAACGCCGCGGCTAGCCGCATCCGACGGGTGGTTCGCAGTTTTCGCACGGCCGAATCGAGCCAGTGCTCGAAGGCCGCGGTGGGGGGGGTTGGAAGGCGCGCCAGCGGGGGATCGTCACCCGGCTCGACGACGTCTGCGTCCGAGCTGAGAAGAGGGAACACGGCATCGCCGCGCCTCTCCAGGACCGGCGTTTCCGCGCGTGAGTTGAGTTGGTACAGCAGCTGCCTTACCCGATGGCGGGTCTTGTCGTCTTCACCCTCCTCCCAGAGGTACCAGGCGATTCGTTCTCGGGTCAGCGCCCCGCTGGGCTCGAGGTGGGCGAGGGCGATCAGACAGGCCTGCACCGGCGTGAACTCGATTGGGGGGCCGTGGCTGGGAACCACGATGGGCCCCCCGAAGAGCCGGACGAATGGAGGAGTCGTCATCGCGTCAGCTTCCGGGATCGATGGGGGTGCCTGCGCGCACAAGACACGCCGCCGCGACAAGGCAGGCTTGAACCCACGTGAGCTCGCCGGCGGGTCCGCAGTCGACGACAACCGCGGGCCCGCCGAAGAGCCGCACAAGAGGAGAACTCGTCACATCGCGACATCCTGCGTTCGGGTCGCTTGCAACTTCCGGTCGCGAACTCCACGCGGCAACTGCGCTACGCCTGACCCGCGATCCGGCTGCCGCGCACGGGCGAAGCCGGGCGCGCTACCGAGGGCGGTACGGGCGGCAACAGCCCGGCGTCGACGCTGCCCTCGTGGGACAGAATGATCCTGGCGATCGGCTCCGAGAAGCCGCCCTCGCGGGCTTCCTTTCGCAGCCAGGCCTCGACGATCCACTCCCATCCTCGCCGCGCCCGCGCCTCACTCGGTCGGAGACCCGTGAGTCGCTTCATCTGGTTGCTGAGTGCGAAGGCGTCGGGGTACCCGAGGTCGTAGGCGATTCGAGTGAGAGTCGTGTGCTGGCTCTGGATCTGCAGCGCAGCGCGGAAGACCCGGGCGGCGTGCAGCCAGTGCGACGGGACGGGAAGACCATGGCTCGTGAACCGTCGGCCGAGGGCGCGACGGGACAGGTAGACGCCGCGGGCGAGCCCGTTCACCGATCGAAGTTCGACCGACAGCTCGAGGGTCTTTCGGACCAGGCGGCGCATCTCCATCTCCATCGGGATTCCGCGCCAGCGGAGGAAGTCCACGATGGCTCCGGGAAGGTCATCGGGAGCAGCCGACAACAGCGCGCGCAGATCGTCCGGGCTGGGCTCCTCGTGAAATGGCAGCACCGCTGCAGGGCGGCAGACCTCCATCAGCCGAAAGATCTCGTCCTTTCGCAACACCTGTTCCGCCGGAGGGAGCACGACGAGAAGGGCGACGCCCGCCTGCCGGGTTCGGGCCGCCTGCAGATGGGTGTCGTCGGGCTCGGCCTTCATGGTCCACACGAGTGCCGAACCCGACACTCCAGCGCTGGCAGGGAGACGATGGGGGTAGGCCGTCGGTTCGAGATCGCGGTACGGGGAGCGGAACAGAAAGAACGGTCCGCGGGGGGGAAGGCGGTTCATGGACATCCTCCGGGGCGAGGGGTGGGTGGTGGAATCGCACCCTGTGGCCCCACCCTCATCGGAGTGTCATCAGGTTCTGACCACTTGCCATCCGGATTCCCGGACCATACATAGAATCAGAATTCGTACTCTACTCGGGATGTGTCCATGGCTGCCGAAGCGATTACCGCGGAAAACCTGGTCAAACCCCCGCAGCAGGAGCGGTCGCGCAAGACCCTCGCTCGCATCGTCAAGGCGGCTCTGGAGTTGATCGAGCAGAGGGGGGTGGACGGCGCATCCGTACAGGACATCGCCCGCCGCGCGCGGGCATCGGTTGGGTCGTTCTATGCGCGCTTCGAGGGAAAGGACGATCTGCTGAAGTACCTCGAGGTCCAACTCTGGGCAGATGCCGAAGCGACCTGGCGCGAAGCTCTCGAGACCCACGAATGGGGCTCACTCTCGTTCGAGGAGCTGGTCTCGACCGTGGTTCACATTCTCATCGAGGTCGACCGCGCGGGCGCTCGGCAGCGTCGCTTGATCGAACACAGCCGTGGGCCGGGCACGGCGTCCGAGGTGGCGAGGGCGTTCGAGGCCCGACTCAGCGAAGATATTCGAGAGCTCCTCCTGCGGCACGCGTCACGGATCGAGCACCCGGATCCATCTCGTGCGGTCGATGTGTGCCTCGCCGTCGTGGCGGGCACCCTACGTCACCGGGACTCCGGACGCCTCGGCATGACCAGTCTGGGGGGCATGGACGATGCAGCCTGGGCCACCGAACTCACCCATCTGTGTCTGGCGTTTCTGGGCGGCTCCTCGGCCAGCACGGGGTCGCGCTCGCAGATGGACTTCTTCGAGATCTGGGGATGAGCCGCTAGACGCTCGAGGGAGCCCTCTCAGCCACCGGTACGAATGGCCGCGCCCAGGGCGATGGCTTGCCGGTCGCCCAGCGACGCACCCGCCCGGATGATGAAACGGCGACCCGGATCGAGAGCGAGATCCACACCGAGATCGGCCGTCGGATACACGTCGAACTCCTGGTCGGGCACCGCGTCGTCGTCGTTCAGGGCGCGGCGATAGTCCATGGCCACGCCGATACCCAGATAGGGCGAGAGCCAGACCGATCCCGACGCCCACGAGTGACCCGCGGTGAGTCCTATGGGCACGGTGAAGAGCATGTAGTCCCCCACGCCCACCCCCGCACCCGCTATCCAGGCAATGTCGAGAGGTTGTCCCGGGCGCGCATCGGCGATGCGGGTGCGTACGTCGACCCCTCCAAACCCCGCGGATTGCTCATTCGCGCCGGTCCCGGCGCCTCCGCGCAGGAAGACGCCGTCGGGTAGTCCCGGGGGCTGCCAGAGCACCATCACGCCCTCGCCGTCGCGGGGCAGCGTCTCGGCCTGGAGCCAGTGCACGGCGAGGCCTCCCTGGGTGTCGGGACCCAACATGCGGGGCGTCTCCCACGCGAACTGGGCCTCGACCGGAGGGGTTGCCCACAGACAGAGCGTGGCCAGGGCGAACACAGCGAACAGGGGATGGCGCATCGGCAAGTCTCCTGACGGGATCAGTTCGGTGCTCGGACGCCGGGCGCGTCGTAGCTGCGGTTGCCGATGACCGGGCCATGCAAGTCGAGCCCCGAGTTGTCGCGGATCGCCACGTACTGACGGATCGAGCCCGGAAACGGTTCGGTCTGTCCGCTCTGACCCAGCGCGTCCGTGTACCACACCGTGGGGCCGTCGGCGTTGCGGATGTTGTTGGAATTGATGTCGACGAACCGCCGCGCGCCCTTGAAGGGAGAACGCGGATCGTCCCATGCGGTGTTGGGGGGAACGCCCTCACACCGATCCCTGTGGGTCGGGCCGATCTGGTCGCAGAGATCGACGGGGCGTCCCATGGACTTCTGCAGGGCCGGATCGAAGAAACGGCTCGGGTCCGTTACCTGCAGGTAGGGATTGAACGAGACGAGAGTGCGGTTGCTGACCGTCTTGAGCCGCGCGCTGATCTCCCAGCTCTCACGCAGCGCCGAGTCGAAGCGGGGCCGACCATCGGAGCGAAATACATGCTGGTCGACGCAGGCACGGGTCGGAACCGCGCGCTTGCCGCCCCCGCTGGGCGAGATCGACGGATTGGCCACGCCGACGGGTACATGGATCTCGCGGTTGCACGACACCACCAGCTCACCCGGCGTCCCGATGGGGACGAGCAGAGTTGCACTGAAGGCGGTCCCGTCGCTGCAGCGCAGATGGTAGGCCACCTCATGCATGTTGTTGGTGAAGGCGTCGGGGGAGTGGGTGCCCTGGTGGAGCTTGACGAGCACGTCGCACCTCACGGAAAGAACGGCCGAGCCCCCATCGCCGACCTGCATCAACATGTCGTTTTCCCACTCGATCTTGTGCCCCACATGGTCTTCGTGGCGGGGGGCTCCGAATCCACTCTCCATGAGGTGTTGGTTCGCGAGGCCGAACGGAATGTCACCGACCTGCCCATACAGATCGGATCCCCGGGGATCACGACCGTGCTCGTGGCCGAAGGTGCATCCCGTCGCCGGATCGACGGGCGGGTGCCAGGTCGGGTACACCAGGCCGTCGGGCCCGACCGTCGAGTAGCTGTCGTGGATTGCGGCCGAACAGGTGTCGGGTCCGCCCGGAGCCCAGATGCCGTAGGAGACGGCCTCGCCGATCGGCTGAATCCCGGGCCCATCGCCGGGTCCGGTGGTGTCGTCGGAACAGGCCGTGGGGACGGCCAGCAGCAGCGCCGCCACGACCATCGGTCGAATCAAACGCGGGCCCAGTGACATCAGGCTACCTCCAGCCGTTTCAGGGTGGGTCGAGCAGCTCATCGGCGTTTCACGAAGACGCCGATCCGGAGCACCGAGACGCCTACGTCGCGGTCGATCGCAACCTGCTCTTTCTTGAGGGATCCGAACGACGACGCGTCGAGGATCAGGGTATTGCCGACCACCCAGCCTGGAGTGAGGGGGAGGTCCCATCCGAGTCCCACACTCAGCCGCCCGGCATCATGGCGAAACTCGTCGGCGCGATACGCCGACCAGCCGGCCCCGCCGATCAGATGAAGGCCGCTTCCGGCCCTTGGATACACGTGGGCGACGATGCCGCCGCGATAGACCCACTCGCGGGTGTCGCCGTCGAGGTGGGTCCAGAATCCTCCTTCGACCCCGACCTTCACCGCCTCCGAGGCAGAGGCTCCGATCGCGAGTCCGGCCCAGGGCCCCGTGTCTCGCGCCTGGGTGCACAGGTCACAGGTGAAACGTGTCGATCCCGCACCCACCGTGGCGGCCCACCAGTAACCGGGTGCAGGGGCGCGATCCTGCCCGAGCGCCGGGGAGGGGGCGAGTGCACCCGGAACCAGACCGAAAAGGAACAACGCTGCCGCTCGACCGGCACGAAATGCAGCGGTCGTTCGGGCCGGGGAGGGGCGGACCGAAGACATCGAGCGAGAATCCGGGATGCGGGCTACCTGGGGGAATGCGAACGACCCCAGAGGCAGCAAGTGTCATGCCTCTGGGGCCGTCCGTCGTTCGTGGTCGTTGGGGTTTCACCGCCTCGGCGTCACCCAGTCGCCACCGTCACCAGAAGGTGCAGCCCGCTCCCCAGGTGGGGTTGACCCACACGCCGGCTGAGAACGGTTCGAGCCACTGGGGCCCGATCGAACCGATGGGACTCCCGGCGGGTGCATCGGGCATGCCGGGGCTGGTCGTCGGCTCCATCGGCCGCGAGAGGAAGCGTTCGATGTCGTTGGCCAGCGTGAAGTCCATGGCCTGCTGCGACCGAGTGGCCGCCGTGCGGCCGGTCAACTTCGCGCGGATCCGTTGCAACTCGAAGGCGGTGGTGGCACGCACCTGGGGCATCGCGGCAGATGTGGCCATGCGCATCAGGTGCCCTACGTACGCCTGCTGGATCACCCGGTTGATCTCTCGGGCGTAGGCGTCGCTCCCCGTGTAGTCGATGATCTGGGCTCCCAGCCGGTCGAGCACCGTTTCCAACGAGGGTAGGCTCGGGTCCATGACCGCCTGCTCGACGAGGCGTGCGGCTCGCTCGTTGTTGAGCAGAAAGCTCAACGTCGCGTCGGCGGCGGCCGCAGCGGGCGACACCGCGTCGAAGGTCGAGCCGGTCCATTTTCTGAAGAGCTCACCACTGCCCCCGGCGCCCGGCGGGCGGGGCGGGAGAACGGCGAGCACCGCCTCGGGAATCTTCAGCTCGTCGGGGTCGAGGGTGCGCATGAGCGCATCCAGCGCGCGGGTCTGAACCGCCGCCGGCACGGCCCGCAGCGGCTCCTGGCCGTCACCCCGAAGCGCATAGGTGTAGTAGAGGCCGCCGACGATCTTGGTCGTGGCCTCGGCCTGGTAGCGATGATGCAGGTAGAGGGGCACCAGCACATCTTCGAGCAGGGCCATCGGCTGGCCCGTCTCGATCGAGCTCTCGCCGAAGCGCGACAGAGCCGCCCGGCGCACGTCCATCATGCGATCCAGCTCGGCCGCAACGTCGGCGCCGTTGTCCCAGAGGTGGGTCTCGGGGTGAGCGCTGCTCGCGGGTCTGGCGTCCTGGTCGGTGAGGAAGGTCACGCCCCGGGCGGCCGCGTCCATGAGAATCTTGTTGAGAGCGGCAGTGTCGTCGCCGCCACCAGGGAATTCCCGGTATCCCCAATTGATGGCGACCTTGTCCCATTCGCCGATGCCCTCGTCGTACGGATCGCTCAGGTCGACGGTGCCGTCGGCGCGCAGGGCCGCCCGAGGATGCGGATAATCCATGACCGACTGGTTCCCCGCGGCTCGTTGGGCACTGGCGATGTAGTTGTGCGACAGACCGATGGTGTGCCCGATCTCGTGCGCGGAGAGCTGGCGAATGCGGTGCACCGACATGGCGAGAATGTCTTCGGGGTCTTCGGTGCCGTTGGCGTAGGGAGAGGTGAGTCCTTCACCGATCATGTAGTCCTGGCGCACGCGCAATGAACCGAGCGTGACGTGGCCCTTGAGGATCTCGCCGGTACGGGGATCTCCGATGGAGTTGCCGTAGCTCCACCCCCGGGTCGAGCGATGCACCCATTGCACCACGTTGTAGCGCGCGTCCATGGGATCTGCGGTATCGGGCAGCATTTCCATGCGGAATGCGTTGGAGAATCCGGCCGCCTCGAACGCCTCTGCCCACCAGTCGCCACCGGTCAGGAGCGCGGTGCGTACCGGCTCGGGGGTACCGGGGTCGAGATAGTAGATGATGGGTTCGATGGGATCGCTGACGGCCGCCGAGGGGTTGGCTTTCTCGAGCCGATGCCGAGCGATGTAACGCTTGGTCAACGGCTCCTGGATGGGCGTCGCGAAATCGTACCAGCTCACGCCACCGTACCCGGCCCGTGGGTCGAACTCGCGGGGGGTGTACGAGCCGAGTTCCGGAAGCTGGACGAACGAGTGGTGCTCGCGCACGGTCACCGCCCCGGCGTCGGCGGCCACGCTCCTGACGAGGCCCCCGGGCTGATCCGAGGTGAAGGTCAGGGTGACTTCTACCTCGGTGTTCTGCGGGAAGACACGTGTGCGCTCACGATAGGGTGCGCTGCGCGAGGCGTCGAGCCGATAGGTGCCCTGGTTCGAGCGCCGCAGGGAGCCGATGACGTCGTGCCAGTCCTTCATGAAGAAGTCGGTGGCATCGACGAGCACGCGGTCGCCGGTCTGCGCGGCGGCGGTCCAGCCCCATTGGATCGACGAGGGGAATCCGTCGCGCACCGACTTCTCTTCGAGGGGATCGTCGGTGATGGCTCGGTAGCGCAGGTTGGGCTCCTCCATGAAGATCTTGGGCCCGACCCGCCGAAAGACGATCACCCGCGATCCCCCGAGGTCTCCACGGTTCAGGCCGAGATCGTTCTGACCGAATCCCGCAGGCAGCGAGGTGTAGTGCAGGATCTGCTCGTTCCAGCGACCGATCTCCATCCAGAGCTTGCCGCCCTTGTCGTCCCAGTAGATCGGAATGAAGCCGTCGAGCTTCTCCATGCCCTCGGTCTTGGATTCGATGGTGGGCGGCGTGGACGAGGCGCTGTCCCGCTGCTGGGCCTCGCCAGGCGACGCCAAGGTGGAAATGAACAGGGCCACAACGAGCCCGGGGACGAAGCTACGGCGCATGTATTCCTCCCGGATGCGCATGATGCAGAAAGCCGAATTGAAACCGGCGGCCAATGTGTGCCTGGGTCGGGGTCGGCGCCAGCCTCAGGCGGTGGGCGGCCTACTGCCCGCCACCGCCGAAAACCGGGCCCTCACCGCGCGCCGCGAGGGCGACGGCCGTGTCGAGCACCTCACGGAAGAGCTCGAGGGGTAGTGCCCCCGGAATCGGAGCGTATCCCACAATGAAGAAGGTGGGAGTACCTCGTACGCCGGCCTCGCGCGAGAGCTGCGTACCGGTCGCGATACGATCGTCGCGTTCGCCCTCGGCCACACACGCACGATAACGGGTCATGTCGAGCCCCAGTTCGGCAGCGATGGCTTCGACGCTCGCCACCGGGTCGGAGCTCTTCTTCCAGGTGCCCTGGTCGCGGAACAGCCGATCCTGGATCTCCCGAAACCGATCCTGGGCACCGCCGCATTCGCCGGCCCGCGCCGCCTCCATGGCGTTGGGAAACATGCCCAGGATCATGGGGACGTACTTCCAGTAGACCTTACCGGTCTCGATGTACTCCTGTTCGAGGGTCGGAAAGGTCTCTTCGTGGAACTTGCGGCAGTATCCACAACCGAAGTCGCTGAACTCGAGAATGCGAACCGGTGCCGATGGGTCGCCCATCGTGTACCCGATCTGATCGAGCCCCAGGGCCTGGGAGGGCGGTGGCGGCAACTGACCGGGGCCTGATCCCGTTGGCGAGTTGAATGCCCGAGGACCCTCCGGCGCCGCCACGCGGGCCGAGAGGAGGTCGGTTGTGGTCGGGTCCGGTGGCGGTGGCTCGTCGGGCGCGCACGCGGCGGCACCCATCAGCCCGGTGAGGGTGAGGATGACGCAGGCGGTCCAGCTCACGGTGGACTTCATTCCAACTCCAGAGTGAAAGCCTGGCCCATGTCGGCCAGGAATGCGGTGAGCTCGGCGAACAGCCCGGCCACCATGAGTAGACCCACGATCACCAGGATCCCCCCGGCGACACGTTCGATCCAGGGCAACCACGGTCCGAGGCGCTTCGTGCCCGCCAGCACCCAGTTGAGTGCGATCGCCGATCCCACGAAGGGCACGGCGAGTCCGAGGCCGTATACCCCCAGGAGCAATGTTCCTTCCAGCATGGTCGTCTCCATGCCGGCAAACAGCAGGATCGACGCCAGTACGGGCCCGATGCACGGGGTCCACCCGGCTCCGAACGCCACACCGATCGCCACCGACCCGATCCACCCGGTCGGGCGCGACGCCAGATGGACGCGACGCTCGCGAGACAGCCCGCGCATGCGCAGGAAGCCCATCATGTGCAGCCCGAAGGCGATCACGAGCAGTCCCCCGATGCGGGTGACGGTGGGCAGCCAACGGGCGAACGACTGGCCCAGCGCCGTGGCGGCGGCGCCCAGGCTCATGAAGACCAGACCAAATCCCAGCCCGAAGAGCATCGCGTGGAGTGCGGCCCGGCTCCGGGCCCGGCGCACATTTCCCCCGCGGAGTTCGTCGAGCGTCATACCCGAGATGAAGGTGAGGTAGCCCGGCACCACCGGAAGCACGCACGGGGAGAGGAATGACACGAGCCCGGCGAGAAAGGCCAGTGGGTACGAGACGTTGATGTCGAGACCGGGCATCAGGCAGAGGGTGCGGTGGGGGGAGTGTCCTGCTTCTGCACCTGCCATGCTTCCTGCCACGCACCGGGCTCGATGGCGGCTCCGTCGATCACGACCACGGTGCTCACGATCTTGTCGTGCACGCATTGGCGATTCGGATCCCAGAACACCTGCGCGAATCCCAGGGTGCCCGTGGCGATGCCTGCGACGTATCCTCCGGCACGCTCGAACGACGTCCACCAGTTGAGGGGCTCTCCGTCGAGGCGCAGCACGCGAATGCCCCGCAGCTTCTTGCCCACCGTGCGTCCTCCGGAGACCGTCAGGGCCACCGTGAAGTACACGCTCCACAGTCCGATCGCCGATCCCAGCTGCTCCCAGATGTCACGCAGAAGGCCTCGAAAGCCGCCTTCCCCCGCGTCGAGCCGGGCGCGGGCTGCGCGGAGGTCGGCGCTGGTGTCGTCGACCTCGTCGGCGAGATCGTCGATGCGCTCGGACAAGACCTCGAGGGTATCGCGGGCCACGTCGGTGAGAAGCCGGGCACGAAGCGCCAGCAAGGTATCGCGCGCGGCGGGCTCCAGACCCCCCTCGGCGGTGTCTGCGCGCAGCGCCGCAAAACGCTCGGCCGCGTCCGCCAGGGGCAGTGCGGCGATCTCGGCGATGAGCGCCTCGGGGGCTGCGTCGGCGGGTGCTTCAGCCGCAGAGGGCCCGATTCCGGCCCGTTCAAACGCGCGTGCATAGACCGCGTCCCGTGCCGCGCTCCAGGCCGGAGAGGGCGCTGCCTCATCCAGGAGGGTGCGAGCGTCGGACTGGCTGATGCCGGCCGAAGTCGCGGTGCGAAGAATATCGGCGGCGATGCGGGCCGCTTCAGCGGTGTCTTCGACCTGGCTCAAGCGGGCGAGGTCGGTGAGTCCGCGGAGCACTTCAGCGACGCCCGTGCCGCCGCCGGAGGCGACCAGGTCGGGACCGAGGTCGATCTGGGGAAGGGGAGGCGACGGGGGTCCGTCGTCATCACCCGCCCGTACCGCCAGATAGCCGATGAGCACGCCGACGAGGATCAGCGAACCCAGGCATCCGGTGGCACCTCGGAAGAGTACCGTCGCCACCTGCCCGAGCCCGTTGGGAGGGCGTCGGAACGCCATGCTGATGAGGAACAGGGCCACCCCTCCCCACAGGATCAGCGAGATCGAGGCGGTGACGACGGTCAACAGGCCGATCACCACCATGTCGATGAGCAGGGCCTGGAGCCGGCGCCACGGGGGGGCCAGCGGCGTGCCCAGCAGCGCTTCCGACACCTCGAAGGCGTCGGGCGTGATGATGGTCCGGGGATCCCGGATGTTGGTCGCC
The DNA here is from genome assembly GCA_964521385.1 of uncultured Gemmatimonadaceae bacterium. GTDB lineage: Bacteria > Gemmatimonadota > Gemmatimonadetes > Longimicrobiales > Gaopeijiaceae > Gaopeijia. The sequence continues at coordinate 18,746 of CAZFRU010000012.1, read as the reverse complement.
AAGCCTTCGCCCCCTGACTACCGGCGCAGCCAGCGCGCCACGATGACCCCCGCCGCCGCGCCGAGCAGGACCATGCCCCAGAGGGTGCGCCGCGAATCCGTGCTCGAGGGCGTCGTGGCGGGCTCACCGATGATCGTGCGGACGATCACCTCTTCTTCTTCGAGCCCGCACGAGGGGCAGGTGACGTACTTCTTCTCTCGGGCGGTGCGATTGGGGTATTCGAGTTCGGTCGCACATTCCGGACAGGCGAGGCCGGCGCCCTCGGGTCGGATCAGCCCATACAGGCTGCCCTTGGAGAGGTCGAGCTCTTCGGCGATGTCGTTGACGCTGTGGTCCGAGCTCCAGTAGAGCGAATTGGCGCGGTCGGCGACGAGCGTGTCCGGGGGGGTGTGGCTGTCCATGGGTCCCGTCCCCTTCGATGCGTGTGTCATTCTCGAATCCCTGAAGGTACCCAACCGGCGGCGCAGCCGCACCCGGTCCCGGCCGTCTGGACCGGCCGCGGGCCGATGGGGTACGCGGGCCTTCCACCCGAACAGCGAGCAGCCCAGATGCGCGAACGCGAGAGAATCCGGTCGAATCTCGAAGGAGTGTACCGGGAGGCCTTCGACGCGGCACGGGCCCGGTCCGACGACGCCGCTGCGGCCCGTCTCGACTTCGAGTTCCAGCGAGAGCAGTTGCATCTCGAGGTGCTGCTCGACGTGCGCGATCTGCTGCTCGATCTGCGCCGGGATGCCGTCGCTGATTCAGGGGCAACCGAGACCGGTGCCACGGTCTCGGGGCTGCTCGACAAGGCCCAGGTCCTGCGGAGGTTCACCCGACCGTGATGAAGATCTACACCCGGACCGGCGACGCCGGTGAGACGGCCCTCTTCGGAGGCGGGCGCGTACCCAAGGACCACCACCGGGTGGCCGCCTATGGCTCGGTCGACGAGGTGAACGCCACGGTGGGACTGGCCGTGGCGCTGGTGAGCGACCCGGAACTGCGGGGGCGCCTGCTTCGTCTGCAGCACGATCTTTTCGCGTTGGGCGCGACGCTGGCCACACGTCCGCGCGAGGACGGGTCGGCTCACCCCCATCTGCCGCCGCTGCCCCACCAACGGATCGCCGAAATGGAGAGCTGGATGGACGAAGCCGAGAGCGAGCTTCCTCCGCTGACCCAGTTCGTGCTCCCGGGCGGCTCTGATGGGGCGGCAGCCCTGCATGTGGCACGCACCGTCTGTCGGCGGGCCGAGCGGGCGGTGGTGCACCTGGCGACCTTCGAGTCCGTCGACGACGACGTACTGCGGTTTCTCAATCGCCTCTCGGACCTGTTCTTCACCTTTGCGCGCCTCGAGAACCACCGAGCCGGCGTGGCCGACGTCGTCTGGGAGAAGTAGTCGGGTGCCAGTGCCGTTTGCCGAACGGGAACGCGGGCGTCAGATGGAAGTGCGGCTCGTGCACACCGCGCAGGAGCGGGGGATCGGGCCGGCGGGCGTCGAGCTGCTCGAACGCATGCACCGAGTGGCCATGGAGGTGCGCAACCGACTGGCAGACGACGATCATGACCCGGCCTATCTTCACCCCGGTCGCTCGGCCCTCATCCTGCTGAACGATGCCGGCGAGCGGGATCCCCTGACACTTGCCGCCACCCTGACCCTCGATTCGCACATGCCCGAGTGGGCGCCCTCGGCCGCGGCGATCGCCGAGCCGTCCGTGCTCGAGTTGCGCGCGGCCGTACCCCTGTCCGGGGCCGACGACCTGGCCGAGCGCCTCGTGGTTGCCGAGAGCAACCTCCGCCTGATGGCACTGGCCGAGCGTTTGGACCAGCTGCGCCATGCCCACCTCTGGACCGATCTCGACGCCCGTCGCGTCGCACACGCCGAGGCCTGTTCGGTCTACGCACCGGTAGCCGATCGCACCCACCCGGTGCTCGCCCGCCGCTATGCCTGGTGGTGCCGGATGTTCGGGGCACGGCACCTGGGTTGAGGGCATCATGAGAGAGCGGCCACCGGCCCCTTCACGATCTCTTGCGGGGGCTCCTGCCTTCGGACACTATTCGACAGTCCGGCGGGGGGATCGTTTCCCGGCCCGACCTGGACCCTGACACTACGACGACCCCGGAGATCTCGTGGCGTACATCATCACCGAGCCGTGCATAGACACGAAAGACGCGAGCTGCGTCGAAGTCTGCCCCGTGGATTGTATCTACGAGGGTGATGACCAGTTCTACATCCACCCCGACGAGTGTATCGACTGCGGTGCCTGCGAACCGGAGTGCCCGGTCCAGGCCATCTTCCCCGATACCGACGTACCCCCGGAGTGGACGTCGTACATCGTGAAGAACAAGGAGTACTTCTGAGACACCCCACACCCACTCGTGGTGACGGGCCTGTCCGGCACCGTCACCACGAGGTACGGCGGGGTGATCAGAATCCGCGTTCGCGGAGCCGGTCGAGAGAAATCGCGCCGGGCGCGGTCTCTCCGGGGGGAACGATGCGGGGCTGCGGCCGCGTCTCCTGATCCCGCTGCGCCCGCAGCAGGACGAGGCTGGCGGCCACGGCTGCCGCTCCCAACAAGCTGACAGTCAAGGTTCGCACGGCGTCTCCGGGTCGTTGGGGGGGTTGTGAGCGCTCGAATCCGTGCAGGAATCATGCCTGAACGCCGAATGCCCCGTCAGCCCCCTCGACACCGGGATTGACGCAGCCTTACGGAGTCAGGTCCCGCTCGTGGCGGGCATGCGGTGGGGTTTTTCGAGGGGAGACGGCAACCAATGTCGGAATTCCGAGGATCGGAGACAGACGTCGCGCATCTCGCAGCAGCGCTGAAGGGCGACGCCGTCGCACTAGCGCGTAGGCTGGTGGAGACCCCGTCGGTGAACCCGCACCTCGAAGAAGGGGGCGCGGGCGAAGAGGCTGCCTGTCGACTGTGTGCCGGGTGGCTCGAAGCGTGGGGATTCGAGGTCGAGATCCGCACGCCCCAACCCGGGCGGCCGAGTCTCGTGGCGCGCAGCGGAGTCGGTCAGCCGAGCCTGCTCCTGAACGGCCATCTCGATACCGTGGGGATCGCGGGGATGACCGTGCCCCCATTCGGAAACACCTTGCAGGACGGGGTGATCCGCGGACGAGGCGCCTGTGACATGAAAGGCGGGGTAGCTGCACTCCTCTCCGCCGCGCGCACACTTTCGGCGGAGGGGCACTCGGGCTCGCTGATCGTGGCACTCACCGCAGACGAGGAACACGCCTCGCTCGGCATGGCCGACCTGATGACCTCGGGCCTGCGGGCCGACCTCGCCGTGGTCTGCGAGCCTACGAGCCTGGCCGTGATGCCGGCCCACAAGGGGTTCGTCTGGATCGACGTGGAGTTCACCGGGCGCAGCGCCCACGGGTCGCGCCCCGAGGTCGGAATCGATGCCATTCGCCACGCCGGCCGCTTCCTGGCGCAGCTCGACGAGCTCGATGCCGAGTTGGCCGCTCGCGCCCCCCACCCCCTCCTGGGCCGAGGCTCGCTCCACGCCGGAACGATCTCGGGAGGCTCGGCCCCCTCGGTGTATCCCGAGCGCTGCACGGTGTCGCTGGAGCGCCGCACTTTGCCGGGCGAAAACGCAGAATGCGTGGTTGCCGAACTCGAGGGCGTGCTCGGCCGCACGCGCGCCCGGGTGCCTGATCTGGCGGCGCGGCTCACCGTGGTGCTCGAGCGTCCCGGCACCGAGGTGGCGTCGGATCATCCGTTGGTGAGGGGTCTCCTGCAGGCGGCGTCACGGACCGGGGTGGAGCCCCGCATCGAGCCCATGACGGCCTGGGTCGATGCCGCCTACCTGAATGAGGCCGGGATTCCGGCGGTCTGCTTCGGCCCGGGCTCGATCGCACAGGCCCATGCAGCCGACGAGTGGGTCGCGGCTGCCGAGATCGAGCGCTGCGCCGAGATCCTGGTTGCGTTCGCCCGCTCGGTGCTGGGAAGTTCAGGGCGATCGACTGCGTAGCTCGATCGTGCCACCGCCTACTCCGGTCCCATAGAGGGTGGTGGCGTCGGGTGCACTTCGATGCCGCATTTCGACGAAATCGGTGGCGCTGAGCGACGAGAGCACTTCGAGGCCGCCCATTCTCACTCCGTCGACGAACACGACCGGTGGCGGAGCGTTGCCCCGTGCGTTCAACCAGTTCGGGCGCAATCGACGGATCGCCTGGTAGGCCGTCAAGCTGATCATCGGCTCGAGTTCGGTGGCGGTCAGGAGGTCGGAGTTGCCGCTTCGGGAGGTGCGCCCGCCCGTGGTGCTGCAGCCGGTCGACACCAGGACGATCAGGAGTGCGATGGATCCGAGATGGCGCATGACACCTCCGGGGTGAGGTCCGGGTGACGGGATGCGGGATGAAGGTCGGGAAGAGGAGGCCGACCCCCCACTATGCTTGATCGCCCTGCACGGACGCCACTATGCTCTCCCTTCCCGGCGCGGCCGGATCGCCGGGAACCCTCTCCTACCTGAGGCTTACGACCGATGCGATGGCCCTCTTTCACCATCGGCGTGCTCATGCTCGCGCTCATGGCCTGTTCGACGGAGAACGAAGTGGCAGACACCGTGCTGCGGGGCGGCTTCGTGTGGTCCGGTAGGGGCATGCCGGCGGCCACCGCCCTCGCCCTGCGCGGAGACACCATCGTCGCGACGGGAAGCGACGCGACGATCAATGCCTGGGTGGGGCCGGGCACCGAGGTCATCGACCTCGCCGGGCGTTGGGTACTGCCCGGCTTCGTGGACGCGCACACGCACTTCATCGACGGCGGGTTCCAGCTGGCCGCTCTCGATTTTCGGGACGTCGACACGCCCGAGGCCTTCGTGGCTCGCATCGCCGAGGCCGTGGCAGGACTGCCTCCCGGCGTCTGGATCCAGGGGGGCAACTGGGACGAGCAGAAGTGGGGTGGCGCACTCCCGCACCGACAATGGCTCGATTCGGTGTCGCCCGATCATCCCGTCTTCGTGACGCGCACCGATCTGCACATGGGGGTGGCCAATGGCCTTGCCCTGGAGCGTGCGGGGCTGACGGGCGCCACCCCCGATCCGCCCGGGGGTGTGATCGGACGTGACCCGATCACGGGGGCCGCCACCGGGATCCTGCGTGACGCCGCCATGAATCCCGTTTTCGGCGCCATTCCCGAACCGAGCGAAGCGCAGTTCGACGACGCACTGCAGGCCGCTGCCTCGCACGCCCTCTCCCTCGGCGTCACGCAGGTGCACGACATGGGCACCTGGGCCCACTGGGAGACCTATCGCAGGGCCCATGCGCGGAACGCACTCCCCCTGCGGGTCTACAGCGTCGTGCCGATCGCCACCGTCGCCCGTCTGGCCGAGACCGTCGCGCAGGAAGGGCGGGGAGACGAGCGGCTGTGGTGGGGGGGGTTGAAGGGCTTCGTCGACGGATCCCTCGGCTCCACCACGGCGTGGTTCCACGACCCCTATACCGATGATCCGTCGACGGCCGGGATTCTCACCACCGACACCACCCAGCTGCGCGAATGGATTCTCGATGCCGATGAGCGGGGACTCCAGGTGATCGTCCACGCCATCGGCGATCGGGCCAACGACTGGCTGCTCGATACCTACGCCGAGGCTGAGGCCGCTCATGGTCCCCGGGATCGTCGCTTTCGGATCGAGCACGCGCAGCACCTCGGTCCCGACGCCGTGACGCGCTTCGCACCGCTGGGCGTGATCCCCTCGATGCAGCCCTATCATGCCGCAGATGACGGTCGTTGGGCCGAGGCACGTATTGGATCCGATCGGGCGCGGGGTACCTACGCCTTTCGCTCGTTGCTCGACGCGGGCGCGGCGGTGGCGTTCGGGAGCGATTGGACGGTGGCGCCGCTCGACCCCATGCTGGGGCTGGCGGCTGCGGTGACGCGCCGAACCCTGGACGGGGCGCACCCCGATGGATGGATCCCGGAAGAGCGAATCGACATGGAGGAGGCGGTGGAGGCGTACACGGCGGGAGCGGCCCGGGCGGGCTACAGCGATGGGTTCACGGGCATGCTCACCCCGGGACGGCGGGGTGATGTGGTGGTGTTGTCGGGCAATCCCTTCGCCTGGACGGGCGACGCCACCGACCGACCCGTCGTCGACCTGACCATGGTCGACGGACAGGTGGTCTACCGCAGGAACAGCCCATGACCGCCCCCGAAGCCGGACCCTCGGGGACTCCGGTCGGTGATACGGCGCGGCAGAAGGCGATCGACGCCCTGTGCGAGGCCTTTGCCGAAGACCGGATCGGGGTCGACGACTTCGAGCGACGCGTCGAGGTCGCTCACCGGGCCGAGACCCTCGAAGAGCTGCGCGCCCTCCTGGCTGGACTGCCTCGCCCGCCCGCACCGGTCAGGGCGGCGAGGGGCGACCGGGCGCCGAGCACCGAGGCCGAGCTGCTGCCTGCCCTGCGTATGGGTCGACGCCCGACCTTGCCGCCTGAACAGGTGCGCCCCACCAGCTTCATCGCGGGGATCATGGGGGGCGGCTCCCGTCGGGGCGCCTGGCACCCGGCCCGCGTCAACTACGCCATGGGGTTCATGGGGGGCTTCAGCCTCGATCTGCGCGAGACCCCCCTGCCGCCCGGTGTGACCGAGATCAAGATCTTTGCCATGTGGGGTGGTGGCGAGATCATCGTTCCCCCCGATGTGGTGGTCGAGGTCTCGGCCATGGGCATTCTGGGAGGGTTCGACTACGATCACGCGGTGCCCGGTACCCTCGATCCGGACGCGCCCATCGTGCGCATCACCGGTGTGTGCGTGATGGGGGGAGCGTCGATCGTGGCGCGGTACCCAGGCGAGAGCGCGGGCGACATGAAGCGTCGTCTGCGCCAGGAGAAGAAAGAGCGCAAGCGCGCACTCAAACGACCCGGTTGGAGAGAGGAACGATGAGAAGTCTGATGAGAATCGTCGTAGGCGCCCTGTTCATGCAGCACGGTGCCCAGAAGCTCTTTGCGGTGCTCGGGCGCGAGAACGCGGCCGATCTGTTCAGCCAGATGGGTGTGGCCGGCGTGCTGGAGTTCTACGGAGGGCTGCTGATCGTGCTCGGGCTGTTGACCCGCCCGGTCGCCTTTGTCCTGGCGGGTCAGATGATGGTCGCCTATGCGATCGCCCACGTCCCCCGGGGCCTATTCCCCATCGAGAACGGGGGAGAGCTCGCGCTCCTCTTTGCGGCGGTCTTTCTCTATTTCGCCACTCACGGGGGAGGCTCCTTCAGTGCCGACGGCGCGTTCGCGGCCTGGCGTCGTCGTCGCGCCGCCGGCTGAAGTCCCCGAACCGCCTCGTCAGCCGCAGTACTGGGCGTAGGCGGCCTGCAGGGTGTCGGCAATCTGGTGCGGCGTGCTGCCCTCGATGCGATGGCGCTCGAGGAACCACACCAGCTGTCCATCCTTGAAGAGCGCCACCGAGGGCGAAGACGGGGGGTAACCCGCGATATACTCCCGGGCCCGCTCGGTCGCATCGAGATCCTGGCCCGCGAACACCGTGGCGAGACGGTCGGGGCGCACCTCTCCTTGCAGCGAGAGATAGATCGCCGGGCGGGCGGCCCCGGCCGCGCATCCGCAGACCGAATTGATCGCGAGCAGCGTGGTGCCGGAGTCGGTATCGAGCGCCTGGTCTACGGCGTCGGCGGTACGGAGTTCTTCAAACCCGATGCGAACCAGGTCGTCTCGCATGGGTGCAATCATCATCTCGGGGTAGGGCATGAATATGGGTCCGGTTGGGATTGGCTGTGGGGCGAGTCTCACGGCTACCCCCGCCTCGGGACCAGGATCCTCCTGCGGGATCCATCGGGGACTCCTTGCAGCCCGCCCACGGCGGCGAGACCTTGAAGGTCCGTCGCCTTCGTCCAATCGGAGTCCCAACGCGTGAGTTCGTCCACCCAGATCGTGCGCTTCCGGGTCAACGGCGACCCCGTTGAAGTCGGGGTGCCCTCGCATCACACCCTGGTCGAGACGCTGCGGTATGCGCTCGGCCTCACGGGCACCAAACAAGGGTGCGACAAAGGCGACTGTGGTGCCTGCACGGTGCTGCTCGACGGCGTGCCGACGCTGTCGTGCATTCTTCCCGCTGCCGAGGTCGAGGGGCGCGAGGTGACCACCGTCGAGGGGCTGGCCGGCGGATCGACGCCCCACCCCCTGCAGGATGAATTCGATCGACACGGGGCAGCCCAATGCGGCTTCTGCACACCCGGCATTCTCTTGTCGGCCGCCGCGCTCCTGGCCGACACCCCCCAGCCCACCCGCAGCGAGATCCGCTCGGCGCTGTCGGGCAATCTGTGTCGCTGCACCGGCTACACGAAGATCTTCGTGGCGGTCGAGGCAGCGGCAGCGCGTGCGGGGTCCGACCATGTCTGAGGGGAGCCGGGACTTCGCGGTGATCGGCCATCGGCAGCGCAAGATCGATGGCCCGGCGAAGACGAGCGGGCGGGCCGTCTACACCGACGACATCGCGCTGCCGGGCATGCTCCACGCCAAGATTCTGCGCAGCCCCCACCCCCACGCCCGTATCGTCGCCATCGACACCGCCGAGGCCGAGGCGCTGCCGGGAGTCCACGGCGTGGTGACGGGTGCCGATTTTCAGGTGCCGTATGGCATCATCCCCTGGACTCCCGACGAGACGGCCCTGGCCGTGGATCGCGTGCGCTACATCGGCGACGGGGTGGCCGCGGTGGCCGCGGTCGATGAAGACACCGCGCTCGAGGCGTTGCGCCGGATCCGGGTGAGCTACGAAGAGCTTCCCGCCGTGTTCGATCCCCAGGAGGCGCTGGCCGCGCAGGGTAGCTACGAAGCCGGTGACTTCATCCATCCGCCGAAGAAGGAGGGGTGGAACGGCAACGTCACCAAGAAGGTGCGGCTCGAGTTCGGAGAGGTGGACGAGGGGCTGGCCGCCGGTGATCTCCAAGTAGAAGGAGAATACTACTTCGAAGGTACGACCCATGCCGCGATCGAGCCGCACTGCGCCATCGGGCAGTATGAGGCCGACGGCAAGCTCACCGTGTGGTCGTCCACGCAGGTGCCCCATTACCTGCATCGTGAGCTCGCCCACGTCCTGGGCGTCGACCCCGCGACGGTACGGGTGATCCAGCCGCCGGTGGGGGGAGCCTTCGGGGGCAAGAGCGAGCCCTTCGACCTCGAGTTCTGCGTCGCGCGCCTGGCCATGAAGACCGGGCGCCCGGTGAAGATTCTCTACACCCGGGAAGAGGTCTTCTACGCGCATCGCGGACGACACCCCTTCCACATGCGCTACAAGACGGCGATGACGCGCGACGGGCGGTTGACGGGGGTCGACGGGCGGATCCTGCTCGACGGCGGGGCCTACGCCTCGTTCGGTCTGGTGACCACCTACTACGCGGGTCAGTTGCTGGCGGCTCCGTACGACCTGCCCGCCTATCGGTTCGACGCGGTGCGGGTCTACACCAACAAGCCGGCGTGCGGCCCCAAGCGAGGCCACGGTTCGGTCCAGCCGCGGTTCGCCTTCGAGGTCCAGCTCGACAAGCTGGCCGAAGCCGGTGGCTTCGACCCCATCGAGCTGAGGCGCCGCAACTTCATCGGCTCGCACACCCGCACGGTCAACGAGCTTCGGGTCACCTCGAACGGATTCCTCGAGTGCCTGGATGCGGTCGAGGCGGCCTCCCGCTGGGCAGAGCGCTGGCGCAAGCTGCCCTTCGGGCGAGGGCTGGGTGTCGCGGGATCGACCTACATCTCGGGCACCAACTACCCGATCTACCCCAACGACATGCCCCAGTCGGGGATCCAGGTCCAGATCGACCGCTCCGGACGAGTGGCGGTCTTCAGCGGCGGTAGCGAGATCGGGCAGGGCACCGATTCGACCATGGCGTACATCGCGGCCGAAGAGCTGGGCGTGCCGCTGGGGCATGTGCGGGTGCTGCGGGGCGATACCGACTTCACGCCGGTCGACCTGGGCGCCTACTCGTCGCGGGTGACCTTCATGTTGGGCAACGCCTGCCTCGATGCCTGCCGAAAGCTCAAGCGTCGGGTGCAGGAGGCGGTGGCCGACAGTTGGGGCGGCGAACCCGAGATGGTGGTGCTCCGCGCCGGGATCGCCTCGGATCCGAGTGACCCCGAGCGCACCCTCCCGATCCGTGAGGCCTTTCAGCTCGCCGAGGCGCGCTGGGGTACGCTGGGCGCCACCGGGTCGTACAACACCCCCAAGGACGTGCACGGGTCGTACCGGGGAGCGACCATCGGTGCGAGCCCCGCCTATTCGTTCACGGCCCACGTGGCCGAGGTCGAGGTCGATCCCGATACCGGGGTGGTGCGGGTCGAGAAGATCTGGGTGGCGCACGATTGCGGTCGGGCGCTGAACCCGGTGCTGGTCGAGGGTCAGATGGAAGGGTCGGCCTACATGGGCTTTGCCGAGGCGCTGATGGAGGAGCACATCTTCAAGGACGCCGATCACGGACGGGCGGGACTGCACAACGCCCCTTCGCTGCTCGACTACCGACTGCCCACCAGCATGGACACCCCCGAGCTGGCGTCGCTCATCATCGAGAGCGTCGATCCCGAGGGGCCCTACGGAGCCAAGGAGGCGGGCGAGGGCCCGCTCCATCCGTCGATTCCCGCCATCGCCAACGCGATCCACGATGCGGTCGGGATTCGCGTCGACCGCCTGCCCTTTTCGCCGCCCAACGTCTGGCGAGCGCTCGAGAGGGCCCGGGCCGAGGGTCGCCTGGCCAAGCCGGCACACCCGGCCGCTACGGGCGTCGCCGGGGTCTCGGCATGAAGCGCGGTGGGGCGGCCCTGATCGTGCTGGCGCTCAGTGTCGGGGTGGGCGGGGGCTGCTCCGGTGAGTCGCCCGAGCAGGCCGGGGAGCGGGCTGTCGCGCGGGCGGGCGAGCCGGCGGCTCCGGCGGTGACCGAGCCAGCCCCCGGGTCGGCGACCGGGTCGGCGACCGAGCCGGCGACGAGACCAGCGACCGAGCCCGGCCCCCTCGACACGATTCCGGGCACGCCCTGGACCGAAGCCGATTGGGCGATCTTTACCGACAAGGTGCGCCAGGCGACGGCTGAGGGCCTCGACACCCTGCCCCTCGGACAGGCGGTGGCCGCCCTCGGCCGCACCTTCGTGGGCACCACCTACACACCCGGCACCCTCGAGGCGGCCGGACCCGAACATCTAGTGGTCAACCTGCGCGAGCTCGACTGCGTGACCTTCATCGAGACGGTGTGGGCTTTGATGCGGTTCGTCCGCGCGGAGGGGGTCGAGGCGCTCGCGGATCCGGCCTCGGCCCGAGCGGCCTATGAGGCGCATCTGCGCCACATTCGCTACCGCGGCGGCGAACTCGATGGGTACCTGAGCCGCCTGCACTACTTCAGCGAGTGGCTGCTCGATCACCAGGATCGGGGCGACCTGACCCTGATCACCGCCGACCTGGGCGGGGTGGCCGACCCCGAGCCGGTGACCTTCATGTCGCAACACCCCGACGCATACCGTCAGCTGGCCGACCCCGCGGTGCTCGCGGGTGTGGTGGCCATGGAGGCCCGACTCAACGCGCGCGGCCCGCGCATCTTCCTGCCGCAAGAGGCCATTGCGGCGGCCGAGGCCGGAATCCACGACGGGGACATCATCGCGGCCACCTCGACCGTGGCCGGGCTCGACATTGCCCACACCGGGATCGCGGTCTGGCAGGACGGGCGCCTGCATCTGTTGCATGCCCCCCTGGTGGGCAAGAGCGTCGAACTCAGCGAACTGCCGCTGGCCGAGCGGATCCAGGGGATCGGCGGCCAGGATGGCATCCTGGTGGCTCGCCTGAGCGGAGAGCGTTAGTCCGTGCTCCGCCTGCCGAACTTCGAATACCACCGGCCGCGCCGGCTGGACGACGCTCTCGATCTGCTGTCGACCTACGGCGACGACGCCCGCCTGGTGGCGGGGGGCACCGACCTGATTCCCAACATGAAGCATCGGCTGCTCGAGCCGGGCCACCTGATCGGGATCTCGGGGGTGGCGGAGTTGCGGGGGGCTCGCCTCGACGACGACGGCCGGTGGCTCGATATCGGTGCCGGCGAGACACTGACCGCGGTGGGCACGCACCCCGATGTGCTGCGACTCGCCCCGGCCCTGGCCGACGCGGCTGCGCATGTGGCCGGGCCCCAGATCCGGAACCGGGGCACCCTCGGGGGCAACCTCTGCCTCGACACCCGGTGCACCTACTACAACCAGAGCGAGTTCTGGCGTGAGGCGCTGGGCTACTGCTTGAAGAAAGACGGCGACACCTGCCACGTGACCCGCGTCGGCCGCAAGTGCGTCGCCGCCCACTCGGCCGACACGCCACCGGTGCTGATGGTCCTCGACGCCGAGGTCGAGCTACGGAGCGTGCGGGGCGCTCGGACCCTGCCGGTGCGAGAGCTGTTCGTGGCCGACGGAATCCACAATACCGTGCTGGAAGGCGACGAGATCGTAACCAGAATCAGAATTCCACTTCAGGTCCGGCGCGTGGCGGTCTACCGTAAGCTGAGGCAACGCCAGGCGGTGGATTTCCCTCTCCTGACCGTGGCGCTGTCGGCCCGCGCCGGACAGGGGCGCTGGAGCGAGCTGCGCGGCGTGGTGACGGGGCTGGGCTCCCGTCCCCGTGAGCTGACGGGGTGGGACGAACTGGCCGGAGATGGCACTCCCACCGACGCCGTACTCGATGCTCTGGCCGACCGGGCGCACCAGCAGTGCCACCCCCTCGAGAACATCATCGTCGACCCCGACTGGCGGCGGGCCATGGTGCCGGTCGAGGTGCGGCGGGCACTCGAGACACTGAGGTCGCTGCTGGGCGACTGACGCGCGGCGCCTGATGCAGGGGCCTCCCGATGCGGGGCTCGTGATCCTCGCTCGTCAGCGCCGGGATCCCCCCACAGGCAGCACCTCCATGACCCGCCCCCGCTCGTCGACGATACGCAGGGGGAGCCGCTCGATGTCGTCGAAGAGGGCGATCTGTCCGTCCCCTGGCCCCGGCGCACCCCTCAGGCTCGCATTGACGTGGGGTACCGTGTAGCCGTCGGCCGCGGCGTTCGAGACCACGTAGCCGAGGTCGGCCAGCGACTGCACGGTAATGATGCTCAGGGGGTTGACGACGTTGGCGTCGAGAAACGGCGTCATGAGCTCTCGGTCCATCACGGTCTCACGCCAATGACCGTTGAGCGATCCGCCGCCGCCCTGCGCATTCTCGACCGGCACCTTCTCTCCGACGGTGCGCCCTTGCCCGCCCGAGGCGTCGAAGGCGGCGATCGCGAGAGGGCCCGTGAAGTGGGTATCGGGGATCGTGGTTTGATCGACGGTGGCCGGATTCGCCAGCAGGCCCATGACGGGCCAGAGGGTTCCCAGCCCGAGCACGTGCCCCATCTCGTGGAGGATCACCTCTTCGAGCTGACCCATGGCGGCGAGGCGGTCGGTGTCGGCGATGTCGAAGCGCATGACCCCGATCGAGGTGAGGAGGTTCGAATTGCGGATGTAGCACGGACCCGCCGACCCCAGCACCTTGAGGGGCCCGTCGATCTCCTCGATCACCGCGTAGATCACCAGATCGTCGAGGATCGCACCCTGGATGGGTGGTGCCGTCTGGGTGGTCACGCACGACGCCGCCCCGTCGTTCGGCGCCAGGGCGGGCAGGTCGCCGGTGACCAGGCTTTCCCAGCGGGCCGCGGCGTTGGCGAAGGCGGTACGGACCGAGGCGTCGGTCGGCAACACGAAGCAGACCTGGATGTCGAAACCCGTCGGGTCGACCGGCTCCAGGATGCAGGTGGGTGGGGGCTCCACCCCCTCGGCGGTGAAGGTCACCGGGGCGAGCGCTGCGGCCGATACCACCACCTGTTGGGGGCCCACCGTGGGGCCAAGCGTCCAGGTGGTGGCGGCCAGCCCCGAGGCGTTGGTAAGCGAGGCGGCGGGCGCCACCCCGCCCTCGGAGGGGGCAAAGCCCACCTCTACCCCGGCCACACCGATGCCCAGCGCATCGCGGACCGCGACCGTGAGGGGCTTCGGCAGCGCGGAACCGGCGGGCCCGGCCTGGGCGTCACCCGAGAAGACTGCGATGCTGGCCGGGGGACCCGCACCGGCCACGGCCGAGGCCTCGAACTCGTGGCTCAGGCCACCCGCGGTGGCGCGAACCGTCTGGGCGCCCGCCGTGGCACCAAGGGTCCAGATCGATGACGCGACGCCGAGTGCGCCGGTGGTGACGACGGCCGGCGCAACCGAGCCCCCGCCAGCGGTGACGGTAAAGGTGATCTGCGAGGGGATGGGATTGTCGAAGGCGTCGAGCAGCTGAACCTGGAGCGGCAGCGGCAGCGTGGTACCCACCACGCCGGCCTGGCCGGTGCCCGCCAGCCCTCGCAGCTCGGCCGCAGGGCCCACCACCCCCGTTGCCACGAATGCCACCCCGGCGATCCCGGTACCCTGGACGGCGGCGCGGGCGCTTTGCGCTTCGCCGGCCCGCGGGCCCAGCGTCCAGGTCGCGGTCGCCCGACCCTGAGCGTCGGTCTGTATCGACTCGGGAACGATGGATCCGCCCCCGCCGATGACCGAAAAGGCGATGGTCTCATTCGCCACTGCATTACCGAGCCGGTCCCTGACCTGAACTTCGAGAGGCCGGCCCAGGGGTGTTCCGGCCGGGCCTGCCTGCCCGTCGCCTGCGGTCCTCACCAGCGTCGTCGCCACCTGCGCGACGGTCACCGAAGCGGTCTGGACCGCGTCGCCCGAGGCGGCTCGTACTGTGGCGGCCCCGTTGCTGCGGGCTGTCGCCGTTCCGGTGGCATCGACCGAGACCACACCCGGATCGCTCGACGACCAGTCCACGGCCTGACCCTCCATGGTGACCCCGTTCTGGTCCTTCACACCGGCGATGAAGGTGCGGGTGTGACCCACGGCATCGAAGGTGGTCTGCGCCGGAAAGAGGCTGATCGTGGTGGGTCGTGGGGGCGGTGGCCCGCTGTCGCCGCACCCGGTGGCGATGATCGCGATGGCCACCAGTCGCAGGAGTGCGCGGGGAAGGGAGTCGATCGGCAGGCGCATGCGCGGGATCCTGAGACAATGCGGGAGTGGAGATGCAACAGACATTGTGCTGCAGCGGGGTCGCGCGAACAACGGGCGGGCGGGGTCCGCAGCAGGTAGGCTGGTGATTGAAGCTGGACCTTGGCCCCTGGTTCGCGACCGCGATATCTGGCGTGGTGCCGCCGGGCTCCCTGAGCGGTGACGAGATCGAGGACCATGCCTTCCTGCGCAGTGGAGGCGGGGAGCTTCCGCGTTGCGCTCCACATCCTACGTAGCCACAGCCAACCCCGCCCGCGCGGGGAGCCCGGCGGCTTGCGAGTCGACTTTGCGCTCCTGCGCAGCCTATCCCGCTCACACGGGGAGCCCCTGCGAGATAGGAGTCACTGCGCGGCTCATCGGGGGCTACTGCCCCTACGCGGGGAGCACCCGATTCGGACGAAACTCCCCCTGGACAGGCCGGACCTACCCCCGCCTGCGCGGGGAGCACCCGTGGGCCCAGCTCTCAAGCGTGCCCGGCCTGGACCTACCCCCGCCTGCGCGGGGAGCACGCCTGCGGGGGACGGCGATGGCCGGGCCAGCCAGGCCTACCCCCGCCTGCGCGGGGAGCACGGGTCTTAGGACCCTGTTCGACCGCCCCGGCACGGCCTACCCCCGCCTGCGCGGGGAGCACGCGGACATGTCGGGTAGGGGCGGGCGAGACACGGGCCTACCCCCGCCTGCGCGGGGAGCACCCGCGTAATCACACTCACCTAAGCACCCGGCAACGGCCTACCCCGCCTGCGCGGGGAGCACCGAAGCCGCTGAAGCCGCGGGGCGCACCGGACCGGCCTACCCCCGCCTGCGCGGGGAGCACTACGCCGACTACGCCGCGGCTCGTGCTGCCGGGGGCCTACCCCCGCCTGCGCGGGGAGCACCGTACCTGGCGCCGACCTGGCCAGCTCGATCGTGGCCTACCCCCGCCTGCGCGGGGAGCACACCATGGAAGGCGAACCGGATGGATCGGTGCGCGGCCTACCCCCGCCTGCGCGGGGAGCACCCGAGCTCGACGAACCCCCGGGTGTTGGCGGGGGGCCGACCCCCGCCTGCGCGGGGAGCACAGGATACCGCGGGCCGGCATACAGCCCATTCCCGGCCTACCCCCGCCTGCGCGGGGAGCACCGCTACCGCACGTGCGCTGTGTTCGCGGATCCAGGCCTACCCCCGCCTGCGCGGGGAGCACGCACCGCGCATCGTCCACCATGGGAACAACCCCGGCCTACCCCCGCCTGCGCGGGGAGCACCTCCGCCAACTGGTCCAACGTGACAGTGAACCCGGCCTACCCCCGCCTGCGCGGGGAGCACACTTCGTCGCTCCGCGCCAACAGCAGCTCCGAGGGCCTACCCCCGCCTGCGCGGGGAGCACACCCCAGTGACCTGCTGCTCGCCCGTCGCATACGGGCCTACCCCCGCCTGCGCGGGGAGTACACCCGCCGGACCGCCTCGACCAGGACCAGTTCCGGCCTACCCCCGCCTGCGCGGGGAGCACCAGCGTGGGGGCTTCGGCAACCGCGTCGATAGCGGCCTACCCCCGCCTGCGCGGGGAGCACCGACGGGTCAAGTACGCCGTCCGGGAGTACCCCGGCCTACCCCCGCCTGCGCGGGGAGCACCGGACGGCTTCGATGGCCTCCAGCAGGGTTTCAGGCCTACCCCCGCCTGCGCGGGGAGCACCTGGCGGGTTCGTCAGATAGATCGTCATACATCGGCCTACCCCCGCCTGCGCGGGGAGCACGACGCCGGGCAATACGTCGGTCACCCAGATCCCGGCCTACCCCCGCCTGCGCGGGGAGCACGCCCAGGGGACTGAATCCGGCCCCGCCTTCCGTGGCCTACCCCCGCCTGCGCGGGGAGCACAGGTCGACGCGTCGGAAGTCGCAATCGGGGTCAGGCCTACCCCCGCCTGCGCGGGGAGCACCGCGTCGCGCGCATCGGGTGCGGGCGGGAGCTGGGCCTACCCCCGCCTGCGCGGGGAGCACGCCGATTCCCTCGCCAATCAGATCGAGGAGGTCGGCCTACCCCCGCCTGCGCGGGGAGCACGATATGGCCGCCGTCGCCCTCACCATGTACGGAGGCCTACCCCCCCCTGCGCGGGGAGCACATAGCGCGATACATGACCTGGGAGCCGTAGTAGGGCCTACCCCCGCCTGCGCGGGGAGCACCTCTCCGACCCCCGCCTGGCCGAGGCCATGGGCGGCCTACCCCCGCCTGCGCGGGGAGCACGCGAGCGAAATGCCTTTCAGCGGGCATGCGTGCGGCCTACCCCCGCCTGCGCGGGGAGCACACGGTGCGCGTCGGCACGAGCGCCGGCACCGACGGCCTACCCCCGCCTGCGCGGGGAGCACACGGTGCGCGTCGGCACGAGCGCCGGCACCGACGGCCTACCCCCGCCTGCGCGGGGAGCACACCGACAACGGCAGTCAAGGGCGCGAGCAATCCGGCCTACCCCCGCCTGCGCGGGGAGCACCGAAAGTAAGGACCCAACCATGACCCAGTTCGCGGCCTACCCCCGCCTGCGCGGGGAGCACGTAGGTCCGGCCCTTTTGTGGGCCACCCGAGACGGCCTACCCCCGCCTGCGCGGGGAGCACCTCTCGAGCTGGGTGGACACGATGGCCAGCTTGGGCCTACCCCCGCCTGCGCGGGGAGCACTGTTTTGTTCGGGCACTTTCGGGTTTTACGGTCGGCCTACCCCCGCCTGCGCGGGGAGCACCCGGCAGCGAGCGGGTGGCACGGGTCGCCCGGCGGCCTACCCCCGCCTGCGCGGGGAGCACGTACTATTCGGCGTCTGTGTTGAGTCCGAACAAGGCCTACCCCCGCCTGCGCGGGGAGCACCGTCGATCACCGACCGACCCGCTCGACTACCATGGCCTACCCCCGCCTGCGCGGGGAGCACGGGGACGACACGCACGGCCCCTACGCGGCCATGGGCCTACCCCCGCCTGCGCGGGGAGCACGGTCGTGCGCTGGCCCTCGCTCTCCCCGAGCGCGGCCTACCCCCGCCTGCGCGGGGAGCACGCACGACGGACGATCGCGCGGACCGCTGGTATGGGCCTACCCCCGCCTGCGCGGGGAGCACCCTTCCCAGCCGGGAAACTCGCCCAGCGTGAAGGGCCTACCCCCGCCTGCGCGGGGAGCACATTCCCCGTGGTATGACCTGCCGGGCATCGACGGGCCTACCCCCGCCTGCGCGGGGAGCACGCGGAGACTGAGCAGCTCGAGAAACTGCAGCTGGGCCTACCCCCGCCTGCGCGGGGAGCACGAGCGCTTCGAGAATGACCGAAGCCGATTCGAGGGCCTACCCCCGCCTGCGCGGGGAGCACTCGATGAGCGCGATACAACCGCCCTCGAAAACGGGCCTACCCCCGCCTGCGCGGGGAGCACGCAATCCCCCAACCCCCCGCCCGCCTCGTGCGCGGCCTGCCCCGGCCG
>CAZFRU010000012.1:0-304 GCA_964521385.1 uncultured Gemmatimonadaceae bacterium | reverse complement strand
ACGCCCTCCCGTCTCTATCGGGGCCTACCCCCGCCTGCGCGGGGAGCACTCCCCCAACGCCCGTATCTAGCCGTCGCATACGGGCCTACCCCCGCCTGCGCGGGGAGCACAAGCCACTCGGGCACCTCCGCGGGCATCATTGGGGCCTACCCCCGCCTGCGCGGGGAGCACATGGTGATCTGCCCGAACATGCCCGTGCGCGCCGGCCTACCCCCGCCTGCGCGGGGAGCACAGAATTGCTGTCCCCGGCCGCGTCCTCGACGGCGGCCTACCCCCGCCTGCGCGGGGAGCACGGCGGGGGGAG
>CAZFRU010000011.1:0-100658 GCA_964521385.1 uncultured Gemmatimonadaceae bacterium | reverse complement strand
CCGGCGCCGCGCGGTGGAAGCGCGATGTCGAGATCCCATGGGCCATCGAGGCGCGGGCCTGGGAAGCGCTCGACTGCGACTGATGCCGGGGGCGCCTGCCCAGAACGCGATCCCAGCGCCAGGACCGGTCGAATCCAGTTGAACCGATCCTTGTGGACTTCGGGGCCAAGGCAGAAGATGGGTGTGGCAGACCGAGTCGGCCTCACCCGTGCGGGCGGGGCATCTGCTGTTGTGTGACCGAAGCTACTCGAGGAACAGAAGCGGAGGATCGCATGGGCACCTGGTTCAAGAAGCTCCGTGGGCTGTTTGGCCTTTCGCTGACCGGAGCGAGCGTTGGTGCGGTGCTGGGCTCCGGGTGGGTCCTGATCTCCGGACTTTTTGGACACAGTGGACTGAACGCAGCCACGTTCGCATGGGGCGCTGGGCTCTGGGCACTCCTCGGAGGGGTCGCTGCCGGTGGTGTTGGCATTGCCCTCGCCGTGCTGCACTCCGGACGTACGACCGGCGAGCTCTCGACCTGGAGAGCGGGCCTCTATGGAGCGTTTTTCGGGGCGGTAGCGCCACTGCTCCTGATCGGTGGGGTTCTTCTGAACGGTGGGGTGATGGTCGCGACCGGCGAGGCCATCCTGGGAGTCCTGACGGTCGTCGGCATCAGCGCCGGGGTCGGTGCCCTGCTCGGCTCTGGAGTCGTGGCTGCCGCGAAGAACGCTGCGACGAGAGAGTTGGGTGCTGCTGCAGAGCGGCGTCGAATTCTCGCGTCGGGGCCATTTGATCCGGTCATGATGGGATCGGGGCAGGAGCTGATGCGACCCGGTGAGTAGTGTGTTTCGGATCGAGCCTTCGGCCGCAAACGAGCTTCGCGCTCTCCAGATAACGCGGCCAGGCGTCTCCTCGACCTGATGGGACTCGCCCTGGGCCTCGCGTTGCTCGCGTAGCATGAACCGGCCAAAGACGATCGGGATCGGAGTGGAGATGGAGGATTGAGGATGGGCGAACATTCGGTTGTGATCGTGGGAGCGGGACCGACGGGGCTCATGTTGGCGGGCGAACTGGCGCTCGCGGGAGTGGACGTGGTCGTGGTCGAGCGCCGGCCCAATCAGGAACTGCACGGCGCGCGTGCGCTCGGGATCTCCTCGCGCACCATCGAGGTCCTCGACCAGCGCGGGATCGCGGACCGATTCATCGCGGCAGGCAAGCCCGCGCAGGTGACGGGTTTTGCCGTCACCCGCCTGGACATCAGCGACTTCCCCACCCGTCACAACTACGGCCTGGCGCTGCGACAGAAGCACATCGAACGCCTCCTCGCCGCCTGGGTCACAGAGCTCGATGTTCCCGTGCTGTACGGCCACGAGGTCACTGGCTTCGTGCAGACTTCTGCCGAAGTCGACATCGTGCTCGCCAACGGTCAGCCCCTGCGCGCGCAGTATCTCGTCGGCTGCGACGGTGGTCGTAGCCTCATTCGGAAGACGGCGGGAATCGACTTTCCAGGTTGGGACCCGACCACGAGCAGCATCCTGGCGGAGGTCGAGATGACCGAGACACCGCCCTACGGCGTGCATCGCTCGGCCGCCGGCGTACATGCCTTCGGCAGGGAGGAGTTCGAGATCGTAGACGGCAAGATCATCTACAAGGATGTGGGGCCGATCGGCGTCATGGTCACAGAACCGACCGTGGACTCGACCCTCGAGCCGACCCTGGACGATCTCAAGGAGTTGCTCATCGCCGCGTGCGGCACCGACTTCGGTGCGCACAGCCTGGCCTGGATCTCCCGCTTCACCGATCTGACACGCCAGGCCGCCACCTATCGCAACGGCCGGGTGCTACTCGCCGGTGATGCGGCGCACGTCCATTCACCGATCGGCGGGCAAGGGCTCAGCACCGGCGTGCAGGACGCGGTGAACCTCGGCTGGAAGCTCGCACAGGTGATCCACGGCACATCACCCGACAGCCTCCTCGACACCTATCACGCCGAGCGCCACCCGGTGGGCGCGCGCGTGCTCAAGAACACGATGGCGCAAGTTGCGCTGCATCGCGAAGACGCCCGCACCCTGGCCGCGCGCGAAATCCTCGGTGATCTGCTCGAGATGGAAGAGCCCCGCAAGCACATCGCCGGCATGATGTCGGGCCTGGACATTCGATACGACCTGGGAGGGGGACATCCGCTGCTGGGACGTCGTGTTCCCGATCTCGACCTGGTCGCCCCAGGCGGCGCTCGACGCCTATTCACCCTTCTGCACGATGCTCGGCCGGTCCTGCTCGACCTCGGCGCGCCGTACGCGCTCGACGTTGCTCCCTGGTCGGACCGGGTTCGGTACGTCGAGGCGAAGTACGATGGCCGATGGGAACTCCCCGTCATCGGCGAGGTCGACGCTCCCGCGGCAATCCTGATCCGTCCGGACGGACACGTCGCCTGGGTGGGCGAAGAAACGGCCTCGGGGCTCAACGAAGCGTTGTCGGCCTGGTTCGGGCCGCCCGCAGGGAAGGGAAGGGCGCGAGAATGAGGGGGGTGACCACGCTCTGGAAGGGCATCACCGGGAATGTTCGCACGGGCTCGCGAGCTCGGAGCCATCTCACGGAGGCATGGATCGCTCTCGCGCTTCTCTGTGGAGGCTGTGCCGACGCGGAGAAGCGCTCAAGCGAGGTGACACGCGTGGATTCGGCCGGTGTCACGCTGGTGCTCAATGCGCCGGTGGAACGAGAGCTCACCTGGGACTTCGAGCGCGTACTCGTACTCGGTGGAGTTGACGAAGGACCCACTGCCTTCTTTCGAGTGTTCCCAACGTCCATCGGAGTTGACTCGGCTGGAAACCTATACGTGCTGGATGCGGGGACGTTCACGGTTGCCGTGTTCGATCGCGCAGGACGACATGTGCGCTCGTTCGGGCGGCAGGGTGCGGGTCCGGGGGAGTTGGGATTCCCGTCGGATATGGCGGTGGGTCCCGATGGCGATGTGGTCGTTTACGATTTCGACCGTGGCGCGCTGACCGGTTTCGACGCCGGGGGATCGTTCACGGGAACGATCCCTTTGCCCGGTCCACTCCAGCGCCAGGTGGCTCTTCTCGATGACGGGCATGTCGTGGCAGCTGTGACACAGCCGACGGCCACGGCCGACTCCGCCGATTTCAAGCTCCTCATGATTGGGGGCGATACGGTCGAGCTTGCTCGAGTGCGCCAGTTCACCCGGCCGGAACCACGCGAGTTCTCGTGCGGATCGACAGCCAGGCCACCGTACTTCGAGCCGCGTCTCGTCTGGGCCGCGGCTTCCAATCGCATTGCGTTCAGCGACGAGGGCACCTACTCGGTCCGTATCGTGGATCCCGATGGTCCAGGCAGCGTCTGGAGGCGCGAACTGGCGCCGCTTCGATCGACATTGGCACTCGCCGCCTGGGAAGTCGCCCAGGGTGACAGTCTACGCTCCTTCGGCTGTACCGTGCCGGCCGAAGAAGCCGCGAGACAGTTCGGCTATGCCGAGGTTGCCCCACTGATCGAGAGGCTGGCTGTGGCCCCCAGGGGTGGGGTCTGGGTCCGGCGCAGGACAGAGATTCCAGGCGAATTGCCCATCGACGTGCTGGACACCACTGGCGCCTACGTCGGGACGTTGCCCGTCGATTCGCCGTTCCCCGCGCTGTTCCGGGGCGAAGACGAGATCGTCACGGTGGAACGTGATGATCTTGATCGACCACTTGTTGTGGTCTACCGGATCGACAAAGGTGAGGAGACGTGAGTACTCATCACTGCAAATGCCGAGGCCGTGACCGAGTTCTCGCGGGCGACCCTTGAGATCGCTCTATCTCGGCGCCATGACATGCCGGACCGTAGCATCATGCACATCGAGGCACGTATCGACGACTATCCGCGCGGAGAGAGTGATATGGAAAATGAGCGAGACGGCCTCGATCAGGCTGGTTGGTTGTCCGAGGATGAAGTGCACCGGCTCCTGGCCCGTGCGGTCGAACTCGACGCCCAGTATCGCGCCGCGGTTTCCGTGGAGGACCTTCAGAGAGCCGCTCGCGAAGCCGGAATCGAGTCCGGGGCCTTCGTTCAAGCGCTGACCGAGTTGAGATCTGGCGCGCTCGAGCCCATCACGATTGGTCAGCGGGTCTCGGCCCGGCTCGCCCGTTTTCGCCGTCCGGCAGCTCTTGCCACCTTCGTCGCGGCAGCCGCAATCACTCCAGGGGATCTTCCGGGCCTGACCACATTGTTCGGAATGGGACTCTACGGCGCCTTCGAGGGGTTGACGGCCCTCGCCCGATATTGGGGGAAGACCCCGCCACGCCTCCCACCCGATCTGGAGCGTGTGGAGAGGTCTGTCGAGGAAAGAGACAGCAAGAAGCAGGATCCGAACGCAGCGCGTTTCGTTCTCGTCGCAGGCCCCCACTTCGTCCTTCTCGATCCCTCGACGGCTTGAAGAGGTGCGGCGCCACGAATGAAGCAGGGGAAGGGGAGGCGCAGTAAGGACGGAGCAGGGGAGGTCCCGTCGCCGAAAACGGCTGCCCGGGAGGTGATCGCCTTCAGGAAGGCCGCCATCGATGAAGGGGTGGTTCCTGGCCACTTCGAACCCATGGGCAGCGGCGAGCGTCGCCACGTCGGTCCGGGGATCGTAGCCCCACTCGTCGCGTGGCCGGGCGAGCGCCGACTCCAGGAGTCCTTCATCCCGGATCCCGGGGCTACCGCCGTGCTCCGCGATCTGGTCCGTGTGAAGGACCTCGATCATGATCCGAGTCAGCCAGAGGGGGTCGACCACCGCCGGCTACTCGGCGAGGGTCCGAAGAGCGTTGCGGTATTTCCTGGCTCCGCGATGGTACGCGGCCATGGCCTTGGCGAAGGTAGGGTCGTAGGGAGTGATCAGGAGTCCCTGATCGGTAGCGACGACGAAGACCTCGTCGCCGGCATCGAGATGCAGGCGGTGGGCCAGATCCTTGGGAAGAGAGTGGCCCCTGCTTGCCACCCATCCCTGCACACTCCAGACTCGATGCGTGCCTCCCGGCGTGCCAGCAGCCAGGAGTCCCATTCCCGAGTCTTCCTGGAAACGTCGCATGAGCGAACGCGGAATCGATCTGGTCCATTTCGACGGCTGCCCCCACGCCGACGAAGCGCGCGCGAACCTGCGCGCGGTTCTGGAGGGCGAATCCTGGCGGGAATGGAACCTGTCGGCCACCGACACCCCGGAGCGGTTCCGCCGCTACGGGTCGCCGACGGTGCTGGTCGACGGCCGGGACGTGACCGGCGAGGGCGAGGCCGCCAGTGCCATGGCGTGCCGAGCCGACGGTGCGCCGTCGCGACAGGTCATCCGCAGGGCCCTGGCCGAGCGTCGGCCGAATCCCACGGTGCCGGGGACTTGATCCACTGGGTCCGGTGTTGGGGATCCCATAGCGTCAAATCTCCAGCAGAAGCCGCGCGACGCCGAAGTAGATGAGCAAACCGGTCGCGTCGACCAGCGTCGTGATCAACGGAGCCGAGACGACCGCGGGATCCATCCCGAGCCGATCGACCACCATCGGGAGCATCGATCCCGCGAGGGTGGCCCAGGTGCAGATGGCGATGAGCGTCAGGCTCACCACTGCGGCGAGATCGGCGCTGTAGAACAACGCCACGAGCGGAAACCCCACCACGGCCAACATCGACCCCAGCATCAAGCCGACCCGGGCTTCGCGCCAGACCACCCGGGGAAGATCCGAAAACCGCAGTTCGCTGGTCGCCATCGCCCGGATCACCACGGTCGTCGCCTGGGCTCCGGTGTTGCCCCCGGTGTCGATCAACAGGGGCACGAACAGGATCAACACGGCGATGCTCTCGATTTCGCCGCTGAAGTAGTCGAGGATGTTGACCGACATGGCCGCGCTCAGCCCCAGGATGAGCAGCCAGGTAGCTCGGCTGTGCGCAAGCTGGAGCAGCGATGCGTCGAGGTAGGGGCGACGCAACGGGAGCGCCCCGCCGATCTTCTGACGGTCCTCTGCTTCTTCCTCGCCCAGGATCCACATGGCGTCGTCGGCCGTGATCATCCCCACGAGGCGGTGCTCTGAATCCAGGACCGGCAGCGCCGCCAGATGCGCATCGGCGATGAGCCTGGCTGCGACCTCGCGATCTTCCATCGCCCCGACCGAGTTCAGCTCTGTCGACATGAGCGACGCGACCGATGCTTCGGGGCTGGCTCGCAGCAACGTCGAGAGTGCGACGCCCCCCACCAGGCGACGCTCGTCGTCGGTCACCGGCAGGACGAACAGCACCTCTTCCTCGACCGCACTGCGGCGTACCCGGTCGAGCGCCGCCTCGGCCGAGGAGGACGCTCGCACACTCACGATCTCGGGCGTCATCACCCGTCCTGCCGACTCATCGGGGT
The DNA here is from genome assembly GCA_964521385.1 of uncultured Gemmatimonadaceae bacterium. Lineage (GTDB taxonomy): Bacteria > Gemmatimonadota > Gemmatimonadetes > Longimicrobiales > Gaopeijiaceae > Gaopeijia. The sequence goes on along the minus strand of CAZFRU010000011.1, from coordinate 94,318 downwards.
AGCCCAGCAACGCAGCGGTGTACTCACGCTCGGACGGGCTCAGGTCCCGCAGCACCCGTGCAACCACCTTGGCGGGGGCCTCTCCGAGCAGACGAGCGCGGTCGTCCGGATCCAGGTCCTCCATCAACTGGCGGAAGCTCACCTCACGGAGGCCATCCAGGATCTGTTGCTGTTGGGCCGGGTGCAGCGACTCGAACACCGCCAGAGCTCGCTCGCGCGACAACAGGCGGAACGCGACCACCCGATCGGCAGGCGCGAGGCGGCGCAGCCCCTGCGTCACTTCATGGTCGGTGGCGGTTTCGAGCCACAGCTCGAGTTGGTCCAGGCGGAGAGGTGTGAACGGACTGGGCTGCGACATGCTCGACTTCCCTATGCGGAAGGGGAACTACCCGCCGGCGCCCACACCCGCCGCAGGCCAGCCCGCCGCGGGATCGACGGGCACCGCACACCGGTACTCGCCCCGGGCCGCAGCCTCGAGCGTCTCGACGATCTCGAGCACCGTGTGATACCCGGCGTCGGCGTCGTACCAGCCGTATTTGCGGTCGAGCTTGTCGCGGTCGCTCAGCTCGTCGGGGTTGGTGAGCCACCACGACTGCAGCCCCGAGGGGCGCTCCACCCAGCAGCCCACGTCGCGGTCGGCGGCGTCGAGGACCACCACGGTCGGGGTCGAGCCTCGGCCGTCCGGGGTGGGGTGCTGATTCATCACGTCCTGGCCCACCTTCGAGTCGATCACCCGAAGCTCGAGTCCCTCGACCGACTCGACGAACCGGGCCAGATACGGAATCGTGTGGGCCGAATCACCACACCAATCCTCGGCGACGACCAACAGGCGCAACCCGGAACCCGCGACACGGGCCCGCTCGACGAGTGAGGCCGGGGCATCGGCTCGCTCGTAGTTGGCGAGCCAGGTGTCACGCCGCCGCTCCGCCTCGTCCAGGAACTGCGCAAACGGAATGCCGCCGCTGTAGAGCGCCGCCGCCAGGGTGTCGACGCGGGCCATGGTCGGGGGATCACCAGGCGGGGGGCTGCAACTCACCAGCACCGGCAGGGTCACGCAGACGGCCAACAGGGTGGGAAGAAGGGCAGGCGTCACGAAACCTCCAGACGGGGCCGGATCGCGGGGCCCTGCAAGGGCCGCATCCGAGCGAGCGAGCGAAGAAAACGCCGAAAGGGTCGCGCTTTCGACGAGCCACCGCAAGCACCGTCCCCTCTCGCTTTATGCGGCCTTGCACACCCCCCCGCAGACCGTCTTGCCTCGCCCCCGCGACCGGGGATACCTTTCATGGCGTGAATTTTGCATCGACCCCCCGCTCCGATGGGCCCGATACGGCCCCTACCGCCCGCCGCGTACTGGGAATCATCCCGGCGCGGCTCTCGTCGACCCGACTTCCCGACAAGCCGCTCCACCCTCTGCTGGGTCGCCCGCTCATCGAGTGGGTGTGGAGACGGGCCAGCGGAATGAGCACCCTCGACGCCGTGGTGGTGGCCACCGATCACGCCTCGATTGCCGAGGTGTGCCGGAGCATCGGGGCGGCGGTCGAACTGACCCGGGCCGAGCATCCCTCGGGTACGGATCGCGTGGCCGAGGTCGCGGCGCGACCGGCGTATGCGGGCTACGACGTGGTGGTGAACATCCAGGGCGACGAGCCCCTGCTGCGTGAAGATCACGTGGCTGCCGCGATCGATCTGGTGCGACGGGGGTGGGACATCGGCACCTGTGCGACGCCCCTCGCCTCACCCGAGGCCCGGCGCGATCCGTCGGTCGTGAAGGTCGCAAGGGCAGAAGACGGCCGGGCGCTGTACTTCAGCCGGGCCGCAATCCCGTGTACGAGAGACGGTGAGCCGACGCGCGAGCAGCTGGGCGCGGCGCCGTTTCTGCGCCACATCGGGCTCTACGCCTACTCGCGTAGCGCCCTCGAGCGTTGGGTGGCTCTGCCCACCTCGGCCCTCGAACGCATCGAGATGCTGGAGCAACTACGGCCTCTCGAGGCCGGCATGAACATCGGAGTCGCCGTGGTAGCATCGGCTGACGCCGGGGTCGACACCCCCGCCGACGCGCTGCGCACGGAACAGAGATTGAGAGACCTGGGCTTACACCCCGCCACGGAACCCACCGGAGCATCATGACCGACCGCACGGCTCACGACACCCGCTACATCTTCGTCACAGGCGGAGTGGTCTCATCGCTCGGCAAGGGCATCGCCGCCGCATCGCTCGGGCGCCTGCTCAAGGAACGGGGCCTTCGGGTTACGCTGCAGAAGTTCGACCCCTACATCAACGTCGATCCGGGCACCCTGTCGCCCTTTCAGCATGGTGAGGTCTTCGTCACCGACGACGGCGCCGAGACCGACCTCGACCTGGGCCATTATGAGCGCTTCATCGACGAATCGCTGAGTCAGGCCAACAACATCACCACCGGCCGCATCTACTCTGACGTGATCGGCAAGGAGCGGCGGGGCGACTATCTGGGCTCGACGGTGCAGGTCGTGCCCCACATCACCGACCACATCAAAGGGGCGATCCGACGCCTCGCCGACGACCACGACGTGGTCATCACCGAGATCGGCGGCACGGTGGGCGACATCGAATCGCTGCCGTTTCTCGAAGCGATCCGTCAGTTCAGGCAGGAAGCCGGTCGCGACCACGTGCTCTTCGTGCACCTCACCCTGGTGCCGTACATCGCCGCGGCGGGCGAGCTCAAGACCAAGCCCACGCAGCACTCGGTGCGCGAACTCATGCAGATCGGAATCCAGCCCGACATCTTGATCTGCCGCGCCGAGTACCCGCTCGACGACGACATCCGGCGCAAGATCGCGCTCTTCACCAACGTGCCCCTCGAAGGCGTGGTCGAGGCTCGCGACGTCGAGACGATCTACGAGGTGCCCATCGAGCTGCGGCGGCAGCGCCTCGACGATGTCGTGGTGCGCATGCTGGGCCTCGAGTTGCCCGAGCCCGACCTGGGCCCCTGGCGCGACATGGTCAACCGGATCAAGACCCCCGGCAGCGGGCGGGTACGCATCGCGGTGGTGGGCAAGTACACCGAGCTGATCGACAGCTACAAGTCGGTACAAGAGGGACTGGTCCACGGGGGCATCGCGCACGACGTCAAGGTCGACATCGACTGGCTGGCCTCCGAGCAGTTCGACGACGGCGTCGGAGTGGATCGGCTGCGCAAGTACGACGGGCTGTTGATTCCCGGCGGCTTCGGACCCCGAGGGGTCGAGGGCATGCTCCAGACCATTCGCTGGGCCCGTGAGCACGAACTGCCCTTTTTCGGGATCTGCCTGGGACTCCAGTGCGCCGTGATCGAATTCGCGCGCAACGTGTGTGGTCTCGAGGATGCCAATTCGTTCGAGTTCGACGAGGATTCGCCCCACCCGGTGATCTGTCTCATGGACTCGCAACTGCAGGTCACCACCAAGGGTGGCACGATGCGGCTGGGCGCCTATCCGGCCCATCTCGAGCCCGGCAGTCGTGCGGCGCAGATCTACGGAGCCACCGAGATCAGCGAACGGCATCGGCATCGGTTCGAGGTGAACAACGAATACCGGGGTCTGCTGGAAGAGCATGGCCTGGTGATCAGCGGCACCTCGCACGAGGGCGGGCTGGTCGAGATGATCGAGCTGGCCGAGCACCCGTGGTTCGTGGCCTGCCAGTTCCATCCCGAGCTCAAGAGCCGTCCCATGCGGCCCGCACCCTTGTTCGCGTCGTTCATCGAGGCGGCCGCTCAGCACGCCCGTCGTGGCGAGCTCGAAGCCACTGCGGCGGCAGGCGACTGAGCGGTGGCGTTCTTTGATCGGTTCACCCTCATCGCCGGCCCCTGTCTGCTGGAGGACGACGGCCTGAACGTCGAGGTGGGGCAGGAGCTGGTCCGCCTGTCGCGGGCCCTGAAGTTGCCCATCGTCTTCAAGGCGTCGTTCGACAAGGCCAACCGCTCCAGGCCGGGTGCAGCGCGGGGACCCGGGCTCCGCGACGGGCTCGCCCGGCTGGCAACGGTGCGCTCGCGGACCGGGCTTCCGGTGCTGACCGACGTGCACGAGCCGGGACAGTGCGCTCGCGCCGCCGAGATCGTCGACGTGCTGCAGATTCCGGCGTTCCTCTGCCGGCAGACCGATCTGGTCGAGGCGGCCGGCGCCACCGGTCGCACGGTCAACGTCAAGAAAGGGCAGTGGATGGCGCCGACCGAAATGGCGGCCGTCGTCGCCAAGATCCGCGGGGCCGGAGCCGCCGAGGTCGCGGTGACCGAGCGCGGGACTTTTTTCGGGTACGGCAACCTGGTGGTCGATATGCGCTCGTTCGCCGAATTGCGAGCGGCCACCGGAGCGCCGGCGCTGTTCGACGGCACGCACTCGGTCCAGCGCCCCGGGCAGGCCGACGGCGCCAGCGGGGGAGACCCGGTGCACATCCCGGCGCTCGTGCGCGCGGCGGTCGCGGCCGGATGCGACGGGCTGTTTCTCGAAACCCATCCCGAGCCGGCCCGCGCACCGTCCGACAGCACCAACATGCTTCCGCTCGCCCGGCTCCCCGAGCTGCTCGAAGACGTACTGGCGATCCGGGCCGCCCTCTCCGGTGAGGTGGGCCATGGCTGAGATCTCGAGCGAGGTGGCCCGAGGTATCGGGCTCGCGATCTTCGATGTCGACGGGGTGCTGACCGATTCGACCGTCTACATGAGCGGAGCCGGGGCAGCCCGCGAGCGCAAACGCTTCGACGTCCAGGATGGCCTGGGCCTGAGGCTGCTGGCCGATGCCGGGATCCGGGTGGTGCTGGTCTCGGGGCGGGTGTCGCCCGCCACGACGGCCCGCGCTGCCGAGCTCGGGCTCGAATGTCGGCAAGACGCCCGAGCCGACAAACTGCCCATCGTCGACGCCTTGCGGACCGAAACGGGGCTCACCTGGGCACAGGTGGCCATGCTCGCCGACGATATTCCCGATGCCGCCGTCTTCACTCGCGTCGGGCTGCCGGCCGCGGTGCGCAATGCGGTGGCAGAGATTCGCGCCTCGGCCAGCTGGGTCTCGACCCGCAAGGGTGGGCAGGGCGCGGCGCGCGAGTTCTGTGAGGCGCTGCTGTCGGCGCGCGACCAGTGGAGCAGCGTCGTGCACGCCTATGTGGGAGCGCGCGGTGGCATCGGCGACGGGCCCGCTGGCCGGGCCTGGCCCGGGAAGCGCACATGAGGGCCCCCTCGGCGCCCAACGCGCCCGAAGCGCCCGACGCCACCGCCGACGCCGCCCTCCTGGACGAGGGTCGCCGGGTGGTGGCCGTCGAAGCCGCGGCCCTCCATGCGCTCAGCCAGCGCATGGGCCCGCCCTTCGTGACGGCCTGCCGTCTCATCGCGGCCGCAGGCGGACGCGTGATCGTCTCGGGCATCGGCAAGAGCGGGATCGTGGCCCGCAAGATCGCTGCGACCCTCACCTCGACCGGCACGCCCGCTACCTTCCTGCATCCCGTCGAGGGACTGCACGGAGACCTGGGCATCGTGGGCAAGGACGACGTGGCGCTCCTGCTCAGCAAAAGCGGCGAGACGGCCGAGCTCGCGGGGTTGCTCGACTACCTGTTGCGCATGGGAGTCCCGGTGGTGGCCATGACCGGGCGTCCCGATTCGTCGCTGGCACGCCACTCGCACCTGGTGCTCGACTGCTCGGTCGACGAAGAGGCCTGCCCCATGGATCTCGCCCCCACCTCATCGACCACGGCCACCCTGGCCCTGGGTGATGCGTTGGCCGTGGTGGTGCTCCAGCTCAAGGGATTTCGTCCCGACGACTTCGCCCGCTTCCACCCCGGTGGAGCGCTGGGTCACAAGCTCACGATCCGGGTGCGGGACGTCATGGTCTCGACGGGGTATCCGTCCCTGCCGATGGGTGCGCAGATGCGGGCGGCGCTCCTCCCCATCGCCGAACAACGCGGCACCGTGCCGGTGATCGACGAGTCGGGCGCGGTGGTGGGTGTGGTGACCGCAGGTGACCTGACGCGGCTCATCGAACGCGATCAGACGGGGTGGGTCGAGGTACCCGTGCTCTCGGTCATGAGCCGGGACCCCATGACGGCCCGCGCCGACGAGCGGGGTGCAGCCGTGGTGCATCGCATGGAGAAGCGCGGCGTCATGGCGGCGCCCGTAGTCGACGAAGCGGGCCGACTGACGGGGGTGGTCCACCTCCACGACTTGATGAAGGCAGGGGTGGTATGATCTCAGGGATGAAGATGTTGCGGACCTCGGTACCGGGCGTATCAGCGCTGCTGATCGCGCTGGTGGCCGGGTGCGCCGACGAGACCCAGACGCCCACGGTCGAGCAGACCTTTCTCGAGGTCGACCACATCATCATGTACGAGATGGAAAACGTGCTGACCACCGACGGGGTCCGGGCCGGGATCGTGATGTCCGACTCGAGCTACATCTACGAGGACTCGGCGACCGCCGAGTTGTTCGGGGTGCGCATGACCCTGTTCGCCGAGAGCACCGGGGTGGAGCGCTCGCGGCTCACCGCCGAGAAGGGATGGCTCAACCAGCGCACCGACGAGCTGACCGCGGTGGGCAGTGTGGTGCTCGAGATCCCAGCCGACGGCCGTCGCATCGAGACTGCGGAGTTGTACTACGACCCGGTGCGGAACCGCATCTCGAGCGACTCGTCGACGCTGCAGATCGTCAACGGTGCGCGCACCCGGGCGACCTGTGGCTTCAACTCCGATCTGGAGTTCCGCAGCTTCAACCTCTGCGGGCCCATTGGCGACATCCCGAATCGGGGCGGAGGCGGCGGCGGATGAATGGGCACCGGCTTCAGACCGCGCTGCTGGTCGCGGTGTCATGTGGGCTCTGGGTTCCCGGGGCCGCCCATGCCCAACCCACGGGGTGCAGCGTGCTCGCGGGGACTCGCAGCGCGCAGAACCTCACCACGCCGTCGGGGGTGGTGAGCCATATGAGCCGGCCACGGCTGCGGTGCAACGACGGTCGCTACATCGAAGCCGACAGCCTCGTACACTACCAGGTGAGCGGCTACACGAACCTGCTGCGCCGAGTGGTCTTTCGTGCCGACGGGCGCGAGCTCAGGGCCGACAGCGCCCAGTACTACGAAAACATCGGACGCCTCGACGCCAATGGCGACGTCACACTCCGTGAGCTCGAACGTGGCACGGTGATCACGGGCGGCGAACTGCTCTATCTGCGCGCGGGCCCCCAGAGACCCCAGGAACAGCTCACCGTCACGGGAGGCCGGCCCACCGCCACGCTCTTCCCGCGCCGCGACACGCTCCGTGAAGAGGCCGCCCCATCGCCCGACTCGGTGACGCCCTACCACGTCGTGGCCGACCGTATCTTCCTGGTCGGGGACCAGTTCTTCCAGGCCCAGGGCACGGTCGAGGTCACCCGCGATTCGCTCAGCGCGTTTTCAGACTCGCTGAGCTTCGACCAGGTCGGCGGCGCGCTCGACCTCACGGGCACCCCGGCGCGAGTGCTCCAGGGCGCTCTCGATCTCGAGGGACGATCCCTGCGCGTGCTCATGCCCGGCGACGTCATCTCCGAGGTGATCGCGCGCGACGATGCGGTGCTGGTCACCGACTCGCTCGATGTCGACGCGCCCTTCATTCGCATCTTCATGGCCGACGGTGAGCTCGAGCGCCTGGTGGCGGCCGTGCCTCGCGAGGTGCTCCAGGCCGCTCGACAGGCGGCCACGGCTGCAGCGGCAGCGGCAGCCGCTGCGCCCGAGCCCGAGCCGCGCCCGGCCTCGGAGCTCGAGCCCGATGAAGAAGACGAGGTCGAGACCCTGCCGCGAGCCGTGGCCACCGGCACCAACATCGTGATGGAGGCCGACTCCATCGATGTCACGGCGCCCGCCCAGCGCATCGAGGAGATGGTGGCGGTGGGTGATGCCCGCGCGGTCAGCACCTCCCGCGATTCGCTCAACACGGCCGACACCCCGGAGCCGATCCTGAATGATTGGATCGAGGGCGACACCGTGCGAGCCACCTTCGCGCCCATGGCTTCGGCCACCGAACCGGGTGCCACCCACCATGTGCTGGAGTCCCTTCGGGCCCAGCCCAACGCCCGCTCGTTGTACCGTCTGGATCCTGATTCGACGCAACGGGCCGATACTACTGCATTTCAGGGACGACTCCCGGTCAACTACACGGAGGCCGATGGTGTGGTGCTGTTTTTCGTAGAGGGCCGGGTGGTCCGGATCGAATACGATGGGCTGCGGCGCGGCATCCAGCTACAGCCGATCCGCCGTCCCGACGACGCCGCGCGTCGCGCGGGAGGGCTGGAGGACACGCCATGAGCGAACCGAACAACGAAGCCCACACACCCCATGTGCCTGCCTCCGTGGCACCCGAGAGCACGGGCAGCTGCTTTCGTGCGGCCGGGCTGAACAAAGCCTACCGCAAGCGCCGGGTGGTCATCGATGTCGACATCGAAGTCAAGCAGGGCGAGATCGTCGGGCTGCTCGGACCCAACGGGGCGGGGAAGACCACCACCTTCTACATGATGGTCGGGCTGATCGCTCCGGATGCGGGCAAGGTGTATCTCGACGACGAAGATGTGACCCGCATGCCCATGTACAAGCGCGCCCGGCGTGGGGTAGGCTACCTCGCCCAGGAGCCCTCGATCTTCCGCAAGCTCACGGTGGCCGAAAACGTCCTGGCCATTCTCGAGACGCAGAAGCTGCCGAAGGCGGTGCGCAAGGCACGACTCAACGAGTTGCTCGAAGAGCTCTCCATCGATCACCTGCGCGACAACAAGGCCTATTCGTTGTCGGGTGGCGAACGGCGGCGCCTCGAGATCACGCGGGCGTTGGTCAATCGGCCCAAGTTCATTCTGCTCGACGAGCCGTTCGCGGGTATCGACCCCATCGCGGTCAACGACATCCAGGAGATCGTCGCCGATCTCAAGACACGAGACATCGGCGTGATCATCTCCGACCACAACGTCGAGCAGACTCTCGAGATCGTGGATCGTGCCTACATCATGTACGAAGGCCGTATTCGGGTGAGCGGCACCGTCAGTGAGCTGGTCTGGAACGACGAGGTGGCCGAGATCTATCTCGGTCCCATACTCACGGCCCGCATGCGCCAGCGGTTTGCTGCGCCCCCGGCCGAAGCCTCCGTGCCCGGGCTGCCATGAGTCAGTTCAAGCTCTTTCAGGGACAGCATCTCAAGCAGGAGATGCGGATCAACCCGCGCCTGTATCAGGCGATGGAGTTGCTCTACATGCCCCTGCTCGACCTCCAGCAGCACCTGAAGAGTGAGCTGGCTGAGAACCCCTTTCTCGAGATGACCGAGGCCGATGTCGCGCAGGAGGTCGAACTCAAGGAAGAGGCGCCCGACCCCGAAAAAGATGAAAACGAGATCGACTGGGAAGAGATCCTGCTCGATGGGTTCGACGCGGGCGGACGCCGGCAGGAATACGAGCACAAGGAATACATCGCGCCCACGGCCATCGAGACCCCCGACCTGAGGGACGATCTCACGCAGCAGCTGCGCATGATCGACCTTCCGGAGCGCACACTGCGACTCGGTGAAGAGATCATCGGCAACCTCAACGATGGGGGACTCCTGTCGTGTGGCCTCGACGAGGTGGTCGAGGCCCTCAACAGCTGGCTGACCGAGGTACGGGACATCGCGTTCCAGCGTGCCGACGAACTCGACGAGGACGAGCGCGAACAGGAGCTCGCCGAGCTCGAGGTGCTCTTCGCCGACTACACCCTCGAAGAGGCCGAGGAGGCGTTGGGCTACATCCAGCGCCTCGATCCTCCCGGCGTGGGCGCTCGCTCGCTCCAGGAATCGATCCTGATCCAGATGCGGCAGGCCGGCGAGACCGATACCCTGGCCTACGCCGTGGTGAGCGACCATTTCCAGGACCTCGTCAACCACAAATGGGCCGACATCGCCCGCGCCCTCGGATCCACCCCGCGCGAGGTACAGGAGGCCGCCGACACCCTCAGTCGCTTCGATCCCAAGCCGGGGCTCGGCATTTCGGCCGATCCCGAGCACTACGTGATTCCCGATCTCGTGGTCGAGAAGATCGACGGTGAGTACATGGTGTTCGCCAACGACAACAACCTGCCCCGTCTGCGGATCTCACGCGCCTATCGCGAAGTCGCCCGCGATCGCAACAAGTTCACGGGCGAGAACAAGGAATTCATCTCGGCCAAGCTGAACTCGGCCAACTGGATGATCCAGGCCATCGAGCAACGACGCCAGACGATGCTCAAGGTGATGGGTTTCATCGTCGATCGGCAGCGGGAGTTCTTCGAGCGAGGCGTGCAGTATCTGCGCCCGCTCACCCTGCGGGAAGTAGCCGAGCACATCGAAATGCACGAGTCGACGGTGTCTCGCGTCACCAACGAAAAATTCGTGCAGACACCCAGAGGCGTGTTCTCGCTCAAGTTCTTCTTCTCCTCGGGCCTCCAGACCGATTCGGGCGAAGACATCTCGGCCCGTGGTGTGAAAGACAAGATCAAGAACCTGGTCGACGAAGAAGACACGAAGAAGCCGCTCACCGACGCGGCCATCGTGAAGCTGCTCCGGCACGACGGCGTACAGATTGCGCGACGTACGGTCGCCAAGTACCGGGACCAGTTGAACATCCTCCCGGCGCGTATGCGCAAACGGATGTAGCCACCGCACCCCGGATTCACCCTCTACCGGGTGTCTCGCCTTGCCGAGGGGCAGGGGTGGAGTCAATGATAGGGTCCCTCCCACGGCCCGGCTCCCTCAACCCTCCCGAGGTTTCATGCGCCGTTTCGCCTCAGTTCTTGTCGTGCTTTGCGTACTCGTTCCGTCCGCGGCCGCGTCCCAGACGCTGGTCGACGAGTTCGGCGGACTCTTCACCTTCGGCAACTGCGGTGAACCGCTGTGTCTGCCGGTCAACGCCGGGGTCCACGGCAGCCATTACATTCCCGGTGTGGTGCAGGGGCAGAGCAATCTGCTCAACTTCCTGAGCAGTTCGATCGCCACCAGCCTCGGCAATCTGCCCGTTTCGTCGGCCACCTCGTCGGAGATCTTCAGCTTCGTCAACGGCCTGCCCGTGGCGGAGCAGGGCTCTGCAGGCCCGATCTTCGGCGAGCGCGCCCAGACGCTGGGCCAGGGCCGCTTCGTCGTGGGTGCGGCGGCGACCGGATTGTCGTTCAACCAGATTCGCGGGGTCAACCTCAACGACGTCGAACTCACCTTCGTGCATCAGAACGTGGGTGCCGCCGAGTTCGGCGATCCGGCGTTCGAACAAGATGTGATCGAGGTCAGCGCCGATCTCACCCTCGACATACTGGCCGTCTCGGTGGGCGCGACCTACGGACTCACCAACCGGATCGACATCGGGGTGGTCGTGCCCTTCGTGTCGGCGTCACTGCAGGGGACGAGTCAGGCCCGCATCTTGTCTGCCCTGACCACGACGCCCCACTCGTTCGGCACGCAGGACAACCCGTCGCAGACGGCCAACGCGGGGGCTGACGGCTCGGCTTCGGGCATCGGCGACATCACGGGTCGGGTGAAGATCGCCGTGGCGCAGTCGCCTTCGGCGTCGTTCGCCCTGCTCGGTGAGGTGCGGCTTCCCACGGGCGACGATCTCAACTTTCTCGGCTCGGGCCAGACGGTCGGCCGGGCCCTGGGAGTGTTCTCGGCCCGCAAAGGCAACTTCACCCCGCACGTCAACGGCGGCCTGTTGTTTCGCACGGGTGACGTCAACACCACCGGGGTCGTGATGAATGTGGGCTTCGACCAGCTGCTGTCACCACAGGTCACGCTGGCCATCGACCTGCTGGGCAACCTCCAGGTGGGTGACGGCATCGAGTTTCCCACCGAGGCGGTCTTCGACATACCGGCCGGCCAGCGGATCGATCTCACCAACATTCCCGACAGCAAGGACCATATGATCGACCTGTCCGTGGGCGGCAAGTTCACGGCCACCGACGACCTGCGGTTCATCACCAACGTCTTCGTCCCGCTGAACTCCGGGGGGCTCCGCACCAGCCTCGGCTGGACGGTCGGTCTCGAGTTCGATTTCCGCTGATGGCACCGCGACTGGCTGCCCCGTTCCGGGCCGCCGGGACCGGGCTGGTCCTGGCTGCGATCGCGTGGGCCTGCACCGACGGCACCTCACCCGACGCAACGCTGCGCCTGTTGTTCGACTCGGCCACCATCACGCCGGGAGCGAATGTGCAGTTGACGGCTCTCGACGCCGAAGGCGAGGTGGTCTGGAGCTCCGACGATCCCTCCATCGCCTCGGTGGTGAGCCGCACCGGGTGGGTGAGTGGCGTGTCGACCGGCACCACGATGATCCGGGCCGCTGACGGCGCCTCCGAAGCCACGGCCGAGATCCGCGTCCTGACGGCGCCCTTCCTGCGTGTATCGGCGCCTACCGCCACCTTCGAGGCGGTGGCGGGTGAAGCCGACCCGGCACCGATCTCGCTCGCGGTCACCAACGACGGCGACCTGCCTCTCACCGGCATCGAGGTCACCCCCGTCACCTATGGGCCCGGGGAGCCCGAGGGCTGGCTCGCCGCCACCCTCACCTCGACCGGTGCACCTGCAGAGCTTCGTCTTTCGGCCTCGCTCGCCGGACTTGGGCCCGGCACCTATACCGCGACGCTGGCGGTGCAGTCGCCCGTGAGCATCAACGGCCCACAACCAGTGGCGGTCACCCTGCGGGTCCTGCGGCCACCGTCGATCAGCCTCGACCGTGCCCATGTGGAGCTCGGCACCACACCGGGGGCCAATTCCCCTCCCGCTCTCGTCCAGGTCACCAATGCCGGAGATCGCCCCCTGACCGGGCTGTCGACGTCGGTGGTCCATGGCGGGGGAGCCACGGGATGGCTCACCGCCCAACTGTCGTCGACCAGCGCTCCCGCGACCCTGACGCTCACGGCTCTCGGGGCCGGTCTCGCCCAGGGCGCCTACTCGGCGACGGTGACCGTGGCGTCGGGTCTGCCCAACGTCGCAGACCGCACGATCGCGGTGTCGTTGCTGGTAGCTCCGGGACCGGCCGTGACGCTGTCGACCACCGACGTGCAGTTCACGGGTGTGATCGGCCAGGCCGACCCACCGAACCAGACGGTGGCCGTCTCGAACGGGGGAGGAGGCACGCTCAGCCAGCTGTCGCTGGGCGCGATCGTCTATGCGGGCACGTCGGGGTGGCTCACCGCGAGTCTCTCCGGCACAACGGCGCCGGCTACCGTGACGCTGTCGGTCGATCGTGGGGGGCTGGCGCCGGGAAGCTACACGGCGTCGTTCACCGTGGTGTCTCCGGTAGCCGACAATTCACCCCGCACCGTCGACGTCTCGTTCACCATCGACGAGGCTCCGGTCATCAATCTGTCGCCGCCCAATCTGATCTTCACCTCGGTGCGCTCCAAGGGCGATCCACCCGCGCAGGCGGTGCATGTCTTGAACAGTGGTGGGGGCACCCTCACGGGGCTCTCGACCCAGGTCACCTATGTGACGGGGCCGGCCGGGTGGCTCGACCTGAGCCTCACCTCGACCACGGGCCCGACGACGCTCATCGCGCAGCCCCGCGCGGGCAGCCTGGCGGTCGGTACCTACGTGGCCCGGATCACCTTCTCGTCGAGCGTTCCGGGAGTGTCGGATCGGACGCTCACCGTGCAATACGAGGTGAAGTGGTCGTTCCAGGTCGATATCCAGCCCTTCTTCACCACCACCTACGGGGGGTTCGGCTACACCCCGTGCACGAGTTGTCACTTCAACGGCGGCAACTCACCCGACCTGTCGTCGGCCAATGTGTCGTATCAGGCGCTGCTGAATGGGGGCCTGATCACACCGGGCAACCCCAACGTGGGGCGCCTGCTCTGCAAGATCGAGGGCAAGGCCGGATGCGGTACCGCCATGCCGTTGCCCCCGGCGCAGATCGCCCGGATCAAGGAGTGGATCGCCCAGTTCGCGCCCTACTGAGGCGGGCCCGCGGGGGCGTTGCGCGCGGAAGGCGAAGGGAGTGCCTCTAGCCGCCCGCGCGCAGCGCCACGATCACCCAGCCATCGCCCCTGCGTTCGACCGTGGCCCGATAGGGGATCGGGTCGGAAGGGGGTGGGGCCCCGGGGTTCTCGTAGCGCAGCTGCAGAAGAAAGGGCACCTCGAGGCGATCCCCGCCCTCGGCCGGCACATTGGGGACGGTGACCGACACCTGGAGATTCCGCACGTCGCGCGAAGCCATGAACTGCTCCCATGGCCCCGCCTCGGCGGCGGAGATCGAGGGGAACGCGACCCGCAGACGCGGGGCCTCACGCGACTCGAGCGCCGAGCCGAAGGCCTGGATCGCCGCGATCACGGCGGCGGCACGGGCTTCGGCGGTCTCCGTGGGCGAGGGGGTCGGGAGCGCCGGCGGGGTCTCGACCGCGGGCGGATCGTCGCGGGGGGGCACAGCCACAACCGTCAGCGTCGGGCTCCACTCCCGGGCCTCACCCGCGGTGAGGTCGACCACCGTCGACGTGGGCTCGAAACCCTCGGCGCGCGCTTCGAGGGTGTAGCGCCCGGGCGGGAGCGAAAGCTCACGGTCTGCCGAGACGCGATCGACGCCCGGGCCCTGGATCCGAACCGTGGCCCCGGCCGGAAGGGTGCCGATGACCCGAAGGGTGCCCACTGCCGGCGCCGCCGGTGCCGCTTCGCGTTCGGTCGCCGCGTTTGCGTTGGTCGCCGGCCGCGAAGACGGTGCATCGGCCGGGGTGACGGGGGGTGGCGCCACCACCTCGCGGTCGGCGGACTCGGTCGGCACAGGCCCGGCTTCGGCGTCTTCGGTGAGGGGTGCGGCGAGGGAGTCGTTCGTCGGGTCTGCGGTCGCCTCGAGGCCGGTCGTGGGCTGGGCGGTCACCGACGGGGGTGCGGCCTGAGCAGCGCCCGCCTCGCTGCCCGAATCGTCGGGCCCGCCATTGGCCAGCGCGATGGCCAGGGCCAACACCGCCACTCCCGCGGCGCCGCCACCGATCAACCACGGGGTGCGGTTTCGGCGCGTGTCGACGGCGGCCAGCGCCCGCTCGTCGGGGGGCGCGGTCCGGTGTGGGGGGGGAACGGGCGGAGGACGGCGCTTCGGGGGTGGTGGGCCCGCCGGAGGCGGTGTGGCAGGTGGAGGCGGCGAGACGGACGGTGGCGGTGAGACGGGGCGAGGTGGCGAGACGGACGGTGGCGGCGAGGGCGGGGGAGGTGGCGAGACGGACGGAGGCCGCGAGGGCGGTGACGTGGCAGGCGGTGTTGCGGGGGCCGCGGGCGGGGGTGTGGGGGTGGGTGGGGGTGCAGCGGGCGGCGGCATGAACTCGCTCAACGAGTCCATCGACACGACCCGCGTAATGGAATCGTCCTCCTCGGCGAGGGCGTCGTCCGCAAGGCCCATCACCGACGGCTCCACGTCGGGCGCGACCGGGGACGCAGCCTCTCCCCTCACCTCGAGCGCCCATTCGTCCTGGACTCGACCGCTGCGTGCAATGATGCGGGCCTGTCCACTCGCAACCCCTCGCACCTCGCCATCGGCGTCGACCTCGACCACCCCGGCAGGTTCACTCGCCCATTCCACCGCCCGCCCGTGCAGCACCTCGCCGTGCTGGTCGAGCGTCACCGCCCGCAGGGCGAACGAATCCCCCACCTCCAGCGCTCCGAGAGCCTCGCCCGCAGGGCCCTCATCCCCCTCGATCCTCACTTCGTGGGTCCAGGTCGACAGCCGCGCCATGCTCTTCCGCACCGGGTCGTCGTGCCGCAAGGTACCGCCCCCCAGGGCATCGATGGCGTCGTAGAGCGACGACCAGCGGTCTTCCGGCGCCTTCGCCAGCATCTTCATCACTGCGTCGGCAACCGGATCCGGACACTCCGGTCGCAACTCCCGCACGTCGCGCGGCTCCTTGCCGATGTGCGCCTGGATCACCTGGATGGTGGCCCCGGTGAACGGCACCTCACCCGCGATCATCTGATAGGCCACGGTGCCGAGGGAATACTGATCCGAAGCCCCCGTCACGATTCCCGTGGTGCACTGTTCGGGACTCATGTACGACGGAGTGCCCACCAGCATGCCCGTGCGCGTGAGCCCGGGCTCTTCAGCCACCTTGGCAAT
The DNA here is from genome assembly GCA_964521385.1 of uncultured Gemmatimonadaceae bacterium. Lineage (GTDB taxonomy): Bacteria > Gemmatimonadota > Gemmatimonadetes > Longimicrobiales > Gaopeijiaceae > Gaopeijia. Next base: position 78,290 of record CAZFRU010000011.1, on the reverse strand, counting down.
CCCGAAATCACTGACGAGGGCGTTGCCCTGCTCGTCGAGAAGAATGTTGCCCGGTTTGATGTCGCGGTGCACCACGCCGCGCTGGTGGGCGTACGAGAGGGCGCCGGCCACCTGTCGCACCCAGGCCTCGACCACGTCGAGTGGTAGCGGTACCGAGGCCTCGGCCATGACCTGACTCAGCGACCGCCCCGGCACATAGGTCATGGTGAAGTAGTGCAGGTCTTCGCGCTCGTCGACCTCGTAGATGGTGACGATGTTCGGGTGATTGAGCTGCGCGGTCGTGCGAGCCTCCTGCTCGAACCGCTCGACCTGACTCGGATCCATGAGCAGGCCCGGCGAGATCACCTTGATGGCCACCCGTCGCTTGAGGCGCAGCTCCTCGGCGAGGTAGACCCCCGCCATGCCGCCCCATCCCAACAGACTCTGCACGTCGTAGCGCGCTGCCGTCACGACGCGCAGGCGATCGAGGATCCGTTCCCACGGCCCCCGTCGCGGTACCTGACCGGGGCTCGACGCGGTCCCCGAGTCACCGGAGAACGAGCCACAGTGCGAGCAGAAGTTGCCTTCGGCCGGGAGGGCCTTGCCGCACTGATCACAGGATCGCAATGGGTCCATGAGTCCGGTGTTGCGTGGGAGGGGTCGCCGAACCACCGAAGTTTCCACCCTCTGCGGGACGCGCGCAACGCCCTGTGGTCCCCCCGTGGCCAACGGAGCATTACCTTTCGCGGCATGTCTCCCTCGACATCGGTCCCAGCCAACGGCTCCCCGACGCCCTCCGCAGTCCGTCCCGATGCCCGTGCGGCCGCGGCGGCTCTCGATGCCACGACGCGTCGCGACTTCGCCGTCGTGGTGCCGGCACTGAACGAGGCGCCGGTGATCGGCGAGACGATCCGGGCCCTGCGGGAGTGCTTCGAGCGCTACGATCTCGGGGGAGAGGTCTGGCTCGTCGACGACGGCTCGACCGATGACACCGCCGAGCTCGCGACCGCCGCCGCCGGGGACTGGAGCGCATTCCACCTCGTCCGCCATCGCGCCAACTTCGGCAAGACCGAAGCGTTGGTGAGCGCCGCGGCTCGGACCGAACGCACCTGGCTCGTGCTCTTCGACGCCGATCTGCAGCACGAACCCGACGAGATCCCGCGCTTTCTCGAACGACTCCAGGCCGGATCCGACATGGTCACGGGGCGAAAGGTGGGGGCGTACGGCAAGCGGACCGTGTCGTCGATCTACAATGGCCTCAGTCGCCGTATCTTCCGGGTGCCGGTCAGCGACCTGAACTCGATGAAGGCCTTTCGTCGCGAGATCGTCGACGAGATCGCGCTGCGCCACGACTGGCATCGGTTTTTCGTGGTGCTCGCACACGCGCGAGGGTGGAGCGTGTCGGAAATCGACATCACCCTGCACCCGCGACGTGCGGGGGTATCGAAGTATCAGGGCCCGGGTCGGGTGCTCATCGGGGTGCTCGACCTCTTCTCGGTCGCCTTCCTGTTGCGCTTTGGGCGCAAGCCGCTGCTGTTCTTCGGCGTGCCGGGCGCGGCGCTGCTGGGACTCGGCGTGATCGCAGGCGCGGTGGCGCTCTGGATGCGCTTCGTCGAAGGCCAGGGGTTTCGGCCCTTGCTCTACCTCGTGATGCTTCTGGTAACGGTCGGGGTCCTGCTCATCGGCGTCGGCTTTCTCGGCGAACTCGTGGCCCAACTGCGCGACGAAATCGAGGCGCTGCGGCGTCGCGATCCGTGACGGCCACCCCCTCGGGTCCACCCCGCGTGCTCGTGGTGGTGGGGACCCGGCCCGAAGCCATCAAGATGGCTCCGGTGGTCGAGGCGCTCCGCCGTCGGCCCGAGGTGGTGGTCGACCTCGCGCTCACCGGCCAGCACACCGACCTGGTGGACGGCGTGCTCGATCGCTTCGGCCTCGAGGCGCGCTTCGACCTCGATCTCATGCGCCCCGACCAGACCCTCTACGACGTGGCCCGTGGTTGCCTCGAGGGGTTGCGAGAGGTGGTTGCCGAAGCGTCCCCTCAGGCGATCCTGGTGCAGGGCGACACCGCCACCGTGGCCTTTGCGGCGTTGGTGGGTTTCTTCGAGAAGGTGGCGGTGGGTCACGTCGAGGCGGGGCTGCGCAGTGGCGACAAGTGGGCACCCTGGCCCGAAGAGATCTTCCGTCGCATGACCGACGTGCTGAGCGACTGGTATTTCGCGCCCACCGCGGCTGCGGCCGACAACCTGCGCCGAGAAAACGTGTCGACCGACCGCATCCACGTGACCGGCAATCCGGTGGTCGACGCACTCCACAGGGTGGCCGGGTCACACGAGGTCGTCGACGCGACGCTGGCCGCTGCGATCCGCCGCCGCCGCGAGGGCGCGACGCAACTCGTGCTGGTCACCCTTCACCGTCGGGAGTCGTTCGGAGCGCCGCTTCGCGAAGCCCTCGGGGCCATCCGGGCGTTGGCCGTGCTGGAACCCGACGCCGAGTTCGTCTACCCGGTGCACCCCAACCCCAACGTCTCCGTACCGGCCCGGGAGATGCTCGGCGGGCACCCGCGCATACACCTCATCGATCCGGTCGACTACTTCGATCTGGTGGCGTCGCTCCAGGCCGCAGACCTCGTGCTGACGGACTCGGGCGGAATCCAGGAAGAAGCGCCCTCGTTCGGCACCCCCGTGTTGGTGCTGCGCGAAGTCACCGAGCGTCCCGAGGGAGTCGCGGCCGGGGTGGCCCAACTCGTGGGCACCGACGCCGCCCGCATCATCGAGCGCGCCCGCGCGCATCTGGGCGCGGCGCGTACGGCCGTAGGGGCCCGCGAGCCGCTCAACCCGTATGGTGACGGCAGGGCGGGCGAGCGCATCGCCGACATCGTGGTCTCGGCGCTGGCCAACGTACCGCGACAGACCGACGATTGGCAGCCTTCGGCGTCTTCGCCCGGGTCCGCGCCCGTACCTGCAACTCCGCCCGCGCCTGTGCCTTCGCCTCCACCCGCGGCTGGGCCTTCGCCTCTGTCCGCGGCTCGGCCGGGATCTACCCCTGCGTCTGGGCCGCCGGGCTCCGAGCGACCGTGAGCGAGCGGGTGGAGCGCCCCCTCTCGATCCTCATGCATTGCGTCTACTTTCCGCCGGAAGTGGGCGGCCTCGAGAGCCACGTCTATCATCTCTGTCGGGCGCTCGCGGAGCGCGGACATGAGGTCCAGATGGTCACGTCACGATCGCACCCCGACTTCGCCGCCCACGAGGTGATGGAAGGGGTGGGGGTCTGGCGCACCTGGCTTCCGGCCCGCAACACCCTGGGCTGGGCGACCCATGCGCTCTTCTCCACCCCCCGCATGAGGGAGCTGGCCCGGCGCGCCGATGTGCTGCATGCGCAGGACATCGCCTCGGTGCCGCCCGCCATGGTGGCGCGTCGCGCTCGCCGCGCTCGCCGCACGCCGCTGGTCACCACCTACCACACGAGCCACTTCCTGAAGCGCGCCCAATCGCCTCTGTGGAGGCCCGTCTTTCGTCGCTTCATACAGGCGGCCGACTACAACCTGGCGGCCAGCGGCGAGATCGCGCGGGTGGCCGAGGGGTTGGCGCCGGGACACCAGGTCGAAGCCCTCACCAACGGGGTCGACACCGACCGATTCCGGCCGGTCGCGCCTGCGCTGGATGCGCCGAGGGCGGGGCGTCGACGCATCGTGGTGCCCCGACGGCTGTTCGAGAAGAATGGAGTCGAATTCCTGGTGCGGGCGCTACCGCTCCTGGTCCGGGAACTCGATGTCGAGGCGGTGCTGGTCGGTGACGGGCCCGAGCGTGCACGACTCGAGGCGCTGGCCGAAGAGCTGGGCGTGGCCGATCGCGCCCTCTTTCTGGGGGCGCGTTCCCATGTCGAGATGCCGGCGCTGCTGGCCTCGGGCGAGCTCGCGGTGTTTCCCTCGCTCATGGAGGCCACCTCGGTGGCCGCTCTGGAGTGCATGGCCTGCGAGGTGCCGGTCGCGGCCTCGCGCGTGGGTGGCCTGCCGGAAATCGTCGACGACGCGGTGGGTGGGCTGTTCGAGCCGGGCGACCCTGCCGACCTCGCCCGCACGGTGGCGCGGCTGCTCACCGAGGCCGACCTTGGTGCGATGGGCGCAGAGGCCCGCCGGCGCGTGGTCGAGCGCTGGAGCAACGCTCGCCTCGCCGATCGGCATCTGGCCATCTACCAGGCGCTGGTCGACGGACGTACCCCTCCCGCGCCCTCCGAAACCGGTTGAGCCCTACTCGTTTCCCGTTCCTCATCTGATCCCTACATGGCGAAGCCCAATCGCGGCCCCAAACGCGGCGCCAGTCGCCCTCCCCCTCCCGATCATCCGTCCGGCGCGGCTGCCCCGAATCCCGGGTCAGCGGCTGAGGCGGCTACCCGGGCGCCCGAGCACGTGGAGATTCCGCGCTGGCTTCCTCCGGTCGTGTTCGCGGTCGTCGCCCTGGTGCTGTTTCGTCGATTCGTCTTCTCGGGCGAGATGCTGTACGGAGCCGACACCGAGGGGTTGGGCTACATGGCCCGGGCCTTCTATGCCGAGGCGTTGAAGGGCGGCGACTTTCCGCTGTGGAACCCCATCATCCTCGGGGGCACGCCCTTCCTCGAATCGCTGGCCGGCGGCGACTCCCTGTACCCGCCCTCGCTGCTGCTGCTGCTCCTGCTCGAGCCCTTTCGGGCGCTGGGATGGAAGCTCGTGCTGCACGTCTTCTTCGCGGGGCTCTTCACCTACGGCTGGACGCGCACGCTGGGCTGCAGCAGAGCCGCGGCCCTGGTGGCCGGGCTCGGGTACATGGTGGCGCCCTTCTTCGTGACCCTGGTCTTTCCGGCCCACGACGGCAAGATGTTCGTAACGGCGCTGACGCCTCTGCTGTTCTGGGCGGTCGAGGCGTGGTTCGCACGAGGGCGATGGAGCGCGCTGGCGGGCATCGGCGCCGTGGTGGCGGTCACCATCCTGACCACGCACTTCCAGATGGCCTACTTCCTGTTCGGAGCCGTAGGAGCGTATGCCCTGTTCCGCACCGTCTCGGAGCTGCGCGCCCGTGCCCGAGCGAGGGCCAGTGCCGAGGCGAGTACCGAGCCGGCCATCCCATCCCCACCCTCCGCTCGCATGGCGCACCCGGGGATGCGGTTCACGGCCTTCGTCGCCATCTCGTTCGTAGGCGCCGGAGCCGCTGCGGTGCAACTCCTGCCGGCTCTCGACTACATCGGCGACGCATCGCGCCGCAGCTCCACCACGACCCAGGCCTCGAGCGAGGCCAACCGTGTCTACGCATCGTCGTGGGGCATGCATCCGGAAGAGGCCGTCTCGAGCCTGCTCGTGCCCGAATTCGTCGGGGCGTCGACCTACAACGGGCGCTGGACCGAGGGCACGTACTGGGGTCGCAACGCCTTCAAGTACAACAGCGAGTACATGGGACTCGCCCTGCTCCTGTTGGCCGAGCTCTCCTTCTTCGGCGCACGACGCAAGGGACTGCGTCTTTTCTTCGCGACCCTGGCGGGCATCGCCTTTCTCTACACGCTGAACGAATGGACGCCGATCTGGGGGCTGATGTACGGCATCGTCCCGGGACTCAAACTGTTCCGGGCGCCAAGCATGGTCATCTTCCTCAGCGGGTTCGGGCTGACGACGCTGGCAGCCTTCGGCGTCGATCGCGCGCTGGCCTGGACCACTGCGCGACGGCCCGATGAGGGCAGAAACGGGCAGCGCTTCTTGTGGGGAGCCACCGGAGTTCTCGGCGTGGGCATGCTGCTGGCCTCTTCGGGCGTCCTCCTGAGCATGTGGCAGGCCATATTCTCACGGCCGCTCGAGGCGCAGAAGGCGCAGGCCCTTCAGACGCTGGAACCGTACATCACCCAGGGCTTTCTCATCGCCACGGCGGTAGCGGCCGCGGTGGCGGCACTGGTCTGGGCAGGGCGGGGAGGATGGCTGAAGGCGTCGGGGGTCGTGGGCCTGCTGGCCTGCGTGATCGTCTTCGACGGCGCCCGCATCTCGGATCGGTTCCTGCTCACCCGCGACTTCGACGAGTTCACGGCCCGCGACGCCAACGTCGACTACCTGCTTGCCCAGCAGGCGACCAACGACCCCTTTCGGGTGCTCGATCTGGGCGGGGGCCAGCCGCTCGGGCCCGAAGTCCGGCTGGGCATGTGGGGACTCGAGCTGGCTGGAGGACACCATCCCAACGACCTGCGGCGGTACCGCGAACTCACGGGCATGATGGGGGGCGGCAGCCCCGAGAACCTGTTCCGGAGTCCCAACATCAACCGACTGCTCGGTGTGCGCTACGTGGTGTGGCCCGCACGGCAATTCGGGCCCATGGAGGAGCAGGAGATTCCGGGCTTTCCGGTCTTCGAGCCGGTCAGTGCCACACAGTTGCAGGGAGGCGTCCTGTACGAGGTGGTCTACGCTACACCCGCGCTCGACCGCGCCCGTCTGGTGGGACGAGCCGAGCTCGTGGACGACGATCGCGCAGTGGCTCGCATCATGGAGGCGACCTTCGATCCAGCCACCACCGTGGTCCTTTCGCCCTCGGCCGAGGCGCTCGACCTCGAGCTGGGCTCGGCCGACCCGCAGGGCTCGGTGGAATGGCTGGAAGACGGGCCCGACCGCATTCGCTTGCGGGTCACGAGCGATGCCGACGCCATCCTGGCCGTGGCCGAGAACTACTATCCGACCTGGCACGCCACCGTCGACGGCGTCGAGGTGCCGGTGCTGCGGGCCTACCACACGCTCCAGGCCCTGCCGGTGCCCGCAGGGTCGCACGAAGTGGTGCTCGAAGTGCGCACCGATGGCCCCGTGCGTACGGGAATGATGGTGAGCACCGTGTCCTGGCTCCTTCTTGCGGGTCTCGCGGTGGGATCCCGAGCTCGGAGCACGAGGCGTGACGACGACGACGTCTGAGCCCGCTGTGCCGGGGCGGCCCAGGGGTTGGCGTCCGTGGGCCCGATGGGGCGTCCAGCTGGGGCTGACCGCCCTGGTCACCTGGTTCGTGCTCGACCGGGTGGGCGTGCAATGGGCCGACTTCGCTCGGATCGATCTCGGCCGTTGGCAACCGAGCTCGCTGCCCCTCGTGGGCTCCGTCGCGATGATGGGAGCGGGCTACGTCCTGTCCGGATGGCTGTGGGCCCGCATGGTGCGCGAGATGGGTGGGCCGCAGCTTCCGCTCCTCACCGCGGTCCGCGTCTACATGGTGGCCAACCTCGGCCGGTACGTGCCGGGCAAGGTGCTGCAGATCGCGGGGCTGGCCTGGCTCGCCCGCAGAGAGGGCGTCTCTCCCGCGGTCGCTACGGCGGCGGCCGTGGTAGGGCAGGGGATGGCCCTGCTGGGGGCCACCCTCGTCGGCCTGGGCGCATTCTTCGGCCCGAACCAGAGCTACCGCATCGTCGGATGGTGCGGCCTGGGGGTCACCGCCCTGGTCGTCGTCGCCACCTCGATCCCCCGATCCGCGCGCGTTCTCGAGCGCCTCTGGCGGCGCCTGGCCGACCGCGCCGCGCGGGGCAGGGCGCGGAGCCTGGCGCCCGACTCTGCGGAGCAGCCCGGGGTGTCACCCGTTTTCACCGACCCCGCCGCACGGCCCGGTTTCGGCCTGCGCTGGACCGCCTGGTACGCCCTGAACTGGGCGATCTACGCTGCCGCGTTTTGGCTGCTCTTCCTCGGGCTCGAAGGGTGGGCGCCCTTCCTCCAGGTCGGCCCCGCCTTTGCGGCCGCCTACCTTGTAGGTTATCTGGTGGTCTTTGCGCCCGCTGGAGCCGGCATTCGCGAGTCGGCGATGGTGGTCTTCTTGTTGCCGGTTCTCCCGGGCGAGGCCGCCCTGGCCCTGGCCGTCGCCGCGCGCATCTGGGCCACCCTCATCGAAGTCGTGCCTGCCGCCGTGCTCGCCGCCTTTCCTTCTCCACGCGCCTCCACGAGCAGGTCTCCAAACGCATGAACAACGCAGATCGCACGCTGGTGATCATGCCCACCTACCAGGAGAGAGCCAACCTTCCGAGGGTGGTACCCACCGTGCTGGACGTCGACGACCGCCTCGATATTCTCGTGGTCGACGACAATTCGCCCGATGGAACCGGCGAGATCGCCGACTTCCTGGCCGCGACCCACGCCCCCCGCGTCCACGTTCTGCATCGCATGGAAAAGCAGGGTCTCGGTCGCGCCTATCTGGCCGGTTTCGCCTGGGGCCTCGAACAGGGATACGGCTGGCTCATGGAGATGGACGCCGACCTCTCGCACCGTCCCGAAGACCTGCCGACGCTGCTGGAGGCCGCCGAGAAGCATCCCGTCGTCGTGGGGTCTCGGTATGTCGAGGGGCGGGTGACGGTGGTCAACTGGCCCATCGGACGCTTGCTCATCTCGTTGTTCGGCAGTTGGTATGCCCGCACCATCACGAGACTTCCAGTAAGAGATACGACGGGAGGCTTCAACTGCTTTCGCCGTGAGGTGTTGGAAGCCATCGACCTGAGTCGGATCCAGTCCAACGGCTACGCCTTTCAGATCGAGTTGAAGCTGCGCGCCTGGCGCAGGGGATTCACACCCGTCGAGGTTCCCATCGTGTTCACGGAGCGCGATTCGGGAGAGTCGAAGATGTCGAAGCGCATCGTGCGCGAGGCGATCTGGAGGGTGTGGAAGCTGCGCTTTCTCGACCTGACCGGCCGCTTGTAGGCATGGCTGAACCCCGACCTGAGGGACGCATCGACCAGGCGTACTACGATTCGTCGTCGTACTTCGATGGCGACACCGACCACCTTACCGATCTGGAGAGCCCCTTTCAGCGGTATCGGGTCGCGAAGGTGCTCGAGATCGCCACGCCGAAGGCCACGGATCGGGTGGTCGACCTGGGATGCGGCTGGGGCACCTTCGAATGGGTCCTGGGATCCCGGGTGCGGGAGATCGTGGGCGTCGACTTCTCGGCCCGCAGCATCGAGCTGTGCCGCGAGCGCCTGGCACGGGATCCCAGGGCAGGGGTGAGCTTCGTCCAGGCGGACGCCGGGGCCACAGGCCTCGAGGAGGCCGCATGGGATCAGGTGATCTGCGCCGACCTCTTCGAGCATCTGTATCCGGAGGACTCGGCTCGGGTGGCCGCCGAAGCCTTCCGCTTGCTGCGACCCGGAGGCGTCTTCAGCGTCTGGACGCCGCACCGTGGCCACATTCTCGAGGTGTTGAAGAACAACAACATCGTCCTGAAGCCCGATCCGACCCACGTCGACTACAAGTCGATGGCCCGGCTACGGCAGGATCTCGAAGCGGCAGGCTTCGAGATCGAGCGTGCGTACTACGCCGAGTCCCATCTGCCGGTGCTGCGCGTCGTGGAGCGGGCCATGCAGCGTTACGTGCCCTTGCTCCGGCGCCGCATCGCGGTGCTCGGTCGCAAGCCGGACGGGCGGTAGCGGCAAGGAGGTCCGTTGGCCGGGTGAACGGTAGCGGCAAGGACGTCCGTCTGCCGGGGAGACGGTAGCGGCAACGAGGTCCGTTGGCCGGGCAAACGGTTGCGGCAAGGACGTTCGTTTGCCGGGTGAACGGGCGCGGCCAGCAGCCGATACCTCGCAAGGATCAGGCGTGACGGCGCCGCCTCGTTCGGGACCCCTGGTGGCGCGGGTGCGGGGAACCCAGGAGGGACATTCCTCCGGACTCTCCTTCGGCGTTTCCTCGGAAGCGCGATGGGTGCGCGACGGATGCGTGCCTCCGGAGTTTCCTCGGAAGGGGGATGGGTGCACGATGGAAGCGCAACCTCGGAGTTTCCTCGGAAGGGCGACGGAAGCGCGACGGAAGCGCGACTTCAGATTTACATAATACATATTATACGACGTTGTGGATTACGTGGAGAACCGGGCGAAGGCGGCCCGCGAGTCACCGAAACCCCACCGGATCACCGCCCTACCGCAAATCGATCACGTGCGCGTGCGGCTTGGTCGTTCTGCGCAGTTTCCGGCTCCAGGAGCTGAAAAAAGCGCCCGCGCCACGCGTGGGGGCCCCGCTGTGCGCGGTTTGCCGCTTCCACGGCCGCAAAGTGCGCACAGGCCCACCCGCCGCCGACCGCGTGCTCTCTTTCCCGCACCCCGACACCCGATCTGGCTCTCTTTGCCGCCCGCCGACACCCGATCTGGCCCTCGTTCTCGCACGTTGAACCGTCCGTCGGGCCCAGGCCGGGGCTCATTTGGGTAACGCAGCCGATTCGCCGGCTCCCGACCGCTCGACCACCCCGTCGACCTGTCTCAATGGCCTGATTCAAGGGATGGATCGGCGGGCGAAGGCCCGCCGAGTCCTCTCGATCCCAGGCGGGCCCGTCAGACCCGAGGGCTGGCTCGCCGGTTCGTCGTTTCTGTGACGTCGCTTCTCTGAAGCCGACTCCGGGAAGCCAGGTCCGGGAAACCAGGTCCGGGACGCCGCCGCCCTGCCGCAAATCGATCACGTGCGCGTGCGGCTTGGTCGTTCTGCGCAGTCTCCGGCTCCAGGCGCTGAAGAAAGCGCTCGAGCCTCGCGTGGGGGCCCCGCTGTGCGCGGTCTGCCGCTTCCACGGCCGCAAATCGATCACGTGCGCGTGCGGCTTGGTCGTTCTGCGCAGTTTCCGGCTCCAGGCGCTGAAAGAAGCGCTCGAGCCTGGCGTCGAATTCGACCGGTGCGCTGTTCGCCCCTTCCAGGGCCGCGAAGTGCGCAGGGGCTCCATCGCCCCCGACGACCTGCTCCGTTTCCCGCAGGTCGGGCTCTCGGTCGGGCCTCGAACCGGCCTTCAGCGGATCCTGGCCGGGTCTTCAGTCCGACCCCGGTCAGCCCTCAGCCCCGGGTACGGGCTCGGGCCCGGGCCTCGCCGAGACGCATCTCGTAGATGCCCTGCTGCTCGACCGAGAACTGCTCATTGTCCAGGAGGCGTTGGTAGACCTCTGCCGCGCCGGCGTAGTCTTCCCTCAACATTCGCAGTCGACCCGCGTCATCCAGTGCGCCTATGCGCTGAAACGCGAGCTCCGCACCATCGGCGATGCGCAGGTACAACGCCTCCGCCTCGGCGATCTGGCCTTGCGACTCGAGCGCGCGCGCGCGGAGCACCGCAAGCGGCACCCCCATCGGATTGGAGAGCGGCACCCGCGCTGCATCGAGGGTCGCGAGCGCCTGACCGGCCTGTCCACCATCGAGGTAGAGTTGAGCGAGCAGAAGCCGCGCCTCTGAGGCATGAGCGGTACCGGAGAACCGCTCCAGATACTGCTCGAGCGAGATCTTGGTGGCCTCGGGGTCGCTGACTCCCACCGACTGGGAGATGCGCTCGAGCTCGGCAACCGCCGCCTGGCTCTGGGTGTGACGCCAATTCACATAGTAGAGCGACCCGAAAATCACCAGGGCAAGGGCGATCCCGAACAGGATCAGGACCTGGCTGTTGCCCTTCGCCCAGTGGGTGAACTCGAGCACGCGGGCGACGAACACGTCGTCGGGCTCGGCCTTCGCTTTCTCGCGATGGCTACGGGACGAACCGGGATGGCGCTTCGCCATGGACGGGTCTACGGTGCGAGGATGGTGCGCGATGGGCACGAAAACGTTGCCCCAGAACGCGAAAAGCTACCGACCACCCCCATTCGGGTCAACGCTGGGTCCCTCGGCGGACTCCCGCCGCAACTCGCTGGGTTCCCCATCCGACTCCCGCCGCAACTCGCTGGGTTCCCCATCCGACTCCCGCCGCAACTCGCTGGGTTCCTCGTCCGACTCTCTCCGTGACGCCCCAGTATCTCGCGCCGCCCTTCGCAGCGTCGGGTGCAGAGCCAGTGCGGTGGCCAGGAGGAAGAGCGGAACGGCGAAGAGGGCCGCCATCCGCGGCCCCACGGCGTCACCCACGAGGCCGATCAACGGCAGGAAGAGGGCGCCTGTCCCCCAGGCGAGTCCCATGACGATCCCCGAACTCACCCCCCGCCCGGCGGGCACGAGCTCCTGCGCCAGGATCACCACCGGTGGCAGCATGGCCATGTTCGTGAAACCGGCGAACGCCGCGGCGGCGAACCCCCACGGGCTGCCCGCGTCCAGCGCCAACACCAGGCCGTGCGCAGGCAGCGCCAGCAGGCTGAGTCCCACCAGCAGCCGACGCCGATCCATGCGGTCGGTCAGGATGCCCCCGGTGAGCGTGCCCAGCGCCTGGGCTCCGAGGTAGATGCTCAGCACCACGGCCCCCAGCGCCTCGGAGCGGCCGTCCGCCGCAGCAATGAGCGGCATGAAGGTCAAGAAGACCCGCTGTTCGAACGCCGCGACGGCCGAGATTCCGAAGACGAGCCCCAGGGGTCCCATGAGCAGGCGCCCCACGGTGCGAGGTCCCGGAGGAGGGGGTGCCTCGAGATCGCTGCGCCCGCGCGGCAGTACCCACCAGAGCATGGGCGAGACGATGAGTGCGGGCACCATGGCCCACGCGAGCCCCGCAAATCCCCAGCGCGACACGAGGGCCACAGCCAACAGAGGCCCCATGCTGAATCCCAACGCCCGTCCGAACGAGAAGAAGGAGAACCGCAGCCCACTTCCCTTCCCTTCATGCGTTCGCGCTGCGAATGCGGCTCCCGGGGGGTGAAACAGGGCGCTCCCGAGGCCGCCCAGCACCAGCAACGCGATCAACGCACCGAGCCCGGGGGCCAGCCCGAGCAACGAAAGGAACACGCCCGACATCAACGGACCCGCCACCACGAACGCCCTGGGCCCGTAGCGGTCGGTGGCGAAGCCGGCCAGCGGTTGCAGCAGCGACTGCGACACGGAAAAGGTCATGGTCAGCGTCGCGGCCAGCGCCACAGACAACCCCAGATTGCCCATGATCCGCGGCAGCAGGGGCGGCAGGAAGGCCGCATAGGCGTCGTTCATGCCGTGGGCGAGGGCGATCCAGGCTGCAATCGCCAACGGAGACGAGACGCCTCGAACGACTCGGGGGCCACGCGCGGCCGACGGTGCGAAGGGTATGGGACCCCTTGTCGGAAAAAAGACGCCCGGGGGAACGCCGCCCGGGAATGTGCAGACCTGGTAAGGGTACAGGCTCGTCGCCTGCAGGTGAAGCGGGTCGCGCCCGAGAGCGAGGCGAGTCCGGGGCCACTGGCGTGGCGAGAGCGCGCTGTCCATTCTCCCCCAGGATCGCGCACCGATCCCCCACCGAATCGTGCGCACAGGCGCACCGCCGCATCCCGCTGACGCACACCCCACGCGAACCATGATCGATCCACCTTTCGCACGCCGTAGCCTGGTCACCGCACTCTTCCTTGGAGCCCCGGCGCTCGCTCTGGTATCGTGTGCACCGGGCGATGCCCCGGGTACGGGCGACGAGATGGCGGCAGATGCCCCGCCCGTGCTTCCGGTGTTTCCGGCCACCAATCGTCCCGAGGTGCGCGGCACGCACGGCGCCGTGGTGTCGGACCATCCGCTGGCGACAGCTGCCGCCTTCGCCGTGCTGGCCGACGGGGGCAACGCCATGGACGCCGCCATCGCCGCGGCCGGTGTGCTCGCCGTGGTGCGACCCCACATGAACGGCGTGGGGGGTGACGCATTTGCGCTGGTCTACGACGCCTCGAGCGGGCGCGTGCATGCGCTGAACGGCTCGGGCCGGGCCGGTGCTCTGGCCAAACCAGAGTTCTTCGCGGCCGCGGGTGCGACCGAGATGCCGGGGGTGGGCCCCCTCACCGTCAGCGTGCCGGGCGCGGTGGCAGCCTGGGTCGACGCCCTGGAGCGCTTCGGTTCACGCCCCATGGCCGAGTTGCTGGCGCCCGCCATCGGCTACGCCCGCGACGGGTTTCCGGTCTCGTCGAGACTTGGCGCCGATTTCGCCGCGCAAGGGAGCGATCTTTCGCCCGAGGGACGAGCCCAGTTCCTGCCCCAGGACGGTGCGCCCCCCGCCGTGGGATCGCTACTCACCAACCCGGCGCTGGCCGTCACTCTCGAGCGCATCGCAAAGGACGGCAAGGCGGGCTTCTACACCGGCGACGTGGCCCGCACCCTGGCCGGGTACCTCGAGGAGCGGGGCGGATACCTGCGGGAGCCGGACTTCGCGGCGCACACGAGTTCGTGGGTCGATCCGCTGAGCGCCGACTACCTGGATCACACCTTCTACGTGCTGCCACCCAACACGCAGGGACTTACGCAACTACAGCAGATGGAGATGGCCAAGTCGTTTGCTTTCCAGGATATGGGACTCAACACCCCCGACTATCTCCATACCCTGATCGAGCTGAAGAAGCTGGCCTTTGCCGACCGCGACCGCTGGATCGCCGACCCCGAGATGGCCGAGGTGCCGGTGGGTGAACTGCTCGATCCGGCCTACCTCGCCGGGCGCGCCGCGCAGGTCGATCCCGCCCAGGCGGCCGCCGAGGTGCGCTCGGGAATCGGTGATCCGGTGGCCGGAGGACAGGACCTCGAGGGGCGCGATCTCGGGGACACGGTCTACCTCACCGTGGTCGATGCCCAGGGCAATGCGGTGAGCTGGATCCAGTCGCTCTTCGCAGGGTTCGGCTCGGGGCTGTTCGAGCCCACCACCGGGGTCATGCTCCAGAACCGGGGTGCGTTGTTCACTCTCGAGGAGGGTCACCCCAACCGGATCGCCCCCGGCAAGCGCCCATTTCATACCCTGACTCCGATGCTGGCCACACGGGGCGGCGAGCTGGCCTTCACGCTCGGGACCCCGGGTGGGGACTCGCAGACGCAGTCGTTGTTGCAGATCGTCCACAACCTGCTGCTCTTCGACATGACCCCCCAGGCCGCGCTCGAGGCCCCCCGCTTTCGCAGCTACGGCGGACTGGCCGTCTCGATCGAGGACCGCGTACCCGCCGCGGTCCGCGACGCCCTCACCGCCCGCGGCCACCGCCTGCGCGTGGTCAGCGACTGGACCGCCACCTTCGGCGGTGCACAGATGATCCTGGTGGAGCCGGGATCGCGCACCCTCACCGCCGCCGCCGATCCGCGTCGCGAGGCGTATGCCGTCGCACACTGACCGCGACTTCGAGCCCCACCCCACCTGATCTGCGAGACCGTGTCATGGACCGTACCTTCGTCATCGTCGCCGCCCTGTTCGGATTCACCGGGGTGGCTGCCGGGGCCTTTGGCGCACACGCCCTGCGCGATCATCTGACCCCCGGCGACCTCGAGATCTTCGAGACCGCCGTGCGCTATCAACTCGTGCATGCGGTAGCACTGCTCGGGGTCGCAGCCGCCTGGGCCCGGTGGCCCTCGGTTGCGCCGACCATCGCCCTCGCCGGGTGGTCGATGGTGGCGGGCGTGGTGATCTTTGCGGGGTCGTTGTACATCCTGGTGGGAACCGGAGTGCGGGGACTCGGGGCCGTGACTCCCTTCGGGGGCCTGGCCCTGCTCGCCGGGTGGGCCGCCCTGGCCTGGGCGGTGTTCCGGGCTGGTCCTGCGGGCTGACGCGGACGGGCCATGTGCGGAAGCTTCCGGACCGAGCCTGCGCGGCCGATACTCGAGGGTGCGCGACAGGAACATGACACGTCGCCGTAGGGTTCGAGTAACAACGAATTCCATGCCGCACCCAAACTGCCCCAGAGCAGAGACCCCATGACCCGGATGCGACAGCTCTTCGCGTTGGCCTTGGTCGCCACCCTGGCCGCGTGTTCCAACGACGGAACCTCTCCGCCCCCGCCCACCGTCGACCGCATCGTGGTCACGCCCGAGGGCAGTTCGGTCACCACCATCGGAGCCACCTCGCAGTTCGAGGCGGTGGCCCGGACGGCCACGGGTGCCACGGTCTCCGGCGTCGAATTCGTGTGGTCGTCGTCGAACACTGCCGTAGCCACCGTCGACGCCACGGGACAGGCCACGTCCATGGCCTTCGGAGAGGCCACCATCTCCGCAGCCGCCCAGGGCAAGACCGCCGGCGCCACCTTTTCCGTGCGGGACTGCTCCGAGACCGTCTCGCTGGCCGTGGGTGAATGGATCGCCCTGCCGGTGCCTGCGCCAGGCGACTGTGGAGTGATTCTGCCCGCGGGCAGCAATGGGGATCGCTATCGGGTGGCGATGATCCGGACTCTGGCCGACTCGGTGTGGAGCACGGACATCGGCAATGTCAGTCTGATCGTCAATCCTCTCGGGGGAGCGGCCGTCTCCGCACCGCCCGCGTCGCTTGCGGCACCGACGGCTTCCCAATCGACGGCGGTCCGCCGACTCCTCGACGTGCCCGGGCTGGTCGAAGCGGCGCGCATGGCCGAACGCACGGCGCAGAGCCATATGGATCTGCGGGCCCGCGAAGCGGCGCTGGTGCGCCGCCTCGGACGTCAGAATCTGGCTCGCCCGTCCCTCTTCAGCGCATCGGGACTGCAGCCGGCCCCCCTGCCGGCGACGCTCCAGATCGATCCCACCACCCCCACCAGCTGCACCCCCGCCGGCACCAAGGTGACGGCCGTGAAGATCTGGGAGAACGACCGCCTCGCCTTCTATCAGGACCAGCAGCAATCCCAGACCACGCCGGTCACCGCCGCACACGTGCAGCGAATGGCCGACTTCTACGAGGCCCACGGCAAGCCCATCATCGACCAGTACTTCGACGGCGTAAGCGACATCGACGGCAATGGCAAGGTGATCGTGTTCATCTCGCCTGTGGTGGGGTCGGGGACGGCGGCTTTCGTCTGGAGCGGCGACTTCTTCACCACGGCGTCGTGCCCGGCGTCGAACCAGGGCGAGTACATCTACTTCAGCGCCTCACTCATCCTGGCCCAGGACAATGCCGACGGCGCCAACTGGCAGTCGCTCGAGACGCTGGTGCACGAAATGAAGCACGTCAGCTCGCTCTACAAGTCCATCGAGCGCCCGCTCTCCCTCGCCGATCCCTACCATCCGTCGTGGGAAGAAGAGGGTTCGGCCGAGATCGCGGGCAACCTGTCCAACCGCGTGGCCTGGTCGACCGTCGGCGGACCCAGCGTCAACACACGCGTGACAGACCAGTTGATCCTCGATACCGGGTTCGAAGGCAACCGGGGGCCCATCAAGCCCGAGTTCTACGGCATCGCGCTCCGTATGCTCCGCATCCAGGGATTCCTGAGCACGCAGCCCAACGGAATCGTGGTGACCCCCAGCGGAGCCGGGACCGCGCACACCGTCTACGGCTCGGGATGGACCTTTCTGCGCTGGCTGGGCGACGCATACGGCAACGCCGCCTCGGCACCTCTGGCCGACGCCCCCCTCTTCAAGACCCTCAACGCCACCGCGACCCTACCCGGAATCCCCGGTATCGAGGCCACGGTGGGGCAGACCTTTCCGCGCCTGCTCGAGCAGTTCGCTGCGGCCATCATGCTTCACTCCACCGAGGCCCCGGAACCCGCTCGTGCCTTCACGAGCTACGACTTCGTGACCTCGGTCGAGGTGTTCTGCTTCGCGGCCGACCACCCACCGTGCGAGGGATCGCCTCCCGGCCCCACAGGCTCCTTTCCCTGGCCCGTGACCATGACCGACAACGGCATCCCGACCCGTTCGCTCCAGCAGAACGCGACCTTCACCGGGACGATCGGTCCCGCCGGGATCCGGATCCACGACTTCGTGTCGAATGGCACCGGCACGGGTGCTGAACTCGCCATTACCGGGGATGCCCGTTCCCGGATCGTGGTGGCGCGTATTCGGTAATCACGCGCGCCAGGCGTGTCAGATCGACATTGCCCCCCGACAGCACGAGCACGAGGGGGTCCGAGCCCGTGAGCTGGCCGTCGAGCGCGGCGGCCAGCGCCACCGACCCACCGCCTTCGAGTACCAGGCCCAGTTCGCCATAGGCGTAGGCCATGCCCCGCTCGATGGCGGCCTCGTCCACGCTCAGGTGGTGCGAAACGAGGTCGCGCACGAGGGCAAAGGTGACCGCGTTGTCGAGGCCGATGCCTCCGGCCAGGGCACCCGCAATCGTCTCTTCTTCGGCGAGTTCGACCGGGTGCCCGGCTCGCAGGCTCTCGAACATGACGCGCGCGCGCCAGGCGGAAACCGCAGTCACGCGCACGTGGGGCGCACGCTCCTCGAGCGCCTGGGCGATGCCACCCACGAGCCCGCCCCCGGACAGTGGTGCCGCGATTTCAGCCACCTGCGGCCATTGTGCCAGCACTTCCAGGGCGATGGTGCCCTGCCCTGCCACCACCTCGGGATGGTCGAAGGGGGGCACGAAGGTGCATCCCCGCGTCCGTGTCAGCTCGAGCGCCAGCGCCTCGGCTTCGTCGTAGGTCGCGCCGGCCAGCACCGCCTCGGCGCCATGGGCTCGAATCGCGGCCAACTTGACCGGATCCACCCACTCCGGCACGCAGACGACGGCGTCGATCCCCAGTCGCTCGGCCACGAAGGCTACGGCGCGACCATGGTTTCCCGACGAACAGGTGACGACCCCACGCGCGAGCTGGGCCGGCGTAAGGGCCTGGATGCAGGCGGCCGCGCCCCGCACCTTGAACGACCCCGTGGTGAGCAGCGACTCGAGCTTGAGGGCCACGGGCCGGTCGAGGCGCTCGGACAACTCCGGCGCCTCGACCAGCGGCGATGGCGGCACGATCGCCCGCACCCGGGCGAGTGCCGGGGCGAGGTCAGCCGACGTCGCGGTCTCCGACCACGAAGGTGATGCGCGTGTTCACTCGGTACGTGCTGACCTTGCCGTCACGCACGAGGGCCTGGGTATCAGCCACGTAGACGCTGCGAATGTTGCGCACCGTGCGACCGGCTTCGGCCACGGCGTTCTCGATGGCCTTTTCGATGCTGTCGCCCTCGGCGAGGATCTCGATGACTTTGGCGATGGTCATGCTGCGCCTCCTGGGTTCGTTCTTCAAGGTGGGTTTCGAAGCCTGAAGCTACACGAACCGGCGCAACGCCGCACGACCTCGCATCAGCAGCCGATCCGCTGGGTCGCCACCACGAAGTTGTCCATGTAGCGTTCCTGCTGCACCGGGGATCCGCTGTTCCAGTAGTTCTCCAGGAAGACGGCGTTCAACCCGTAGGCGCTGAAGCTCCCCAGCCAGTTCAGTCCGCTGCGCTGGGCCTCGAGCTGGTCGTCGATCCAGAGCTCGAATACTCCATTCGACTGGCCCGCGTCGTTGAGGCGCACGTGGGTCTCGATGCAGTACCAGCTACCGACATGAGCCGCGTCGAAGACCGGCGTGTTGGACGCATCGAGGCCCAGCCAGGTCATGTTCGCAAAGTCGTTGTACTGGGTCGTGACCAGCGTGCCCGCAGCATCGGTCCCTCGCACCGGATCCAATCCCAGATAGTTGCCACCCGACCCCGTCGACCAGACGTGCGCGATCATTGCCTGGGCCCATGAGGTGGGAGAGGCGAAGACGAAGGCACGGCTGAGCTTGTCGCCTCCTCCACCGACCCAGCCGGGCTGGTGACGCAGGTAGACGCGGTAGTAGAGCTCGCGGTAGTCGGCCGTGCCCGCGTCGGCCGGCCGGAAGTACGCTTGCGGGGTGCGTCCCACGGCGAGATGCAAGGACCCGGCGCCCACCTGCCCCGGCGAGAAGCGCGCGCGCATTCCGGTCGAGCCATCGGCACCGATGCCGGCGGTACGACTGAATGCGCCACCGGCCGCGTCATACTCGAAGTAGGCCGCAAGGCGATCCTGGTCGAAGTCGTCACACCAGATCCATCCCGAGCCCGGACTCTGGCATTCGTTGGCCAGCGTGCCGGAAGGGGCCGCCGTGACGGTGACCGTCACCGAGCCCACCACCCCTTCGGAGGTGGCGTCGATGCGCGCCGTGCCGGCGCTGACGCCGCTCACCAGTCCGGTCGCCGGGTCGACCGTGGCCGTGCCGGTGCTGACCGACGTCCAGGTCACCACACGACCGGTGAGTGCGACCCCCGTGGCCGACCGCGGCACAGCGGTCAACTGCACCGTGTTGCCCGCCTGCACCGACGGCGCAGCGGGAGTCACCTCGACCGTCGCCACCGCAGGCGGAGGGGGAGCCGTGACGGTGACCGTCACCGAGCCCACCATCCCTTCGGAGGTGGCGTCGATGCGCGCGGTGCCGGCGCTGACGCCGCTCACCAGTCCCGTCGCCGGATCGACCGTGGCCGTGCCGGTGCTGGCCGACGTCCAGGTCACCACGCGACCGGTGAGTGCGACCCCCGCGGCCGACCGCGGCACAGCGGTCAACTGCACCGTGTTGCCCGCCTGCACCGACGGCGCAGCGGGAGTCACCTCGACCGTCGCCACCGCAGGCGGAGGGGCCGCCGTGACGGTGATCTGCGCGCTTCCCACCACCCCTCGGCTCGTGGCGTCGATGAGCGCGGTGCCCGGCGTGCGGGCGGTGACCGTGCCGGTGGCGTCGACCGAGGCCACGAGCGACGCCCGCGAGGCCCAGCTCACCGGCATTTCCGAGAGCACGACCCCCGCCGGATCCCGCACGACGGCGGTCAACGCCACCGTCTGCCCCACCTGGAGGCTGGCGGTGACGGGGTCCAGGGTGACGGAGCCCACGACCGTCGTGGTGTCGACGACGGTCAAGATGGCGGTGCCCACCACGCCCTCGGCCGCGGCCGAGATCGTCGTAGTGCCGGGGCTCGCGCCGGCGGCCGTGCCATTGCCGTCGATGGGGGCCACCGCCGCCGCCGCCGAACTCCAGGTCACCGTGCGGCCCACCAGGCTCTGACCCTCGGGGCCCAGCACCGAAGCCGTAAAAGCCTGCGAGCCGCCATGGGGAATCGTGGCGGCCTGCGGCGCGATCACGACGGCCGCCACGGGCACTGGCGTCACCCGTACTTCGGCCGAGTCCGTGAGCGCCGCGCCCTGCACACGCGCCACGATCCAGGCCGCGCCCACCGACCGAGCCGCGACGACTCCAGCGCCGTCGACTCCCACCACGGCCGGCGCGGAACTCGACCAATCGAGGGGTACACCGGTCAGCAGAGCGCCCAGGTGATTGGTCACCACGGCGCTCAACGACGCCCCCTGCCCCGGATGGAGGTCCAGTCCAGGGCCCGGCGTGACCTGGATCGAGACGGGCACCAGCGGGTCCGGGCCTCGAACCGATACGAGGCTGGTGTCGGCCGCACCGGAGCCCCCCGGGTCCCGAGCCACCACCCACACCGATCCCGCCACGGACGGCGCCACGAAGTGCCCTGCCCCGTCGATCGACCCCGCTGTGGCGCTCCACCGGGCGCTCACCAGCGTCGAGTCGCCGGCTGCCCTCACCCGCCACGCCCGAAAGTCGAGGGCCTCGCCCAGCCCCACATCGGCCTCGGCGGGCCAACTGACCAGGCGCACCACCGCATCGTCGTCGGGGGGTGTGACGAGCACCGAGTCCTCGGTACACGCCCCTGCCAGCGTCGCGACCAGAGCCGCGGCCACGATCATGGTCGAGCCCCGGCCCTGTGCCAGGTACGGCCGCGCCGGTTGAGAATCCAGAGCATTCATCACTCTCCCAAAAAGCAAGTTCCAGGCCACTCGCGCCAGCTACCGACCGCACACCTCAGGCTCCCTGCGCACCCCCTTCCAGCCGGGCCACATCGGCCTCGGCGGCGATGTAGCCGAAGGCGGCCCATTGCGAGGTGTTGCCGAGAATCCCCTCCATCAGATCGAAAGCCGTGTCCCGACGCCCGTTGACGAGGTGCCAGACCGCAACGCCATAGGCCGTCGTGGTCGAGGCCAGCGTGGCGTCGGCGCCGGAGGGTCCGATGAGATCTTCGACGGTGCGTTCACCCTTGTGAAGCAGGAGCACGTCGAGGTACGAGGTGCTCTCGATGACCTCCAGGTCGGCAGAGATATCCGCAAGCAGGGCACTTGCTTCCGCATCGAGGCCCAGACGCCGAAGGGTGTTGTTCAACCAGTAGCTCGTGGCGATCACGCTGTCCGGATGACGGGAGGCGGCGAGGCAATCGTTCCAGGCCAGGAGGGCCCTCTCGAAGTCGCCCTGGAGGTAGTGGGCCAGGCCGAGATGGTACCAGATGTTGAAGTGGAGGGTGCTGGTGGGGACCCCGAGCGCATTCGGCAATCCATCGGGCTCGATCTCGTCTTCGGTATCGCGGATCAGGTCGACGGCGACCAGGAAGTCGTCGATGGCCCCGTCGAAGTCGCGCAGCGTCAGGCGGCGGTGGCCGCGGTGACGGTACATGCGCGCATCGTCGGGGTGCAGTTCGATGCCGCGCGTGAAGGTGGCGATGGCGTCGCGATATCGGCCCAGATAGGCCAGTCGGCGTCCCAACCAGATGATGGCGTCGGCGTTGGACGGATCGGCGTCGTAGTCGGCCTGGGCCGCCGCCAGATTGGCTTCGTGGCCCTCCCACACGTCAGGCGCCTGCTCCGGCGCGAAGAGCGGCTCACCCAGCAGCGAGAGCGCTTCGGCCCCTGCGGGCAGCGGCGGCGCCAGGGTCGGGACGCCGGCGGATTCGGGGGACGTCTCGGCGGCGGGCTGGGACTCGGGCGTGGTGTCGGCGCACGACGCGGTGACCAGCACGGCCGCGAGAGCGGAGATTCGACGAACGAAGAGGTGCATGGTAGTGAGAGCTCCGGGGCTGGATCAGATCGCGTTCGGTCGCCAACATACGAAATGCCCCCCGACTTGTCGCCCAACCCACCACTTCACCACGAGCGCATCCAGGCGCCCGACGCCGATCCCGAGCGGTGGATGATGGTGTTGCACGGGATCTACGGCGCGGGACGCAACTGGGTCTCGGTGGCGCGACGCTTCGTGCAGGCACGCCCGGACTGGGGCGCGCTCCTCATCGATTTGCGCGAGCACGGCCGCTCTCAGGGCTTTACCCCACCACACACGGTCGACGCCTGCGCCGACGACCTGCGTCGCCTGGTGGCCACCCTCGGCCTCGACACCCCCGCGATCCTCGGGCACTCGTTCGGGGGCAAGGTCGCGCTTCGCTATGCCGCCCGCAGCCAGTCCGATCACACAGCACCTCGTCTCGAGTGCGCCTGGATCATCGACTCGACCCCCGCCGCCCGCCCTCCGGACGGCAGCGTCTGGGCCATCCTACGGGTGCTCCGCATCCATCCGGGACCGTTCCGGGATCGCGCGGAGGGCATGGCCGCGGTCGAGGCGGAGGGGTTTTCGACTCCTGTGGCCCAATGGATGTCGACCAATCTGGTCCGCACCGAGGGGGGTGAACTGATCTGGCGCCTCGACCCCGACGTCATGGAGGCACTGCTGCGCGACTTCTTCGCGCTCGACGCCTGGGGTGTCGTCGACGATCCACCTGCGGGGTGCGAGATCCACATCGTGCGGGCGCGGGAATCGCCGGTGATGGACGCCGACGCGCGGCGCGGGATCGAGGCCGCGACCCGGCGCACGGAGGAGGCTTCGGGGTCTGCCCTCCGGGGCGCGGGCAGGGTCCACCTCTGGGAGGTCGCCGGAGGCCACTGGCTGCACGCCGACAATCCCGACGCGCTGCACGAGTTGTTGGTTACGCACACCCCCTGATCTTCGTCTCCTCGGGGGCACGGCGAGCATGCGCGGCCACCGCCTCGACCCTACCTTGCACCCCACGGAGCGGAGGGGGTGCGGGAGCGGATGAGGCGAGATGCACTCATGACCTGGAGCGGACGTGGCCACGAACGATGATCTGCAGGACTTCGTGCGCGAGGCTCTGAATCACGGCGTGGGGCGCAAAGAGATCCGGGCTGCCCTGCTCGGGGCCGGTTGGGCTGATGCGCAGGTAGAGGTGGCCCTCGCCACCTACGCCGAAGTCGACTTTCCCATCGCCGTGCCTCGCCCGAGACCGTCGCTCTCGGCCCGCGAGGCCTTCGAGTATCTCGTGTTGTTCGGCACCCTCTACGTCAGTGCCTTCAGCCTCGGGCAGCTGTGGTTTCAGTTCATCGACCTCGCCTTTCCCGATCCCCTCTGGGCGCAGGGGCGCTTCCAGGCGACCCTCGATGTCATGCGCTGGTCGATTGCCGCGCTGGTGATCTCATCTCCCCTGTTCCTTCTCGCCGCCCGTGCGAACAGTCGTAGGCTCGACGCCGAGCCGGTGCTCCGGGCCTCACCCGTGAGGGCGTGGCTCACCTACCTCACCCTGGCCATCACGGCCAGCGTCCTGGTCGGCGACGGCACCAGCCTCGTCTACAATCTGCTCGCCGGCGACATCACGACGCGGTTCCTGCTCAAGGTCGCGGCCATCGGACTCATCGCGGGCACGGCCTTCGTCTACTATCTCTCGGCACTTCGCCGCGATGAACGGGGGCTGGCCGCATGAGCGCACCATCGGGAAGACCGATCTTGATCGTGGCGACGGCCGCGGTCGTCGTGTCGGTGATCGCGGGCATCATCGTGATCGGATCGCCCAGCGAGGGCCGATTCCAACAGCTGGATTCGAGCCGCATCGCCGATCTGCGCGGCATCATGGAGGCCACCGACCTCTTCTGGACCCGGAACGAACGGCTGCCCGAGACGCTCGCAGAACTCGCCGCCGACCCGCGCACCTCGGTCAACACGGTCGATCCCGCTTCGGGCGAGCCGTACGCCTATCGTGCACTCGACGACGACACCTACGAGGTGTGTGCCACCTTCGACCGCGCGTCGCCCGACACACCCGGCCGGTCGAGCGACGACTTCTGGAGGCACGAAGCCGGGCGCCAATGCTTCGAGATCGGGGCCGACAAGACCGTGCGGCGGGAGGCCTTCGGGATTGCCCTGGTGGACCTCGCCGGAGAGTCGAGCCGTCAGACCGTGGTCGATCGCGATCCCAACCAATACCTGGGGCATCCCACGACACACCTCCTCGACGACGGGACCCTGCTCGTGGTCTACCCTGAAGGGCACGGCCAGGGGCCGATCATCTACAAGCGGAGCGACGACGGCGGCCTGACCTGGTCGCAGCGCCTGCCGGTGCCGGAAAGCTGGGCGACGTCGCAGGAGGTGCCGACGCTGTACGGCTTCACGACGCCGGAGGGCCACCCCCGGCTGATCGTCTTCTCGGGATTGTATCCGATCCGGCGAGCGATTTCGGACGATCGCGGCCAAAGCTGGTCCGAGCTGGAGCCCATCGGTGACTTCGGTGGCATCGTCGCCATGGCGTCGCTGCACCAGCAGCAGACGGGCGACCTGCTGGGGTTCTTTCATGATGACGGGCGCTTCCTGCGGGATTCGGGCGAGGCGGCGGCCTTTCAGGTGTTCGCGACACGATCGAGCGACGGCGGACTCTCCTGGAACGAGCCCTGGGTCATCGCCGAGCACCCCGACGCCGACCTCTGCGAACCTGGGTTGGTGGCCTCGCCCGACGGTCGGCGCCTGGCTCTGCTACTGCGTGAGAACTCCCGCAAGCACCCTTCGTTCATCGTGTTTTCGGACGACGACGGCGTGAGCTGGTCCGAACCCCGTGAGTTGCCTGCGACCCTCACGGGTGACCGACACACGGCGAGGTACGCGCCCGACGGCCGACTGCTGGTGACCTTTCGCGATATGGCCGCAGAGAGCCCGACGAAGGGGGATTGGGTGCTGTGGGTCGGGTCGTGGGACGATCTCGAGACGGGCGCCCCCGGTGCCTTTCGGGTCCGGCTGATGGACAACACCGACGCCTGGGACGCAGCGTATCCAGGTCTGGAACTGCTGGAGGACGGCACCTTCGTCGCCACGACCTATGGGCACTGGCGTGAGGGCGAGCCCCCCTACGTGGTCAGCGTCCGCTTCAGGATGGACGAACTGGACGCGCGACGGCCCGGTCGCCTCAGCGCTCGGTCCAGTCGGTCAGTTCGGCGCGTCCCTTCGGGGTGAGCCCGTAGTGACCCCGTCGGACCCGCTCGAACCATCCGTAGTGGTTGTCGCGCATGATCGGCCCGGTCCGTGACACCCCGGTCCGCTCTCGCACCACACTCACCTTCAGCACCCCGTCGCGAGCCAATTCGCCGGCGCATCGTAGAGCATCCTGACGGTAGGCCGTCAGTCGCTGACGGGCGGCCGACCCGCCGGGCTCGGGATCGCCGACACGTTCGGCGAACTCCCTGAGGAGGCGCGCACGGCGCCGGCGATCGGGCCGGGGAGAGTAGGGCGCAGGATCGAGCACGGGTACCACGGTGCCTCGAGCGGACACCGTGAGCAGACCCAGTCCGAGTCGCCGCAACAGGCCAGTGACCTGTTTGCGACGTGAGCGCCAGGATGCGCTGTGCCCTTTCCCGATGCGGAAGGCGACGTATACCGTGTCGGACACCCGCAGCCGATCCACCGCCTGGAGGATCAGAGCCAGACTCAGCCGCTCCTTGAGCTCGACCACCACCGGTTCGTCGTCACCGCGCAGCGCCACCATGTCGCAGGCCCCGATCTCGCCCTTCACGGCGAGCCCTGCGCCTCCAGAAAGCTCTTGATCGGACCATAGAGGTCGACTTCAGGCATGGGGTGCCCCCGTCCATCGCCGGCCCACATCACCCCAGGGCATGCTCAGAGGTACTCCTCCCAGGATCGTTCCTGCCGTGGAGTGTCACTCACACGTCGTGCGTCCCCTTGGCCGAGCCTCTCCGAACCGTCCGAATCCGCAATGTGCCGGAGAGCTCGGTGGGGAGCAACGCGGCTGGACCCACTGGCCACGACGCCACCTCCCGGTGCTGGCAGGCGGGGCCGGGCAGATCCCCGCTCCCATTCGACGGTCAGGCCATTCAGTTCGCACATCATTAACGTTACATTTCTGCTGATATTCTGGATTCTGATTCGACCATCGGCAACTCGTCCTTCTGGAGCGTGGGATCCCGCCATGGTACCGTCATCCCAAGTCGAAGACGCAGGCTCGCTGGGTTCGATCTCGGGCGGCACCGAGACCACCATTGCGATTCTGACCCATCACGCCGCGTTCAGCGAGCAGGTGGTATCGCACCTGCGCCGAGCGGGACTGCCCTGCGCCGTGACCCGCTTCACCTCGGAAGACGCCCTGGGCGAAGCGCTTCGTGCCGGCGGCTTCGAGGCTGCCCTCGTCGATCACCGGCTTCCGCTCCGTTCGGGGCAGCGCGCCGACGCCCTCGTGGGGTTTCAAGGAGTCACGATCGCGATTGCCGCTGCGGGGCTCGCCGAGTCGGTCCACCCGCGCTTCGATCAGGTCGTCTCGATGGGAGACGTTCCCCGACTCGCGGTGATCCTCGCGACACTCACCGAGCGGCGCCGGGCGTTCGCTGCAGGCCGAGATGCCCAGGAGGCTCGCCGCAAAGCCGAGCGCCGCCTGAGCCTTCTCCAGGAGGTCGCCCATACCGCGGTTTTGTGCGTCGGTGCAGATGGTACCATCGATTCGGGCAACGGTGAAGCCGAGTTGCTCTTCGGGCGACCGGAGAACCGACTGGTGGGGCGGCCCATCACCGAGTTCCTTCCGACCATCAGCACCAGCCAGTTCGGTTCATCCGAGGCGTGGGCCGTCAACGTACGGGTCACCCGCCCGGGACGCGGCGAGATCACCACGGAAGTGCGAGGGTTTCCGCTTCCCGGCAGCGGTACGATCCTGGTGCTCGAGGACGAGGGCGGCGCGAAGGGCATTGCCCTGCAGGCGGCGCAGCGCCGACTGGATCTGCTCGCCGAGATGTTTCCGGGCGTGATCTACATCCTCCAGCTCAAGCACGAGGACGCCACACCCGAGCGGTTCCTGTGGGTCGGCGTCGACTCCGATGCGATCCTGGGCGAACCGGTCGGTCTGACCCGGGAGTCGCTCCAGTGGCTCTTCCTGAGTCGCATCCCGGATGACGATCGCGCTCGCTTTCTCGAGTTCGCGGTGCGCGCCGCCGGGTCGACCGGGGTCGAGACCGTCGAGCACCGTATCGAGATCCCGGACCACGAGCCGATCTGGCTGCGCCATTACGCCACCAGCGTCAGAAACCCCGAGACCCAGGTGATCGCGCTCTACGGCCTGATGCTCGACATCACGGAAGAGGTGTCGGCGCGCGACCGCACGGAGCTGCTGTCGACGGTGATCGATCAGGCGGCGAACTCGGTCATCATCACAGATACCGATGGCACCATCGCGTACGTGAACCCGGCTTTCGAGACCATCACGGGCTTTTCGCGCGACGAGGCCATCGGCGAGAACCCGCGACTCCTGCAGAGCGGGCGGCAGTCACCGGAATACTACCGCGAGATGTGGAGCCAGCTCAGCTCGGGCAAGCCGTGGGAGGCCGTCTTCGAGAATCGTCGCAAGGACGGGTCGATCTATCGCCAGAAATCGACCATCTCACCGGTCACGGACCGATACGGCGTCGTGCGCTACGTCGGGATCGCCCAGGACGTCACCCGGGAGCACAACCTCATCGCAGAGCTGGAGAAGCTTCGGGGATCCCGGGACGGCGGTGAGGAAGGGTCTACCTGACCATCGAGGGTTGCTCGCCCTCGATCCGCAGTCCGTCGCCTCACACCTCGATCGCCTCGAACGTCAGGACCTCCGCGCCCGGTCGGGGCCGTCTTTCGTCGGCCGCGGCGTCACGGGGCGAGAGGGTTCTCCCAGCGTAGATCGGGAAGACGCGCGAAGTCCTCGTCGGTGGTCCGGAGGGTCAATCCGTACTCGATGGCGAGGCTGGCCAGGTGAGCGCCGGGCACCAGGCTCGACCGATCGATCCGAGGCATCAGACTTCCAAAGACTCTCGCATGCCGCTCGGTCGGTTCCGGAACGAAGACGTTCGGAAGCGCCAGCCATTCCTCGACACATGCTCGTGATGTCGTGACGTCAAGATGGGCGCGATCGCTCGTCTCGCCGTCGCGCGCCTCGCCCAGCCCCGCAATCGACCCCCATCCGTCCGCCCAGCACCTGCCCTTTACTGCTCCCGCAGCACCCGGGCCGGATCCATGCGGCCGATACGAGCGGCGGGAATCAGACTCGCCGCAGCGGCCAGCACCACGAGCACCGTAATCAGCCCCAGAATCGTCGGGGGATCGAGGGTGCCGACCCCCCAGATGAGGTTTTCCAGCACTCTGCGGGCATAGATCGCCACGCCCAGGCCGATCCCCAGGCCGAGTCCGGCGAGGGCCAGCCCTCCCAGGGCGACCGTACGCACGGCGACGGCTGGACTGGCGCCCAGCGCCATCCGGATTCCCATCTCGCCCCGTCGTTCCACCACCTCTTGCGAGACGATCCCGTACAGCCCGATCCCGGCCAGCAGGAGCGCCATCAGGGCCAGGGCCAGGAGAAACCCCGCCTCGAAGCGCTGCTGCGCGAAGGCATCGTCGACGACGCTCGACACGGTGGCCGTGCGCGAGACGGGCAACTCGGGCGCCACGCGCTGGAAGACCCCGGCGACCGCCCCCCCGAGCCCCTCACTCCGCCCGGGACCACGCACGACCCAGTTGGGCGCAAACCAGATGTGCATGCCCTGGAAGAAGCTCGACGGCATCTGGTCGGCCCGCAGGTAGAGGGTGGGCGTCTCCCACACCGGCTGCGACGTGTCGCCCCAGCCCGCCGACTGCTGAACGTTGCCCACCACTCCGACGATCTCCACCTCGCCCAACCCGCTCCCCATGGCGAGGCGCGAACCGAGCGGATCGCGGTCGACCAGATAGCGATCGACGAAGGCCTGATTGACCACGATCCGCACCGGGTCGCCGGGCGCCTCACGGTCGTCGAAGGTGCGCCCGCCGAGTACCGGAATCCGCAGCGTCTCGAAAAAGCCGTCGGTGACGTACGCCGCATTGGTCGTGCGGTACTGATCCTCGCCGGGGTAGACGAACGACAGGTTGAGCGGCCGCTCGTACGGCAAGGTGAGCGAGACCGCAGCGGACTCGACCTGGGGGAGCCGTTCGAGCTCGGTGACGCTCTCGCGAAACAGCGCCCGGACCGCTTCGGCGTCGGCGTAGCGGGCATCGTCGAGCGAATACTGCACCGAGAGGAGGCCGGCCGGCTCGAAGCCCGGGTCGAGACCGCTCAGGTGCCCATAGCTACGCACCAGCAGCCCGGCGCCGAAGAGCAGCACGGCCACCGTGGCCACCTGCCCCACCAACAGCAGCTTGCGTCCCAGATGCTGGTCGCGCCCCACCACTCGCGAGCCCGCCACCACGATCCGCGCCAGCCCGGACCGGGCCGCACGCAGCATCGGCACGGCCGCGAAGGCCATCCACGCCACAGCGGTCAGCGCCAGCGACACGAGTGCCAACGTCTGGGCACCCGGCAGCGGCTGCCAGGTGCCCAGACGGGCCTCGAGGGTGGCGCCCAGGACGGGCGCGACGGTGATCGCCAACAACCACCCTGCCCCACCACCCAGCAACGCCAACACCAGGTTCTCCACGGCCATCTGCCGCACCAGCGGCGCCGATCCGCTGCCCAGGGCGCGGCGGGTGGCCAGCTCTCCTCGACGCCCGAGCGTACGGCCGATCTGCAATCCCGCCAGATTGGCCCATCCCACCAGCAGCATCAGCGCGATGCCGCCGAGCAGGAGGCGCACCGGCGTGCGTGCACCGGCCGAGAGTGCCTCGCCGAGAGGGACCAGGCCGTAGCGGTAGTCCTGCTCCCGCTCGGCCCACCCCTCGGGTGTCGGGATCCGCGCGGCGCGTGCGTTGGCCTCGTCGAAGGACAGTCCCTCGGGCAGCCGCGCGACGATGCCGTAGTTGGTGCCCCCGCCTTCGCCCGTCCGCGACGGCCGCAGCGGCGTCCAGACATCGGCTTCGGCCGGCGAGCGGAAGCCCTCGGGCATGATGCCCACGACCGTATGGGGCTCGCCCTTCAGCCGCACCGTGCCGCCCAGCACCTCGGGGTCGGCCGCGAAGGTGTTGGTCCAGAATTCGTGGCTCAAAATCGCCACCGCCGGCCCACCGGGGACGTCTTCGGCCACCGTGAACTCGCGCCCGCGCTCCGGTTCCACGCCCAGCACCGAGAAGTACCCGGCCCCGACCCGCTGCTGGACCGCGAAGGTCGCCGACCCGCTGGTGCCGAGGTTCACACCCGAACCCCATCCCGAATACACCGCCGCCCGAATGGGCGTATCCTCGTCGCGAAACCGCTCCCAGGTGGCGCCGTCGACCGCGGTCTGGCCCGGTCGGATTCCGAACTCGGTGTTGTAGAGCCCGACCTGTGCCAGGCGATCGGGGGAGGGATACGGCAGCGGGCGCCAGAGCGCGGCGTCACCCACCGCAAAGGCCAGTGTACCCAGGCCCACGGTCAGTGCCAGCGTCAGCACGAAGGTGGCCGCGAAGACCGGATCACGCACCAGCCCCCGCAGCGCAAAGCGCACGTTGCGCCCCACTTCGTCGGCGAGCCCGAATCCGTGTATCTGGCGGCTCACCTCGTGCACCCGCTCGGGATTGCCGAATCGGCGCACGGCCTCGCGGCGCGCGGCGGCGGGGTCCATGCCCTCGGCCACGAGGTCGTCGACCAGCGCCTCGAGGTGGAACTCGATCTCACCGTCCAGTTCACGGCGCTGACGCTCGCCGTCGAAGCGGCGCTGCACCCTTTCCCACCATGGCCTCATCCTGCACCCCCCATCCCGTGTGACGTATTGCCTTCATCACCCCTCTCACCCCTCCGCCGACTGCGCCTCGAGCACGTTGAAGACCGCCACCACCATCTCGTCCCAACGATCGGTCTCGCCCTTCAGTCGCGTCGATCCCGACGCGGTGAGCCGGTAGAACCGCGCTCGACGATTGTTGTCCGACCGGCCCCACTCCGACTCGATGGCCCCGCGCTTCTCGAGCCGTGCGAGCGCCGGATAGAGCGATCCCTGCTCGAGACTCAGCAACCCCTGCGAGGTCTCCTCGATCCGGAGCAGTACGCCGTAGCCGTGCGCCGGCCCGAGCGACAACGCCTTGAGGATCAGCATGTCCAGCGTGCCCGGCAGCAACTCGCGTGTACCCAGCAACGAAAGTCCTCCTGAAATCACTGCGGAATCCCCCATCTGGCCCGGGAGACGCTCCCCTAGGATACCTAGGAGGGTCGGCGTTGCGCAACGGGCATGCGGGCGTCCAGCCCGGCAGGCGATACACGAAATCCTTGCGGTTCGGGGATGGGGTCCTGCAACGTGTCGCGAAGTCGAAAAACAGTCAGGGTCCCCTCCCCCCCTCCCTCCCCCTGTCTCCCATGAAGAAACTGCTTCGTATCGGGGCGACCGTTCTGGTTGCCCTCGTGGTGCTCGTCGGTGTCGCCTACCTCTGGGCCTCCAGCTCCACGGCCCGGCTCTTCGCCCGCACGATGGAAACGCACAGGGTCGACTTTCCGATCCCCTACCCGGCGCCCGCGGAGACGACGGTGGCGGTGGCCGCAACCACCAACGGCAACGGCAACGGTGCGGTCGTCGAAGCAACGCCGACCGA
This sequence comes from uncultured Gemmatimonadaceae bacterium, assembly GCA_964521385.1. Lineage (GTDB taxonomy): Bacteria > Gemmatimonadota > Gemmatimonadetes > Longimicrobiales > Gaopeijiaceae > Gaopeijia. Next base: position 46,208 of record CAZFRU010000011.1, on the reverse strand, counting down.
CCCCACCGCCGCCGCACTGGAACGAGGCGAGCATCTCCTGGCCGCACGGTACGGCTGTCGTGAATGCCATGGCCAGGATTTCGGCGGTGGCACCATGATGGATGCCATGCCGATGGGCCGTTTTCTGGGTCCCAACCTGACGCTGGGCGAGGGTGGGGTCACTCGCGATTTCACCCCCGCCGACTGGGATCGCGCGGTCCGGCACGGTGTGGGACACGACGGGCGGCCATTGGTGATGCCGGCGGCGGATTTCAGGCTGATGTCCGACCAGGAGCTGGCCGACATCGTGACCTTCATTCGCTCGCAACCGCCGATCGACAACACGGTGCCACCGATCACACTGGGGCCTGTGGGCAAGTTCCTGATGGCGCGGGGCGCCTTCCCCCTGTCAGCAGATGTCATCGACCCCAACGCGTCCCACCCCGCGCTTCCGCCCGCCGCAACCGCCACCGTCGAGTTCGGTCAACACCTCGCTGCAACCTGTGTGGGGTGCCACAAGCCCGACTTCAGTGGCGGCCCCATCGGCGGAGACCCGAGTTGGGCGCCAGCCGCGAACCTGACGCCGGCCGGTGTATTGGCGGCCTACGACCTGGACCAGTTCAAGCGTACTCTGCGCGAGGGCGTTCTCCCCGACGGCTCCGCGGCCAAGGTGCCCATGACCTTCGTCCTGCCCTTTGCCCAGCGCATGACCGACGTCGAGCTCGAGGCGATCTTCATGTTCTTGAAGACCCTCCCGCCGCGCGAGACGGTGAACTGAGGGGGGTGGGCGGAATTCGTTGTTCTGGACCGGATCGATTGGAGGGAGTCGGAATCGAGCTCGCCTGACGTCACCGTGATCGTCGCTCCCCCCTGCTCACGCGAGTCCAGAGGGATCCTTGTGCGCCCCACAGCATATCCTATGCAGGGCACCGTGGTCTTCCTCAGCACTCGAACAGCCTATTCTGAATCCTGGTCCTTCGCATCCTCGGCTGTCCGGGGCATTGCGGATCGCGTCGCTGGTCATACCGCTCTGCGCGGCCTCGGCGTGTGCCGGGCCGTCGGTGGTGCCCACCCCCCTGCCCTCCGGCGACCGCTCCGACTGCCGACGGACCCTCGTCCTGGAGGGGGCGGGCCCCAATCTGGACGTGCAGTTTCTCGTCCCGGGGGATGGTACGTCCGACCGGGAGCACCTCGATCGGTGGTGCGACGGGGTCGGAGCATCGCTGGCGCACGCCTCATCCGCGGCAGAGCATGTGGCCGGCTTCGACTCCTTGATGGTCATCACCTGGAACAACGGGGTCGGCAGCGGAGATCTCACAGGGTTCATATCCTGGGTCCGCGAGCTCCTGACTGCCCGGGGGTGGTCGCAAGACCAATTCGTCCTGCTGCTGCAAGAGGTCTACTCGGATCGCAACACCGCGCCCCTTCAGCCTCCAGATCGCGCTCGTCATGCGGATCGCATTGGGGAGGCCCGCAGTCGGTCGGCTCGATCCGAGGTGTCTCGCGCGGCGGCGGCCCACGGATTGTCGCTCTTCTACGCTCCGTCGATGCGCAACGGCGCCGGCGACGGGTTCCGGAGCGAGGACCGGGGCAACGCGATCATGACACCGCTCCAGATCTCGAGTCCGGTTGCGGTCGAGCTCCCCTTCGAGGCACAGCGTCGGGTCGCTCAGACGGTCGTCGTACGACACGAGACCAGCTCGGGCGCCCCCTGGTGCTTTCGGCTTGCCAATGTACACCTCGATCTTCGTAGTGGCCGGTGGGGGCCGGTCCTGGGTCTCGGCAATCCCTGGGGCAAGGTTCGCCAGCTCCAGGGCCTGCTGGCGGTGCTGCCGGAGGGGCCGAACACGATCCTCGGAGGCGATTTGAACAGCCATTTCTGGGGCGGGCGATCAGAGAGCGAGCCCGCCGTGGACGAGCTTGGGGACCGCTTCACACGGGGAACGCCTCACCAGGAAGCGATCACGACGGTGCACCACTTCGTGCTCGGGTTCGCGCTGGATCATCTCGCCTTCGATCTGCCCGGGACGTGGACCGTGGGCCCGATCGTCGCGGCTCCCGACCCATGGGGATCGGACCACACGCCACTGCTCAGTTGGATCGCCATACCCGAGCAGGGTGGGTGCGCCCGACCGGGCCAGGGACCATGAGGACCGCGGCCACGACCGCCCTTGTGCGAGCCGCTCTTCTTCTGGCCCTGTTCGGGTCTCCTCGCCTGCTCGTGGCTCAGGCGGGCACGCTGTTTCTGGTTGGAGATGCCGGGCAGGTCAATCCGGCGCGCGCCCGCGTGCTCGCTCACCTCGGAGCCTCGGTCGACTCCCTCCTGCTCCAGGATCCCGACCATCCGGTCGCGGTCGTCTTTCTCGGAGACAATGTCTACGAGGCCGGAGTACGGGCGAAGCATTTCGATCAAGACGCTGCGATCCTGACCGACCAGGTCACGCTGGGGGGGCATCAGACGGCGCCGTCCGTCTACTTCGTACCGGGCAATCACGACTGGGCGAACGGAGCATCCGACGCCGAGGGACGCCTCCGCCTTCAGCTTCAGGACTCGGCGATCCGCGAGATCGCGCGGCGCTGGGATAAGAAGGCGCAACTCCATCCAGCCAGTGGCTGCCTCGGACCGGTCACCCTACCGCTCGGCAACGCCGCCCGTCTCGTGCTCTTCGATTCCGAGCTGCTGCTTCGCGGGGGCGACCCGTGCGACGGGGTCACGAGAGAGGAGTTCCATGCAGCGCTCACCTCGACCCTGTCGCAATCGCTCGACCGGCCCGTCATCCTGCTCGCCCATCATCCCCTGGCTACGGGCGGCCCCCACGGCGGACATGGCGGCGGGTTGCACGCCCTGGTTTCACGACTCGGACTGTCGCAGCAGAGCCTCGGATCGGGCCGCTACCGCCGCATGATCGAGAGCCTCACCGAGGCGATCGCTTCATCCGGCCATCCCGCCGTCGTCTACGCGGCCGGGCATGAGCACAACCTCCAGGTGATCGATCTCGAGACGCGCGATGGTGAGCTGATCAACCTCGTCAGTGGGTCGGGCTCCAAGCTCAGCCGTGCAGACTCCATCTCTGGATCGCGGTTCTGGGCCGCGGCCCATGGCTACATGCGCCTGGACTTCGGAGGGGCCGGTCCGATCCTGACCATTGCCCGGTTGAGCGAGGACGACACCGTCGGGCTCCACCTCACGACCCTGCCGCTCGTCGTCCGGAATCCCGGAGGCCCGGGACCCGGGCCCGGACGATGATTCGGCGTTGGGTGGTCGGATTGCTTCTGCTCGTCGCCGGATCGGTGGCCGGAAGCGGAGCCACCCTCTCTGCGCAATCGGAGTGGGCGCAGCCGAACACGGCGATGATCTTCGAGTCGGTCGGGGTCGGCCTGGGCACGGCCGTGGCCGTGGCGAGGGCTCGCGGCGGCCTTCGATCGGTCGAACGGGGCGCGGCGGTCTGGCTCACGGGAACCGCAGCGTCCCTGCTCGTGGCCAGCTATGCCACCGAACCCGGCCAGCAGGGAACAGTGGCGACCTCGGCCGGCCAATGGGGGTTGGGCGGTGCGCTGGTCGGGTTCGCCACCTCCTTCCTGCCCGATCGGGATCGCTGGGACGGTGTGGCCTACTCCCTCATCGGATTCGCGGCAGGGGCGATCATCGGCGGAGCCGTCGCGATCATCGCCGACGAGCCGCCGACGGCGCATCAGCCGCCCACCTCACTCCGTCTGCCACTGGCCATCATCCTGCGCCACGAATAGACGACTCCGGCCGGACCGGAGTGAGTCCCGCGGGGGACTGGGAGAGCTGGGACTTCTCTCAGGCGAGCGCCGTCCGGATCGCGGCCTGGAATCCGGCAACAGTGGCGAAGCGCTCCTCGGCATCGCGCGATAGGGCCCTCACCAGGCAATCGGCCACAGCTCTGCAATCGTGCCGTGTCCATCGCGTCAGATCGGGCGGGCCACCGGTCAGAATGCGAGCCATGGTGCTTGCGGTCGTGCGGCCACGGAAGGGATGCTGCCCTGTGGCGCACTCCCACGTCACGACGCTCAGCGCCCACAGATCGTCGCCCCGGCAAGGCGGGGCGCCGGCCAGAGCGTCGGGAGACATATACGCGACGGTCCCGGACACCCCTGTGTCGTGGGCGACACCTCCCGTTCCCGCCTCCGTATCACCGGCGACGGCCGCCGTCTTGACCTGACCGAAATCGAGGAGCTTTGCAGTGCCCGCCTCGGTGAACCCCACGTTCGACGGCTTCACGTCGCGGTGGAGGATGCCCCGCTCGTGGAGGTGCATCAAGCCAGCCCCCAGCTGATCTACGAGGTCGGCGAGTTGCGCGCGCGGAATCGGCCCGGATTCCAGACGCTGCGCCAGCGTGCCCCCGGGCAGGTACTCGAGGACGAGCACGGTGTGACCTCCGTGCTCCTCGATCGAGTAGACCGAGGCCACATTGGGATGATCGACCGAGGCGAGGGCCCGCGACTCCCACGCCAGATGGAGGGCGCCCTCACCGCCTGGTCCTCGCAGCATCTTCAACGCCACTCTGCGTCCCAGGCGTAGGTCCTCGGCCAGGTAGGCCCGACCTTCGCCACCCGCGCCGAGACGCCGCACCATGGCGAATCGACCAGCAAGTGCCAGAGGCAAGTGACCCGGGACCGTCGTGCCGAGGCATATCCGGCAGCGATCCTCGCCCTCTGCTGCCGGTTGCACCGCACCGCACGCCGTGCACTCCCACACCCTTCCCTCTGAGGCCTCGACGTCGACGACGGAGTGGGTCGTCAAACCGTCGATGCGCAGAGAAGCTGCCTCCGCGACGAGACCGAGGAGCGCGCGATCCTCTGCGGTATACGGAAGCTCCGACCGCTTCGGGCCGAGCACGAGAATCCCGAGCAGGTCTCGATGGGACCCCTGGAGTGGTACCATCAACTCAGCCTCACGACGGCTGAGCCAGGCCTGCTCCGTGGTGTCAGCCACCCGGGCAACCTCACGGGAAGTCATCACCTGGCGCGACCGCGCCAGGGTCGACACGAGCGCCCCCCCCGGGGCGAGGGCATCGGCACGGTCCCGCCGGGAGGTGAACCAGGCATCGCCCGGGCGCCTCCTCAGCATCTGGGTCGATCGCGGGTGAAACGCCTGTTCCACCCGCCGCACGAGGACCCGCTCCAACTCCTCGATGGAGCCGGCCTCTCTGCATTCCCGTACCGACGCCTGCAGCGTCTTTCGTGCGTCGTACTGATCCCGAAAGAACCGCCGGTCGACGTGCGCCAGCAGCCACTCTCGCCCGCGGAGCAGAACCAGCGAGGCCAGCGAGAGGCCGATCAACGCCCCTGCCCGTGGCCCGACGAAGAGCTCGGATACGGCTCGCGTGCGGTTCGCGAAGAGAAAGGCCCCCAGTCCGACCAGCGGGGCCAGTCCTGTGGCGATCAGCGTATATCGCGCCAGGGCATATTGGAGCGCGGCTCGGACGACGAGGCGGACATTGAGCGCTCGATGGACCACCACCGCGTAGGCGGTCGTCAGAGGGACCGAGGCCAGAGCCGGATAGACGATCCAGGCACTCAGCGCGCTCAACTCGGCGTTCTTCATCAGCCCGAACGCATCCAGAAGTGCAAAGACCACGATGGGGGTGCCGCCCACCACGACGCCGGCGAGAAGGAGCCGAACGCGCCGTCGCTCGGCAGGGGCCGCGCGGGTCGCTCGGACGGGCATGACGAGGAGGGCGGGAAGGGCCGCCGTGAGGATCAAAGCCCAATAGGTGTCCTGGTCCCCGTACCGGAGCAGCCCATTGAGGGGGGTCCCGACGAGAGACCGGACAGCGTCGGCTATGTTCGCGACGATGAGAACCAACCCGAGTGCGAGCGAGGCGTGTCCCGCTTTGGTCACCCACGGGTCCCATCGCGTGACCCCACGCGGAAAGCGCGCCGCAAAGGACCAGAGGCAGAACGGCAGAAACGCCTCGACCCGCAGAGACAGGGTGAAATCGGCAACCTGGTACCAGGGCGACCCCAGAGCCGGTATGCTCGCATACGCCGGCTCCATTGCGAACGCTCCCACCACGCCTGCGAAAACACCGCTCAGGTAGAGGGCTCGCTTGTCCGTGCGCCCGGCCCAGAGCAGGGAGAAACTCGTCGCCAGAAACGAAATCGCAATGAACGGGACCCACACGACGGTGGATTCCCCAACGGACAAACGGGCCTCGAAGATGACCCACGAGGGCACAGCGAAGACGAATTGTGCGGCCGCGACCCCCAGGAGGAGTCGCGCTGGGGTCATTCCCCGAAGCCTTCGCAGTACTTGGTCAGGATCTTGACTTCAATCTCCTCAACCTGGTCCGCCTCGCTGCTCTTCTGCCTTTCATTGAACCGTTTCAACAACTCCACGGCATGGGCCTTCTCCTTTTCGATCCAGGGTACGGCTTCGTCCTCGAGCATCTCGGCCGAGATCGTGTCGCCGTTGCAGTTTCCGCAGACGCTGGCCGCGATACCGCGAACGTGGGGACGAAGGTACGCCTTGTCCTTGTCGTTGAACGTCGTGGCGTTCTCGAGCCACTTCGAAAAGGTCTTCTGGCACAGCGATCCGAGCGCCATATCGAAATCCCTTTTGTCCGCGATATGCTTCGTGCACTCCTCCCTGAAGGTCGTACGGACCCACGCCCGGACCTCCCTGTCCAGCTCGCCCATCATGGCGTCTGCCCCACCCTCCCCCTTCCCTGCGTCCGCCGCACCTCCATCACCCTTCGCATTCTTGGCCATGGCGTTTCTCCTGTGAGAGGATGTGCTCGGAATGATGTGCGACAGGCATGAATCCGTGCAAGAAGAATCTGAGATCGGCACGAGGTGCTTGCCGACGGGCACCGTCCGCCTCACCCTGTTGCCATGACCTCTCCACACCGTCCCGACTACCACCTCGATCAGCTCCGCCAGGATCTCGACGACGAGTACGACGTCCATCGGCTCCTGGGCGAGGGAAGCACGTCGACCGTCTACCTGGCAAGGGAGCGCGCGTTGGGTCGCCTGGTGGCCATCAAGGTCCTCAAGCAGGGTAAGGCGCGAGACGAGACCGCTCGCAGACGGTTCGAGAGAGAGGGCCGAGCGGCCGCCTCCATCTCCGAACATCCCGATGTGGTAGCGGTCTATCACTTCGGACAGCTCCCCGACGACACGCCCTTTCTCGTGATGCGGTATGTGAAAGGGCGCACCATGGAGGATCGCCTCCAAGCCGAGGGCCGCTTGCCGATCGAGCATGCCTGCCAGGCGCTGTCGAGTGTCGCTTCGGCGCTGGCTGAGGCGCACGAGCGCGCAATCGTCCATCGCGACGTGAGGCCGAACAACGTGATGTGGGACGACGAAGCCGAGCGGCCCTACCTCAGCGACTTCGGCATCGCTGCCATGCTGGGCGCGGACAGTTGGGAAGCCACTCGCCTGACCGCTACCGGTGAGATGGTGGGCGATCCTCGCTATCTCAGTCCCGAACAGCTCACCGATCACGACCTGACCGAGCAGTCGGATATCTACGGGTACGGCGTGATGGGATATGAGCTCCTGACGGGCGAGGGGCCCTACGAGGCGAAGACGATTGCGGAATGGATCGAGGCACATCTGACGCAGGAGCCCCGTGATCTCCTCGCTCTGCGGCCCGATGCGCCCGCCTACCTCGCCGACCTGCTCCGCCGGTGCCTGGCGAAGAACCCCAGCCATCGCCCCAGCGCATCCGACATCGTACGCATTCTACGGTCCGGTGAGGAATCCCTCACCCGCACGGGCGTGCATGGAGCCGATGCGGACCTGGGCGAGCTCGTTCGCCGCCGGGTCCCGCAACTGGTGGCGCTGGCGTTGACGGTGGGGGTGACCCTGGTGGGCCTGGTGGGGGCCGGGGTGGAGTTCTACGGCCTGCGGCGCATCGTCCTGGACCTCACCATCGTGCTCTCGGTGGCCGGCGTGCTGGTGGCGCTGGTGGGCTCGTGGTATCACGGAGAGTCGGGCCGCCAGAAGCCCACAGCGATCGAATGGCTGCTGTACGGGGCCATCGCCGTGGTTTGGCTCGGAGTGAGCGGGTACCTGATCCTGCGGTAGGTGTGCGGTCGCACGTCACCTCGTGCGTCTATCCGCCCACGAGCTCTTCCAGGGCCACGACTCGATCGGGAAAGGCACTCACCAGCAGTTGATCGGGCGCGACGAGCGGCACGCCCAGGGGGTCTGCCACCCCTCCAGGCCGCTCCGAGCGGTTCCACCGCACGCCTCACGCCTCTGCCGCCCCCCCGCCCCGCCCCCCACCGCCACGAAAGTCCTTGCGCATCCGCCCCGGTCTGGGGCAAGCTCGCCCTACCGCCGGATTCGCGACCACGCGGGGTCGGCTCGAGAGGCGGTCCATGCGCACCGCTGCGGACGACGTATGCGCACCGCCGTACAGCTTTTTACCTGGGGAGGATGACGATGACGGAGCAAGGGAGGGGACGACACCTGTGGTACGAGCTGATGACCACCGACCCGGCAGGCGCGAAGGCGTTCTATGGCGCAGTGATCGGGTGGACCAGCACGCCGTTCGAAGGGGCTGACCCGCCCTATGACATCTGGAACACCGAACACGGCCCCATCGGGGGGGTGATGGAGCTCCCCGAGCAGGCGGCCGCGGACGGCGCGCCATCACACTGGATGGGCTACATCGCCACCCCTGATACCGACGCCACCACGGCGCGCGCCAGGGAACTCGGCGGCGGAGTGCTCGTGTCCCCCAGTGATATCCCGACGGTGGGGCGTTTCGCCGTGATCCAGGATCCCTTCGGCGCCCGCTTCGTCGCCTTCACGCCTGCCAAAGGGGGTACCGCGGCCCCGCCTCGCCCGCGTCCCGGCGAAGTCTCGTGGCACGAGCTCATGAGCGACGACTACCTGGGCGCGCTCGCCTTCTACGTCGACCTCTTCGGATGGGAAAAGGGCGACGCCATCGACATGGGGCCGGCAGGTACCTACCAACTCGTGCGCGTACAGGGCGCCGCGTCGGACTTCGGCGGCATGATGAACCGCCCACCCGAGATGCCTGTCTCGACCTGGCTCTACTACATCAACGTCTCCGACCTCGACGCAGCGGTCGAGCGGGTCGGCGCCCACGGCGGGCAGGTGCTGCACGGGCCCATGGAGGTGCCGGGCGGCGACCGCGTCTGTCTCTGCCAGGACCCCCAGGGCGGCGCGTTCGCCCTGCACAGCTACGCCTCGGAGTAGGCGGGACTCTCGAGCATGATCTCTCGGGGGCGGATACCGACTCCGGAGCACCTTCGGCGAATGAAGGAGTGGGAGGCGCGCATGCCCACCTCGTAGATCGTCGCCGCAGCGAGGTCAGCGTCCGATGAGCCGCTCGCTGATGCGACGGAGCGTAGCGCGCGCGTCGTCGTCGTAGGGCTGGCCATACCGGGTCCGGGCCGGTTGCCCGTCCACGAAGAACAGCCCTGTCCCCGGGGACTCTCCGTTGATCAGCAGGAGCACGTTGTCCCGGCCCTCCATGACCGAGCTCCGCGGCCGGAGCCCGGCTCCCTCGATCATGTTGGTGTCCATCATCGAGGCGGGGTGCAGCGCGTTCACCGTGATGCCACTGCCCGTGAGCTCGGCAGCGAGGTCGATCGTATGCATGACCTGCGCGAGCTTGCTCTGTCCGTATGCGCGCCCCCCGGTGTATCCCCGCTCGAGCATGAGATCGTCGAAGTCGAGCGGCGCACCCGCGATCGAGGCCACATTGACGACGCGCGAGGGGGCACTCTCCCGCAGCAAGGGCAGGAGGAGGTCGGTGAGGAGGTAGCCGGCCAGGTAGTTCACCTGAAAGGTGAGCTCGTGGCCGTCCCGGCTCAGCCGGCGCTCGGGATCGTCGACGAGAAAGATCCCCGCATTGTTCACCAGGACGTCGAGCCGGTCGTAGTCCCGCAGGATCGCCGCGGCCAGCCCTCGCACCTCGTCCAACGATGCGAAGTCGGCTCGGTAGAAGCGGGCGGACCCGGGCGAGTCGGAGTTGATCTCGTCCACCACCGCGTGGCCTCGCTCCTCGCTGCGCCCGTGGATGATCAGGTGATGGCCGTCAGCGGCCAGCGCGCGCGCGACCTCGCGTCCGAGGCCGCTCGTCGAGCCGGTGATCAGGATCACCCGCTGACCAGAGTCGGGAGCTCGCCCGACGCCCTGGCTCAGAGCGAGGGCGGGCGCGCCCAGGAGAAGGCTGAAACCCAGGGCCAGGCTGCGAAGGAGTGCGCCCCTGGGCGCGCCCATGCTCATGGCGGGCCCCTCACCCTCCCCGACGGAACGCCAGCCCGAGATCGATCCCCATCGACCGGTTCTTGACGCTTTCGTTCTCCCCGGCGTCTTCCTGGATGTTGGTGAGCCCCAGCGTATAGTACACGTCGATGAAGAACGACATCGACTCCGACGTGGCGAAACTCACCGCGGCACCCAGCGAGAAGCCGACGTCGAGCGACTTGGTGCCGATCTCGACATTACCGTCGGAGCAATCGAGGGTCTCCTGACCCTCGCCGCTCCACTTGCACCCAGCTCGAAACCGATCGCCGGCCCGGCGAAGACATGGAGGCCCACCGCCCCTTCGGTCGGCAGGCTCAGCACGCCGAGGAGAGGGAGCTCGAGATAGGTGAGTTCGAGCTCATGATCAACGGAGCTCGAGGTGTCTTTCGCTCCTTTCTGACCATACGCCAGCCCCGGCTGGAAGCGGAAGGTCTCGCTCAACGGAAACCCCAGGAAGCCGAATGCCCGGAACCCGGTACGGGAGTCCTGGAGGATCTCGCTCTCTTCAGGCTCAAACCCAACCGAAGAGGAGCTGAACCCACCTCCGATGCCGATGATCGTCTGGGCGGCGACCGACGCGGGTGCGGCGAGTGCTACGAGTGCAGCGACCGTCAACGTCTTCCTCATCACACACCTCCTCCTTTTCAAGGGGAGATCGACCCTATGTCCTGAACCTCCCCGCGCGCAATGAAAAAATCCTCCGGCCCCGGGCCGCTCGGGTAGCGCTCCCAGCGGACTGGGGCGCCTCTCCCCACCCACGTTGCCCACCTGCCAGGGGCCGTCGCCGACATGGGGCTGCGTCGGTGCGGCCGTGGCCGGCGTCGGCGCACCTCCGAGCCGTGGAGTGGTCCCGCAAATGGCGAAGGGGGCGAGAGCCCGCAGGGCTACCGCCGGCGGCGGCCCGAGATCATGAAGATCTGCTGTCCTACCACAATCGATGCGGCGGACTGATCGTCGCCGGCATTGTGTTCGACTGCGGCGCGGACTCGGACCGAACTGCTGCAAACGGAGCGCGCCGCAGGTGGCGGGTGCGTCCGTGCTCGTTTTGCTACTCCAGGAGTGGCAAGGCGAGCACCAGCGCCTCGCAGCGACATGGTCGAGCAGCTTTTGCGGCCCTGGGATCGGTGAATCGACCAGAACGGCCTATCCGCCCTCGCTCGCGCGCGATTTGCGGCACCTACTGGCGTGCGCGTGAGATACGGGGTAAGCCATCCGCCCCCGCTCGCGCCCGACTTGCGGCACCTGTCGGGCGCAGGCGTCTCGATGCCCGTGTGATTCGATGCCCGTGTGATCCGATGGCGGTGTGATTCGATGCCCGTGCGATTCGAGAACAGCGGGCCGCCGCCCAGGTTGTATCCGCCCATCTACGTCGTGATCGGTGCCACACGACCGGAACCACCTGGTCATTCCCCGCCCCCCTGACGTCGGGCTCACTCAGACTCGCCGACCTACCCGCTCGGCTTCTCCAACCGCAGGCGCACCACGTATTCCACATCGAAGTCGTCGGTGGTGACGTAGAGCAGGTGGCTCTCGGTGGCGGCGGGCGGCGGATAGGGAAAGTGCACGGCCACCGGGAGGTCGATGCGGCCCAGGTAGCGCCCGCTGTCGCGGAACACGTCGACGAAGGTACCGAGCGGCCGGCCCTCCTGCTCGGACAAGACGAAGATGTGTCCGGCCTCGTCCGAGAAGATGCGCCGGATCATCGGCCTGGTCTCGGCAAACTGGTCGGGGCCCGGCGCCTGTTCGGGTCGGCCCTGGTCGATGTAGAGGGCCTGTATGGAATCGATCTCGTGGGGCGTGACCCGAGCCGGCGTCGCGGGAATCGAGGTCTCGAGAGTGGTGTCCCCCGCGAGGGTACGCCGGTACAGGGTGAAGGACTTGTTGCGCGCGAACCAGATGGCGCCGTTGCGATCCTGAAAGGTCGACAGCCCCTCTCCGAACACGAGGCGCTGTTCGCCGTCCGGGCCCATCTCGAAGTCGAACGAGAGAGTCGGCAGGGTGTCGCCCTCTGAGAAATCCCCCGAAAAGCGCACCGGATAGTAGATGATCCGCGACGGCGACTCGTTCGGGACCCACCTCATGCCCGGATAATCCAGCCCCCAGTCGATCATCGAGCCGTCGACATCGAACTCGCCACGCCAGGGATACACGACTCCGCGAACGAGGCGTGGCCGCGTGTCGATGAACTCGCCCTCCGGCGTGAACGACGAGAATCGCCCTCCGGAATCCCATACCCACAGATTGCCCTGCGCGTCCCAGTTGAGTCCGGCGGCTCCCGTGAATTCGCCCGGTCCTTCGCCGCGGCTGCCGATGGCGTGCGAGTACGAGCCGTCGGGGTGAAAGACCCGTACGTCCTGCGACATGTAGTCGAGCACGTAGATGCGCCCCTCTCCGTCGACCTTCAGCGCCGAGATCTGGCCGAATTGCTCGGGACCCTCGCCCTCGCGAATGCCGAGTCGCAGATCTTCTGCGACCGTCCATCGGGTCGCATCGTCCCACTCGGGCCCGAAGTTGACCACCCGCACCCGTCCGTCGTCGAGGGTGTCGACCGCGAAGCCCTCATCGCCGCGCGGCGGTCCGTCCCCCGCGGTGCATGCAGTCGCCATCAGAAGCAACCACACGCCCATCCATCGCGAGAACCCTGGAAACATCCTAGAAGACCTCGGGCGCACCCGGCTCCAGCCGCTGGCTGCGGGGCATGGGGTCGGTGTCGCGGCCGAAGTAGCGCACTTCCTGGGCACCCTCCGCGGAGTCGACATAGCGGATCAGGCGTCCCGGCATGGGCTCCTCGGGCTGGCCCAACACGCGGGCCACCCGCCTCACCCCCTCCTCCAGCACGTCGGCGACCGTGCGCGGCGCCAGCACCCGGCCTCCCTCGCGGATCGCGCTCAGCCGAGCGAGCTCTTCGAAGGCCGTCATGAGTCCCTTGTGGGATTCCAGCGCGGCTTGATCATTGTGGAGGGTCTGCTTGCTGCGCGTACCCAGGCTGAGCAGCAGGTTCTGGGTGAAGTCGGGAAGCGGATCGGCGTCGGAGATCGAGCGAAGAATGCCCAGGATCTGGTCCGTCTCGATCTGGCGAGGCCCGCCCTGCCAGACCCAGACCACATGCTCGATGGCGTGGAGCGCGCTCCACGCCACCTGCTTTCCGCGCTCGAAATTGCGGCGCCGTTCGAAGAACCACTCCACCACGGCCACGGTGATCACGATACCCATGATCTCGGTGCCCAGGTTGACGAGCAGGTTGACCGACAAGGCGTCATGGCCCTCCCGCGCGCCGATGACATAGGCGAACCAGACGACCAACGCGGCCACGATGAGACCGCCGGCGGGAAGAACGAGTCGTGACATGGAGCGCCAGGAGAGGGGCGGCGGGAGAGTCGACCTCCGGGCGCCCAACCTTCGGGCGCGCCAGGTACACGTCAAGTGATTTGGCAAAGTCCACGCCACGCACGCTCACGGCAACCCGCGCGCACAAAACCGTTGCGCCCCCGCGGTGGGGATCCTTATTTAGGCTGATCTTCACCCGTTGGACCGGGGGCGGAGCCCGCGGTCGGGAAGACCGCCTGGCCCGGCCTGCTCCGACCGGGAGGGCCTCGGTCCCGACTGTTTCGCGGAGGTTGCCGATGCCGGGTCGCATGTTCCTGCTCGCGCTGGCGGCGATGTGGTTCACCGCACCGCCGGCTGAGGCACAGATCCTGGACCGGCTCAGACGGACCATCGCCGACGCGAAGTCCACTCTCGACGACGCGCGCTCGTTCCGTTGCGAGGCGCAGGGCGTGTGCGGGGAGGTATGGGCATCGGATCTGTTCGCGCCGGAGGCGTACGAGTCGATGGCGGTGGTGGTCTTCGACGCAACCCGCCGGTTCCGTTCGCCGGACATGCAGGCGCTGGTGCGGGATGCGTTCGAGGGCGGGCTGATCGAAGGCGGCTACCTGCTGGCGGCATCGACGGACGCGAATCAGGTGCAGGAACGGATCGGCGCAGGCCGTGAGGAGTGGAGCGACGAGCGACTGGCGCAACTGCGGGACTTCATCAGTGGGATCGATGCCGTGCTGGTGGTCGACATCCGGTCGCTGGAGCTGGGCCGTTGCACGGTGAAGCGCAACAACCGCGACGTGGGGGCTCAGCGCGTGACCGTCGGGCTCTCGGCGCGCTGGCTGAATGTGGATGTGGGGGACATACCCTGGGTCGCCCTGCACGAGGCCACCGTGTGCGAGGACGGCGGACGGCAGGCGATGTCGGCCGCACTCGAGACGGTGGCGCGCCAGCTCGCGACCAACCTGCCGAAGCGGAGTCCCCCCTGAGCGCGCGCCGCCCCCTGCTCTTCGCGCTCCTGCTCGTGCTCCTCCCGGTCGGCGCGATCGGGGCGCAGTGCGCGCTCGAGGTGAAGCCCCGCCCGGGAGAGACCGGCTACCGCAAGCGCGACTATGGCTGCGAAGGGCTGTACGTCCAGCTCCAGGCGGCGAACATCAACGTCCAGGTGGTCTCGCTGGTACGAGGTGCACTCCCCCTCGAGGGTGGAAGCGACGTCATGCAGATTCACGTCGCGCCCCATCTCGCTGGCCTCCGGGACAGCGTCGCGATCCTCGGCCGAGGCCGCGAAGCGAATCTGAACTGGGCGCTCGACTGGTACGCGCGGCCCGGGCAGCCGATGACCTGGCGGCTCGACCAGGTGGTGCGGGCCGTGCCGCTCGAGGCGTCACGCATCGGCGTGTTGGGCCGAACCGTGAAGGCGAGTGGACTCGGTGGGCCGGTCTACGTGCCGGTCTCGGTGCGCAACCCGAGGGCGCCGGCCCCCACCGGCGTCGAGCCCATCGAACTGGTGATCCGGATTCCGCTCGCGGGCTCGGTGGAGTGGCGCCTTTCGGGCGCGGACGAGTGGACGCGCATCCCTCCCGAAAATGGAGACGGCTATTTCGCGATCCCATTGCCCCCCGGCCCGACCGGCGAGACCGACTTCGAGCTTCGCTGGGCGCCTCGGGGCACTCGTGAATACGGGGCGCCCGAATCGCTCCGGATCCTCTACTGGTGAGCGTTTCCGATCCTGCGACCGGGAATCCGGGTCGAGCCCCGGGACCGGCGGACTCGCCGTCGCATGGCCCGCCGGAAGATGGTTCACCGGACTCGCCGCCCCACGGCCCGCCTGAAGGTGGCTCATCGGGAGACGGCCCGCCGCACCCGTGGCTCGAGCGGGTGGTCGCGCGAGCGGCCGCACTCTCACGGCTCTTCCTGCCGGGCCGCGCCGAGCACCACCGCGGCTGGGTCTGGCGCGTGCTGCTGCTGGCGACGGCCCTCGTCCTGGTGGCGGGCACCGTGCTCGCCTCGCTGGACCTGATCGGGATGCCGGCCACGGTGGTCGAAGCGACGACCGACGCCATCGTATTCGAGCCCGCTGCGATCATCGATTTCGTGGCGCTGGTGCGGCCGCGCTTCGGGATCGACGCCGACCTGCACGTCTTCGACGGCATCCGCCTCGATCCGCCCGCGCCGGCCCAGCCGTTTCTGGCCGCGCTCGGCGCAACGCACGATGGTCCGGCATCCGACAGCGTGCTCGTCATCCAGCGACTCCAGGTGACACCCACCTGCCAGGTCGCCCTCGAGACCATGATTGCGGGGTTGCTGCGCATCGATATTCGCGCCGTCACGACCCTCTCGACCCAGGGCGCCGCCCCGTGCGCGATCTCGGCCGAGATGCTGCTCGGTAGTCCTGCGGATCCGGGCTCGGCCCAGCGTCGTGAGGCGGAGGCGACGGTGACCCCGGCAAGGCCGGCCAGCCTCGAGTTTCGCCCCGCGCAGCCGCTGGTCTTCCGCCGCTTCGCGATCACCGGGCTCGGATTCGTGACCACGGAGTCGGGATCGCCCGAGAGCGCGATCCGAGGGGGTGTGGTGCGCCTGCCCGATCACGGGATCGTCGGCGATACCGTCTTCGCCGGCGACGCGCTCACCCTCGGTCCTCTCACGGGCGAGTTGACCGAGATGCGCGTGGGTGACCGGATTGTCTCGCTCTTCAAGGGACAGGCCTCCAATCCCTCGATCGCGGGCCACCGCCTCACCCCTTCGATGCTCCGCCAGCTCGTGTACTGGGAGCCGTTCACCATCACCCTCGCCGTGCTCGTCACGGTGGTGTCGGTGCTGATGGCGGTCTTCCAGGTCGTCCTGCGGGAATAGGGTCCGGGCCATGGTGCGGGGCGCATGGTGATCAGCAGATGGTGGCCGGTGCTCGCGCCGGCGGCGATGCTGGCCCTTGCCCCTGCCCCCGGAGGCGCCACCGCCCAGGACGGCGGTGCGCTGGCTTCGTCGCTGACCTCCAACGTCGCGCGGATCGAGGCGGGAGATCGCACGGGCTTCGGATTCGTGGTCGGCCTGCATGGGCGCGACCTGGTCCTCGCGACGGCGCTTCACACCCTGGATGGGCCGGGCGGGGACGCGCCCCGGGTCTGTTTCGCACTCCGCAGAGAGAGCTGCGTGAGGGGTGCGATTTTCCACATCGCGGACGCCATCGGCACCCTCCCCGCTCTCGACCTCGCCTTCCTCACCGTGCCCTACCCCGAGGGGCTGGGCTGGCAGCCCGACGCCGATGGTGGCGAAGCCCGCAAGGGCGAAGCGGTCTGGTCCATCGGGCGCGCCAACGAATGGTACATTCCCGAGCGAGGGGGCCGCGTCACCGGCATCGACCCCTCGACACGACTCGTGAGCTACGCCGGTCTCGAGGTGGCGGAGGGCGTGTCCGGCGCCCCCATCGTGACGGGCCGCGGCATCGTCGCCCTGCACGTCGAGAGCACGGGCGACGAGTCCCGGGGCATCTCCCTCGCCGCGGTTCGCGAGCGACTCGAGGCGCAGGCGCGCGTGCCCTGGCTTCTGGTGCCGCGTGCGGATTGCACATCGCTCGCCGTGCACCGCACCACCCTCGCCGACCGACCTGTCGCCCTCCACTTCGATCCAGCCGCCCCTGCCGCGGCCCTGCAGGCGGCCGCGCGTCTCTCCTGCCTGGGGGCGGACGTGCGCCTGGTGCCGGTCTGGCAGGCGGCCCGATGGGAGGGCAATGGCATCACCTATCGCACCAACGATGTTCGCCTCATGCGAACGGTCCAGGTCGTGCTCGCGCCGCTCGGCCACCTCGACGCGACGCTCGGCCAACCGGTGGGTGGGATCGACCTCTGGATCCGCTGACCTCGTCGGGTCAACCGGCCGGCTCCACGTGGACCACCACCACCTGGGCGCCGACCTCCGAGGCCACGCGGGTCTCGACATCGTCGGCAATGGCGTGGCTCCGAGCGACGTCGAGTTCGGCGTCGACGGCGATCGTCAGCTCGGCAAAGATGGTGCCCGGGCGACCTCGTGACCGGATGCCGTAGCATGAGATCACCTCGCGGTTGACCTCGGCCACCGCGCGAATGACGTGGGGGTCCACCGCGCGTTGGTCGACGAGAACCGGAATCGAGTCGCGCACGATTCGCCACCCGGTGCGTGCGATCGCGCCCGCGACCGCCAGCGTCAGCCAGGGATCGACCCACGCCCACCCCATGCGTACGAGCAGGAGTCCACAGAGGACCACCACGGTGGTCAGCACGTCGGAGCGGGTATGGGCGGCGTCGGCCAGGATCAGATCCGATCCCAACTCTCGACCCCGGCGCGATTCGTAGGCAGCGATGCCGAGCCCCGCCACCAGGCCAGAGGCCAGGAGCACCAGGGTGAGGGCGTTCACCTCGACCTGCGGAGGGTCGGCCACGGTCAGGCGCTGAACGGCACTCTTGCCGAGTTCGAAGACCGTGATCGACAGGAGGCCGACGAGGACCAGGGCGCCCAGCGTCTCGAACTTGTGGTGGCCGTAGGGGTGGTCGTCATCGGGCGCCCGCCCGGCGAGACGGGCGATCCAGAGCGCGAACACGTTGTTCGCGGCATCGAGCGACGAATGGACGATTTCGGCCAGCAGACTCAAGGCGCCCGAGGCCGCAAAGGCGGCGATCTTGATCGCAACGACCGCCAGGTTCAACACCAGCACGCGGCCCAGGACGTCGCGCGAGCGCCGAGCCCGCTCGTCGGTCGACAGCCGGGGGGCGCTCATGGTCGCGGGGGTATCGGGCCGGGATCAAAGCCCGGCAAGGTCACCGGCATGTTCATGCCATGCACAACGCGGTCGCGTCCATCGGGTCTCAGGTAGAGGAGCCGGGGGGCCTCGAAGGAAAGGTGCCAACGGCGCGCCCGCCTGGAAAGCTCGACGGGAACGGCCTCTCCCGTCGACGTGCTCCTTTACTCCGGGCGCCGATGTATCAATTCTTGAAAAGACCCGTCCGACTTCGGGCCGCGTAGTCTCCCGGCCGCCATCCCCTCAGCGGAGCCGCGTATGACCTTCAGGAGCATCGCCCCTGCCCTGACCCTCCTGTCGCTTCTTTCTGCCTGCGGCGACAGCACCGCGCCGCCTCCGACGGTCGAGGTCGCCATCAGCGTCTCACCCTCCTCGGGCGACACCAACACGAGCTTCGCATTCAACGCCGCCGCCAGCACCTCGAGCGGACAAACGCCCTCGCTCGAATACCGCTGGGATTGGGATTCCGACGGAGGCTGGGACCAGGACTGGTCGTCGTCCGCGTCGGCGACCCACACCTACCCGGTGGCGGGCCAATACACCGTACGCGCCGAGGTGAGGGACGGCTCGGTATCGGATCAGGCTACCGTGGGACTGGTGGTGGCGCCGGTGGTCCAGGCGGCGCTGGCCGTCTCTCCCTCCGCCGGCACCGTGCTCACCGACTTCGAGTTCGACGCAGGAGCCAGCAGTTCGACCGCGGGCACGCCCGGCCTCGAGTTCCGTTGGGATCTGGACGGGGACGGCACCTGGGACACGGAGTGGAGCACCGAGTCGTCGCGCGTCGTGCGCTTCTCCGACGATCAGGGTCCCGAGGTGAGGGTGCAGGCGCGTGACGCCGGGGTCATCGACGACATCGCCGCCTCCGTGACGTTGAATCTGAATCACGGTCAACTGGTGGATTCGCTCGCCGTCGACGCCTCGCTGAGGGCGAGTGGCCTCACCCACGACGGCGAGCACTTCTGGGTGAGCCAGTACGGAGCGGGGACCACCCTCTCTCAGGTGAGCTCGCAGACCGGGCAGGTGCTCCGCTCGTTTCCCTCGCACAGCATCTGGACCGGGCGTCTCACGTGGGACGGGACGCACCTCTGGCAGGAGAGCTATACGAACAGTGCCGTTCTGGTTCAGATCGACCCGGCCACCGGTACGGCCGTCAGCAGCTTTCCCGTCATCTATTCGACACGCCCGAGCGGCCTGTGTTGGGACGGCCTGGGATTCTACCGCCACAATCAGAGCGGAACCCTGGGCGGTGACGACCGGATCCACAAGGTCGACAACACCGGTGTCGAGCTACTTGCCTTCGATATCCCGGCCGGAACCCCCTACGCCACGGGGCTGGCGTGCGACGGAGGCGACCTCTTCTACTCGACCCCGGTGGGCAACCTCATCCACGTGCTCGATCCGACGACCGGTGCGGTGAAACGCACCTTCGTCGACTGGGGTGTATCGGCGATCACCATCGTGGACGGCTACCTCTGGGGATGGGGCTACAACGGAACCGCGTATATGCTGTACAAGCTCGTACCCTGAGCGGGACGGATCGCAGGGGCGGTTCGGGCTGTGCTGGCCTTCCGCCTCCGGTTCGTCGCCCCCTCGCCATGACGGTGCGACTGCGCGGTCAGCCGCCGAGCGCCCGCCGCACCGCCGGAGCGACCTCCGTGCCGAGGAGCTCCACTGCCCGGAGCACCTCGGCGTGCGGCATCGGGCCCACCGTGAGCTGGACCAGAAACCGCCGGTGTCCGAAGAGCTCGTGCTGGTAGACGATCTTGTCGACCACTTCATCGGGACTCCCGATGAAGAGGGCGCCGTCGGGTCCGCACTCAGCCTCGAATCGCGCCCTGGTGGGGGGCGGCCATCCCCGCTCCCGGCCAATCCGCCCCATGGTCTCGGCAAAGGGACCGAAGGCGGCGTCCCGGGCCGCCCGCCCGTCGTCGGCGATGAACCCGTGGGCGTTGATGCTCACCGGTAAATGGGCGGGGTCGTGGCCGGCTTCGGCGGCCGTCTCCCGGTACAGCTCGACCAGGGGGCGGAACCGGGCCGGCTGCCCGCCGATGATGGCGAGGGCCATGGGTAGGCCGTGCCGCGCGGCCCGCACCACCGACCGGGGCGTGCCCCCCACGGCGATCCAGACCGGGAGCGGGTGTTGGAGCGGCCGAGGGTAGACCGCCCGGTCGTCGATGGACGGCCGATGGCGGCCCTGCCAGCGCACCCGCACCGAGTCCCGCACCGCCAACAGCAGGTCGAGCTTCTCGTCGAACAGCTCTTCGTAGTCCGCGAGGTCCTGCCCGAAGAGGGGGAACGACTCGGTGAACGAGCCCCGCCCCGCCATGATCTCGGCCCTCCCTCCCGACAGCAGGTCGAGGGTCGCGAAGTCCTGGAACACCCGCACCGGGTCGTCGGAGCTGAGCACCGAGACGGCGCTGGTCAGGCGGATGCGCTCGGTGCGCGCCGCTGCGGCGGCCAGGACCACCGCCGGCGCCGAGACCGCGTAGTCGGGGCGGTGGTGCTCCCCCACGCCGAAGACGTCGAGGCCGACCCGGTCCGCGACCTCGATCTCCTCGACGAGGTGGCGGAGGCGCTCACCGGCCTCGAGTTGCAGGCCGGACGCCGGATCGATGCGGGTTTCCGCGAAGCTGTAGACGCCGATTTCCATGGCCACCGACAACCCCCTTCCCTGTCCGGAGGTCCGATACGTCCCGAGCCCGTGGCCTCGCAATCGCGCGGCCCGCTACTGGCCTGGAGGGAGGGCGTCTGGTGTCTCCACCGCCTCGACAGACGGTGTTCCGAGTTGTGCCAGCTTGACCATTCCGCCGGCCGTCACCGCGCCCAAGCCACCCATCATGAGCACCGAAACGAGCAGGAGGCCCGGCACCATCGGAGGCCCGGCGGCGAGGGTCGCCAGCACCATCCCGACCGTGGGGAACAGGATCGCAGCACCTGCGCCCCAGAGCGCGATTCGACCCGCACGGAGGTCACTGAGGCTCCGATGCCGATACACGGTTCCCAGCGCGAGTGAGAACAACGACCCGCTGATGAATCCGGACCCAGCCGCCATCAAGGTCATTGGCCCAACGGTCGCCAGGAAGCTCCCAGCCGCGAAGTCCAGGAGGAACCACGCGCCGGTCGCGAGCGCAAACGCGGTGCCCGCCCACCCGACCGCCCAGGTCAGGGCGGTACCCACCACTCCCCGTAGTCGTCTGAAAATGCTGCGCATCGTCGGCCCCTCAGGTTTCGGGTAACATCCGGTCTATCGCAAGTATGCTACCAGCAGTGCCCCAGCCTGATCCAGAGTCGGATACCCCGGTTCGAGTCGCTCACCGGTTCCCCCTTTGGTACTGGCTCTCCTTGCGATCGAGGCAACGTGGGGAGATCGCCACGAAGCACCATGGTATCGCCCGCCCGGTCGCACAATCGTGTGCAGCACGACATAGCACGACGCACCGCGAAGCACAAAATGTGCGCGAGGTGGGCCTCAGCGTTCAGTCCCGGAGCAAAGTTGTCGCTCAGCGGCAAGAATGCGGCCGATGCCACGCGCACCATTCCACCCCTGGTCCATCCTGGTCGATGAGCAACGAAAACGCGTACGATGACCCAGCGGAGGAGCACGCTCGGGCCGTTATTGCTAGCCTTCCAACCTCGCCCCGAGACCGCGAGGCCGTGGTCCGGGAGATCGCGGCCGCACAGCACGGCGTGCTCGCCCGTAGACAGGCTCTGGCCGCAGGATTTCCCGATGGAGCGATCCGGACAGCGCTCAGGCGGGGGCGATGGACGCGGCTGCACGCGGGCGTGTACCGGGTCACCTTGATCCCGGCCCGACGCGAAGTCGAAATGGCCGCGGTCCTCGCCTGCCCCGCCGGCGCAGTCATCAGCCACCACACCGCCGCATCGCTGTGGGACATACTCCCCTTGCCCCGATCCGACCGCGGGCGAGCCAGACGCGTGCGCGATGGCGGGGTGGCCCCATCCGTCCACCTCACGGTGTCGCGGGGGCGTCCCCGGTCGCGGCCGCAGCTGCGCATCCATCGCTCCCCGGGTCTCACCGATGCCGAAACGACCACGCTCCAATCCGTGCCGATTACGACGCCGGCTCGGACCCTGCTCGATCTGGCCGCTGACCTCGACCCATTGAGACTGGAGCAGGCGGTGGCGAGAGCCCAACGCGCCGGACTCTGCGACCTGGCTCGCCTCCAGGACACCATGGACGTCAACCCGAGACGCGCAGGTACGGCGGCGCTTCGCGCGATCCTCGGACAGAGCGGCGGACCGGCGCTAACCCGCTCCGAGGCCGAGGCACGCTTTCTGGCGCTCCTTCGAACCGCCGAGCTCGAGCCGCCCCGCGCCAACAGGCGAGTCGAGGGCTACGAGGTCGACTTCTTGTGGCCCGCGGCGAGGCTGGTCGTCGAAATCGACGGTCGGGCCTTTCACAGTTCTCCCGACATGTTCGAGCGGGACCGCGGGCGGGACGCGGCCCTCACCGGGGCCGGATACCGAGTTCAGCGCTTTACCTGGCTTCAGATCACCCGCAAGCCCCAGGTCGTGCTCGTGCGGGTCGCCCAGGCGTTGGCCTGGAAGCGGTAGCACCACCCCGTCAGCATCGGGACCGGTGCCCCGTGCAGCGGCAGGCCAGTCACTGGCTCGTGGCGTGCAACAGACACGGCGCCAGACGCCACTACCCCTCCTTCGCCAGCCGTACACCCATGAACTGCCAGCGCGCGGCCGGGGGAAAGAAGTTGCGGTAGGTGGTGCGAATGTGGTCTGCGGGCGTGGCGCACGACCCGCCGCGGAGCACCATCTGGTTGCACATGAACTTGCTGTTGTACTCGCCCAGGGGCCCCTCGGGTGGGCGGTAGCCGGGGTACGCCGTGTACGGGCTCCGGGTCCACTCCCACACGTCGCCCAGCATCTGGACGAGGGTA
Organism: uncultured Gemmatimonadaceae bacterium; assembly: GCA_964521385.1. GTDB lineage: Bacteria > Gemmatimonadota > Gemmatimonadetes > Longimicrobiales > Gaopeijiaceae > Gaopeijia. The sequence goes on along the minus strand of CAZFRU010000011.1, from coordinate 22,973 downwards.
CCCGGAGCGGCGGTCGGCGCCACGTCGGGGTGAAGACCGCCCTCCTCCTGGAAGGTCCCGCGGCCGCGGGTTTCCCCGCCGGCCACGGCTGCCTCTGCCGCCACCTCCCACTCGGCCTCCGAGGGCAGACGGGCACCCGCCCACCGCGCAAAGGCGTCGGCCTCGTACAGGCTCACATGCACCACCGGCTCGTCGGGGGCCAGGGGTGCCTCGCCCCACGAGGTGAAGACCTGCCAGGCACCGTCGTCGTCCGAGCGCCAGTAGAGGGGCGCCCGCCATCGCTGGGACTGCACCGTGGCCCAGCCATCGGAGAGCCAGAGACGGGGATCGTCGTAGCCACCGTCGTCGATGAAGGCCTCGTACTCGGCGTTGGTGACCGGTCGCGACGCCAGGGCGAAGGGCTCGACGAGCGCCCGATGTCGGGGCGTCTCGTTGTCATAGGCGAACGACGCGCCCTCATGCCCGATGCGTACCACCCCGCCCTCGTACGACGACCACATCAGCTCCGGGGCGGCCCGCGCCTCCCGGGCCGGACGCTCGACGTACGATGGGCGCAGCGGATTGCGGGACAGCAGGTACTTGAAATCGGTGATCAGCAGCTCCTGGTGCTGCTGCTCGTGGTGCAGCCCCACCTCCACCACCGCGGCCACGGCGTCGTCCACCCCATCGGCCAGGAGTTGCTCCATGGCGCGATCGACGTGGGCCCGGTAGGCCGTCGTCTCCTCGACCCCCGGGCGGGTGATGAGGCCCCGTTCGGGCCGCGCGTGTTGCGCGCCGATCGTGTTGTAGTACGAGTTGAAGAGCACCCGGAAGTGGCCGTCGAAGGGGCGATATCCAGGTACCTGCGTCTCGAGCACCAGCGTCTCGAAGAACCAGGTGGTGTGGGCGCGGTGCCACTTGGCCGGGCTGGCGTCGGGCATGGCCTGAACCGTCTGGTCCTCGGCCGACATCGGGGCGCAGAGCGACTCGGTGGCCGACCGGACCGAGCGGTAGGCGTCGAGGAGCCGTCGCCCTCGGGCAGGGTCGGTGGGGTGGGGGCGGGCGGCGGGTCCTGTCGTCACGATGGCCATCGGGCTCTCCTTCTGCGTTCGATTCATGTCAACTCGGTGTCGGGCCAGCCGCCCGGCCGAGGGTCAGGGCGAAATCGCCCCGATCGTCCTCTGCCCAGCGATCCACGGCCATGCCGGCCATGGCGAACAATCCCTCCACTCGTGAGCGGTCGTATTTCTGGCTGAACTCCGTGCGAATGCTCTCGCCTTCGTCCACCCGCACTACACCCACCCCGGGAAATACCACCTGTTGCATGGAGCCGGCCACGAGGTGGATCTCGATGCGGTCGAGGGTGTCGTCGTAGTACGCTCGGTAGCGATACGCCGCGGGGTCGAAGTCGGCGCCGAGTTCTCGATTGAGGACGTCGAGGACATTGCGGGTGAAGGCCTCGGTGACTCCCGCCTCATCGTTGTAGGCACGCTCGATCCGCGCCCGGCTCTTGCCGGGTCCGGGGGCCCGATCGATGCCCAGCAGGAAGCGGTCTCGGGGACGCATGTTCGAGGCGATGCGCCGCAGGAGCCGGCATGCCTGCTTCTCGTCGAAGTTGCCGATCGTGCTGCCCAGGAGAGCGTACCAGGCGGGCTCGGGCACCGGGACAGGGAGATCCAGCGGTTGGGTCATGTCCGCCACCGCAGGCTCCACCCGCAACCCCTCGTATTCCTCCCGGAGGAGTGCGGCCGTCTCCCGAAGCAGGTCGGCGCTGACGTCCACCGGCACGTAGAGAGCACCGGGGCCGTCGGCCATGGCGTCCAACACGATCCGTGACTTGGTGGCGCTGCCCGCGCCCAGTTCCACGAAGGCCCGCGGCCCCGACCTCTCGATCCACCCCGGAATCACCTGCTCGAGCAGCGCCCTCTCGGCCCGGGTCGGGTAGTACTCGTCGAGTCGGGTGATGTCCTCGAACAGCTCCGACCCCCGTGCGTCGTAGAGGTACTTGGGGGAAATCTCCTTTTGCGGCAGGCTCAACCCGCCCATGACGTCGCGCAGCATCCCGCGACGGGCGGCGTTCGTGTGCAGCGAGGTTGCGGCAGAGGAGTCGGGCAAGGGGGTCGTCCTGTGCGTGATACGAAGTGCGGTGGTTCGGAACCGACCGCCGTCGTCGCGTGTTGGGAGGCCGGGTAGCCCCGCCCGGGGCCGCCCTTCCTAACCGACATCCGACACCGAAGGTTCCCGAAACCGGGCCTTCACGCACCGGAGATGCCGTGAACGACCTCGATGTCCTGATCATCGGTAGCGGCCAGGCGGGCGCTCCCCTGTCGTGGCGCCTGGCCCGGCAGGGGTACGGCGTCGTCCTCGTCGAGCGCCAGCAACTGGGCGGCACCTGCGTCAATGTGGGATGCACGCCGACGAAGACCTTCATCGCCAGCGCCGCAGCTGCCCACGACGCACGACGAGCGGGCGACCTGGGGATCCGCACCGGCCACGTTGCGGTAGACATGGCCGCGGTGGTCGCGCGCAAGCGTCGGGTGGTCGAGAGCTGGCGTGCGGGGGTGGCCGACAACATCGAGAAGGCGGGCGACGGCCTCCGCCTGGTGCGGGGTCATGCCCGCTTCGTCGGCCCGCGCACGGTCCAGGTGGGCGAGGAGACCTTCACTCCCGGCACCGTCATCGTGAACGCCGGCGCCCGACCCGCCGTGCCCCCCATTCCGGGACTCGACGGCGTGCCGTGGCTCGACAACGCCCGCGCCATGGAGCTCACCGAGTTGCCCGAGCATCTGGTGGTGCTCGGGGGTGGGTACATCGGCTGCGAGCTGGGCCAGGCCTACCGGCGACTCGGTGCCCGGGTGAGCATCATCGAGGCCTCGGACCACCTCATGGCGCGCGAAGACGACGACGTGTCCGAAGCCCTCGAGGCCGCCTTCCGCACCGAGGGCATCGACCTGCGGTTCGGGGCGAGGGCGATCCGCGTGGAGGGCCACGACGGAGGTGTCTCGGTGACCCTCGACGACGACTCCCGTATCGACGGCTCCCACCTGCTCGTGGCCGCGGGTCGCCGCCCCAACACCGACGACCTGGGCGCGGCAGCGGCCGGCATCGACCTCGACGTCCACGGCTTCGTGGTGGTCGACGATCACTACCGCACCTCGGCCGAGGGAGTCCATGCCGTAGGCGACTGCACCGGAGGACCGCAGTTCACGCACGTGTCGTGGGACGATCATCGCATCTTGTTCGACCTGCTGGCGGGCGACGAGCGCCGTACGAGGGCCGACCGCATCGTTCCCTTTGCGGCCTTCACCGACCCGCAGATCGCCCGGGTGGGGCTGTCACAACGCCAGGCCGAGCAGGAGGGGGTACCGCACGAGGTGGCCACCATGCCCTTCGCCCGCATCGCCCGGGCGCACGAGGTCGATCGGCCCGCCGGCCTGGTGAAAGTGGTGGTCCACGCCGACACGGAGCGCATTCTGGGCGCGGCGGTGGTGGGCGCCGAGGCCGCCGAACTGATCACGGTCTTTCAGATGCTGATGGCGACCGACGCCCCGGCGTCGGTGCTGGTGGACGCGCAGATGATCCACCCGGCCTACGTCGAAGGGCTCCAGAGCGCCGTCATGCGACTCCCTCGCTACGCGCTTTCGTAAGGGACTGTGCCGCGAGGTATTCGTGGACTCTTGCGCTCCCCAGCGGGTGTCTTTATCTGTAGAATGACACTGACTGTCAACCTACAGATACTCCATGGATCCGACCACACATCTTCCACTCGCCCCGCGTGACCTGATGATTCTGGCGGTCCTCGCCGAGGGGCCGCTGCATGGGTATGGCATCATCAAGGCGGTCGAGGCCCGCTCCGAGTCGGGGGTCCTCCTCGACCCGGCCAACCTCTACCGGGTGCTGCGTCGCATGCGCGAGCTGGGCTGGTTGGAAGAGGCCAGTCCCGACGAGTTGAGGCGCAGAGTGCATCGTATCACGGCAGAGGGGACGGCCGTGCTCGGCGCCGAACTCGATCGACTTCAGCGTCTACTGGGCCACCTGCGACCGAGGCCGGTCGACGGATGAGTGTGTCGCACTGGGCCGAGCGGCTCTTCGCGGCCGCCCTCGACCTCCTGCCTCGCTCGGTGCGTGACGCCGACGGCGAATCGATCCTCGTCACCTACCGCGAACAACTCGACGACACCCGACCCGGTCTGTCGAGGGTGCGTGTCGCCGGCCGCGGGCTGGTGCGGTTGCTGGGGGTGATCGGAGCGGAGTGGCTGGAGGAACTGGGCTGGTCCAGCGGGCCCATACCAGGACGGGAACTCGAGCAGCGGAGGGGTGGCATGGGATGGATGCGAAACACTCGACTGGCGGTGCGGAGTCTTCGGCGTGCGCCGTCGTTCACGCTGACCACGGTGGTGCTCGTGGGACTCGGCGTAGGCACCGTCACGACCGTCTTCACGGTGGTCGACGATGTGCTGCTGCGCCCGCTTCCCTACCCGGCCGCTGACCGCCTCACCTACCTCACCAACGGCTCCCACAATGGGCTGACGCTTCGCCGCCTCGACGGGGTGGAGGCCTTCGATCTCTGGACCGCCACCTCGGGATCGAGCGTGATCCTGACCCGACCCGGGGCCGATCCCGCCCAACTCCGGCGAGTCGAGACGACCCCCGCCTTCTTCACCATGTTCGGGGCGCAACCGTCGTTGGGGCGACTCCTGGTCGATGACGACCGGGACCACCTCGACCGCGTCGTCCTCACCCATGCGGCCTGGTCCGGGATCTGGGGAGCAGACCCGACCATCGTCGGAAAGACGGTGCAGATCGATGGTCGCGGTGTGGAGGTGGTCGGCGTGCTCTCGAGTGACTTCGTCATACCGGCGATGCTGGTCGGCGACCCCGTCCACATGTTCCGCCCGCTCGACTGGAGCAATCCCGGACTCGACAACACCGGCTACCACGCGCACTCGGTGGCGGCCCGTCTGGCAGCGGGTGTATCGATCACGGCGGCCGACGCGCAGATGGCCAATGTCGCCCGCGCCGTCGCCGCCAGCGATCCCGAGTACTATGCCGATGGTCCTCCGCAATGGCCCCTCCAGAGCCTTCATGACCGAACGGTTGTAGATGTTCGCCAGGGGCTCACCCTCCTTCTGGGCGCCGTGGCCCTGCTCCTGCTCGTGGCGTGCGCCAATGTGGCTCACCTCTTCATGGCCCGCGGGCTGTCGCGGGGGCGAGAGGTGGCGATCCGTCGGGCTCTGGGCGCGCGTTCCGGCAACATCCTCGCCGGGCTCGCGGCCGAGAGTCTGGCCGTGGGCCTCGCGGGCGGCCTGGTCGGCCTCGTCCTCGCCGCGCTCACCCTCTCCGGAGTCCGCACTGCCATCGACGAGTTGCCTCGTGGTACCACCATCGACCTCGACCCCGGGGTCTTCGCGTTCGCGGTGGGACTCGCCACCGTGACCGCGCTCCTGTTCGGTATGGTCCCGGCGATGCGAACGCTCGGGGGAGACGTGCAGACCACCCTGCGAGGTGCGGGCCGTGGGGTGAGCGGAGGGCGCCACGTCGAGTTTATGCGGAGTGCGTTGGTGATCGGTGAGGTCGCCCTTTCACTCGTGCTGGTCACGTCGGCCGGACTGCTGATGCGCAGCTTCATGACGGTCACCGCTCGAGATCCGGGGATTCGAGCGGAGAGCCTCTACGTCGTGCCCCTCGCACCGCAGAATGTCGAAAGCGCGGACCGGTATCGTCAGCGACTCGATGCGGTTCGCATGGCTCTGCAAGGAGTGCCCGGGGTGGAGTCGGTGACCTACGGTATAGAGGCGCCCTTCGAGTTCACCGGAGGTGAAGGCTGCTGCTGGTCGAACCGCATGACCCTCGAAGGCGACGAGGGCGGGAGCCCCCTCCGGGTCACGCTGCACCCGGCGAGTCCGGACTACTTCCGAACCTATGGAACCGAGGTCGCCGCCGGCCGCGCCTGGGACGAGGACGATGCAGATGGGTCGCCCACGCCGCTGGTGCTCAGTGAGGCCCTCGCCGTGCGGCGGTTCGGCGCCGCCGAAGCAGCGCTCGGACAGTCGATGACGGAGCCGATGGAGGGGACGGTGGTCGGTGTGGCCGAAGCCACCCTCCACTACGGGCTCGACCAGCCACACGACTATGCGGTGTACATGCCGATCGAGGCGCTTCCCTTTCCCATTGATCGGGCGGTGGTGGCGCTGCGCGTGCGTGACGCGGGGAGCGCCGGGTTGGGACGCGCCGTCCGTGAGGCGATCTGGTCGGTGGAACCCGACCTGCCCGTCCCTGCGGTGGTACCGATGAGCGAGTGGATCACCGGGTCGTCAGCCGCTCGACGCTTCGCCTCGCTGCTGCTATCGGCCTTTGGGACCGTGGCCCTTCTGCTCGCCGCAGCGGGACTCTACGGCACGCTGCTGTACGCCGTGGGCCAGCAGCGCAAGGAACTCGGTATCCGGATGGCGCTGGGGGCCGACCGCCGGAGCATCCACACGCGTGTCCTGAGACGGGGGTTCACGCTCGCCGTCGCCGGTGTGACGCTGGGCGCGCTGATCGCCTGGGGGCTCGGCAGGCTGCTGGAGAGCTTTCTCTACGGCGTGTCGGCGACCGATCCGATCGCCATGACCGGATCGGCCTTCGCCCTTCTGGCCACCGCCGTCGTCGCCTCGTGGCTCCCCGCCCTGAGGGCCGGTCGTACCGATCCGTTGGAGACGCTGCGTGCGGAGTGACGCACGCGCTCGCGGAGTCTGTCGGCGCCCCCCTCCGATCTAACACTCCACTGCCCTGCCGCGTCGCATGGTCATGAACGCCCTGCGCAGTGCCCTTCCGGGGTTGATCCTCCTCGTTGCGTGCAGCGACGGCATCACGCCGCTGAACAGCGTCGACACCCACGAGCCGGTGGCGCTGAACGCAGCGCCCCACGACACCGTCCCCACGACCTACAAGGGCCTCCCGCTCCGGCTCGTGGACACGGGCCACCCCCTGGTCACCCCGGTCGACGGCCTGATCGGGGTCGTCTGTGTCGGCATGAGCAACGCCCGCATCGAATGTGACGCCTGGCTCGACGGTCTGGCCTCGAGCTGGGAAGACGAGGTCGATCCCGTCGTGCGGGTGGTCAATTGCGCAGTGGGTGGGCACGCCATCGAGAAGTGGATCGACCCGTCGTTCGACGCCTCGTTGTGGGATGCCTGTCGCGATCACCGACTGCGCCAGGCGGGCCTCCGTCCAGACCAGGTACGGGTCGTCGTCCACAAGGCCGCCAACCAGTTCGGCATTGCAGCCGACGGCTCGGGGCTTCCACCCTATCCGGATCCAGGTAGCGACTACTTCGCCTTTCTCGACCACCTCGACGCCTTTGCCGCGCGAATCCCGGTAGAACTGCCGTCGGTCCAGGCCGTGTACACCTCGACGCGGTCGTATGGAGGATTCACGAGCCGTGTGTCCCGGGGTGAACCGCTGAGCTACGAAGAGGGACATGCCCTGAACTCGTGGCTGGCCTCGACACCGTCGCCCGGGGGCGTGTGGTACGGTTGGGGCGCCTACCTCTGGGCACCCCGGTGTGGCACCGGCCCCACCGATGCCACCGGATTCTGCTATGTGCGCGACGACTTCCGCACCGACGGTGTGCACCCGTCGGAGGTGGGTGCGCCCCGCATCGCCGAGCGACTCCACGCGTGGCTCCTCAACGAGGCCTGGTACCGGCGCTGAGGCGCACCCTCGAGCAGGGAGCCCCCGGGTTGGGTCCCGAAACGAGTCGGGAGTGGTCGGTGGGAGCAGCTCTACGCCCCTGGGAGGGCTCGTCGCCCACCCGACAGGGTGATGGCCGTGCCGAAGGCGAGGACTTCGACGCCGGCCGTACCCTTGCCGTCGCCACGAGCCCTCGCCAGAACGGCGGTCTCGAGCCGAACGTTGATGATGGTGTCGTGTCCGCGCGCGTGGGCCATGCCCTTCATGCGGATCAACGCCTCGCGGCGGGCGCGCTCCAGGAGCGGCTCGAGCACCCCGAGGTTGCCGCCGAACACGCTCTTGATCCCCGCCGCCACCCGTTTGAAGTAGTCCTGCGAGATCACGACGTTGCCCATCACCAGTTCGCTGGATTCGACCTGCCAGTGCGCGGGGTACTCTTCGACCGTCACGGCCAGCACGTCGCGCGATCCGCTCTCGAGGAGCATGAGATTCCTCAGGTGTCGGCGTTCGAGCATGCCGCCCGAGATCCACGCTCCCAACAACACGAGGGGCGTGATCATCAGACTCACGAATTCCATGGGTCTACCTCACCGTGACCGCGGTCCCATACGCGAACAGCTCCGCGGCCCCCTGCGCTACACTGCTGGTCGCGAAGCGCACATTCACGATGGCGTTCGCCCCCATGTCCTCGGCCTGACGACTCATCCGTCGAATCGCCTCACCGCGCGCCTCCGAGAGAAGCTCGGTGTAGCCCTTCAGTTCTCCGCCGACCACGTTCTTCAGGCCGGCCATGATGTCCCGGCCGATGTGTTTCGCACGCACCGTGCTGCCACTCACGACGCCGAAGAACTCGACGATGGTCTTGCCGGGGATTTCCTGCGTGTTGCTGATGGTCATGGGTCTGCCTCTGGTGGGTGGATGGAAGGGCACGGGCGTCGGCTGGGGTGCCGCGCCGAGGCAGCAATTAACGAAGTCGGCGGGGCGGACGTCAAACCGACATGCACACCTATCACACACCACTTCGTGCCCTACCGGCCCTCCTCCTCGCCGCGATCGCCTGCTCGGGAGCCGACGGCACAGGTCCGGGCGTCATCGAGGGGCCTGTGCTCGAATTCGGCGAGTCGCCCATCGCCCTGCAGGGCGTCGACGCCCGCTTCGCGAGCGACATCGCATACGGCCCCCATCCCGACAACACCTTCGACGTCTTCCTCCCCCCCTCACCGGTGCCGACCCCTCTCGTCATCTACATCCACGGCGGGGGCTTCCTGGTCGGAAGCAAGGAAGCCCCGTATGCCCCGATGTGGAATGGCACATGGGACTTCCCGGAGGAGATTCGAACGCTGCTGGCTCATGGCATCGCGTTCGCCACGATCGACTATCGTCTGTTGAGCCTGGAGGACGAGACCGAGGGCGTGCTGAAATCGCTGGGCGACAGCAAGCGCGCACTCCAGTACATCCGCAGTATCCACGAGACGCTGAACATCGACCCGAACGCCGTCCTGCTCGCTGGAAGTTCGGCGGGTGGAGGCACCGCCCAGTGGATCGCCTTCTCCGACGACATGGCCGATCCGTCCAACCCCGATCCGGTGCTCCGCGAATCGACCCGCGTGCAGGGAATCGCCGTGAAGGCAACCCAGGCTTCGTACGACCTGCGCCGCTACGAGACCGATGTGTTCGTGGACTACGACTTCCACTGGTCGGATTTCCTGAACGACGATCCCTCGATGGTCGACCGGTTTCTCTCATTCTATGCCATGGACTCGCTGTCGGAGTACGATTCGCCGAGGGTGACGGCCTACCGGGCCGACGTCGACATGTTGGCCCGGATGAGCCCCGACGACCCCGAGTTCTGGGTCGCCAACCCGCAGACGCCGGTCGTAGAGCCCACCACCGGCCCGACCCTGAACCATCACTCCTTCCATGCGCGTACGCTGAAGGGGTGGGCGGACTCCATCGGCATCCCCAACGTCGTATCCTACGGATCCCACCCGGACCCCAGCGGAGAGAGCTTCGTGGCGTTCATGATCCGCAAACTCACGACATCGTAGACGGCCCGATCGACACCGTCGACGCGGATCCGGCTCTCGACGCCCGGATCCGCAAGGCGTACGCCGATGTCGGCAAGCGTCTCGACAGGGGCAAATCGTGCCTGCGCTCGACCCGCTTCGACCAGCTCGAGACCGGCGTGCTGGCCGAGGTGATCGCCGCCGTGTCATCGGAGCGCTTCATCGAGATCGACGAGGCCCGACGCCGCCACACTCGTTCGGGCCGAGCCGGGCGACGATGACGACCGGCGAGGGTGGTCGGGTGGACGCTGGGCCGGACCACCATTTCGCTCCAGGCCACGGAAGCGGGCCCCTTCGCGCCTCGACGAACCGGGTGGGAAAGTGCTAAATTCGGGTTCTCTACGAGAACTTCCCGCACCTCTCTCGGCGTTCGAAAACCGATGACGATCATCGACCACAGCGACGTCTCGGCTACGCCGGGCCCCGAAGACATCCGTGCCACGGTTCAGGCACGGTATGGCGCGGTAGCGCAGCGCGTCGCCGCGGGTGCGGGGTGTTGTGGCCCCGCCGACCAATCGAGCGGCTGCTGTGGATCGACGAGTGAATCGTGGGATCCGATCACGGCCGACCTCTACGACGCGGGTGAGACGGCAGGGCTTCCTGCCGAGGCGTTGCTGGCATCCCTCGGCTGCGGCAATCCGACGGCTCTCGCAGAGCTCCACGAGGGCGAGGTCGTGCTCGACCTCGGCTCCGGCGGTGGCATCGACGTGTTGCTCTCGGCACGGCGCGTGGGGCCCACGGGCAAGGCGTACGGCGTCGACATGACCGACGAGATGCTGGCGCTGGCGCTCGAGAACCAGGCGAAGGCCGGCGCGACGAACGTGGAGTTCCTCAAGGGCCATATCGAGGCGCTGCCGCTTCCGTCGAGCACCGTCGACGTGATCATCTCGAACTGTGTCGTCAACCTGTCCGCCGACAAACGACGCGTCATCACCGAAGCGTTTCGGGTGCTCAAGCCGGGCGGACGTTTCGCGGTGAGCGACGTGATCGTACGCGAGGGACTACCAGCTGCGGTGAAGCAGAGCATGGCGCTCTGGACCGGTTGCGTGGCCGGCGCCCTCGAGGAGTCCGAATTCCTCGGCCTCCTCACCGACGCGGGCTTCGTAGGAGCGAGCATCGAGCCGACGCGTGTCTACTCGCGTGAAGAGGTGGCGGCGCTACTCGACGGCACCGGGCTCGACACCTCGCTCGCCGATCAGGTCGATGGAAGGATCATGAGCGGGTTCGTGCGCGCGACCAAGCCGAGCGCGCCCGCCGAACCGGACGGATGCTGTGTTTGAATTCGACAAGTCCCATTGGGGGCTGATCCTCGGCGGCTCCAGCGGCTTCGGCCTGGCCACCGCGTTGAAGGTGGCACGACACGGCATGAACGTCATGGTGGTGCACCGTGACCGGCGTGGCGCGATGGCACGCATCGAGCAGGGATTCGATCGGATCCGGGCCACCGGCGTCGACTTTCAGGCGCTGAATCTGGACGCATTGTCGCAAGAAGGTCGTGACCGCACCCTGGAGGAACTCGCGACCCGGATGGGTGACCGGGGCAAGCTACGCCTCCTGCTGCACTCGATCGCCTTCGGCAACCTCAAGCCGATCGCGCCCAGCGAGCCGGATGTGCAGGCCGCAGAGGCGGTCACGCGACTGGCCGACGAGCTCGGTGTGTCGGCCGAATCCGTCCAGACCGCAGTCCGCCATCTCCTCGATCAGGGAGTCGGCGCATTGCACACGCTGGAGGCGACGACCTACGGCGACGCCCTGTTGGACGAAGAGGATATGGCTCGCACCATCCATGCCATGGGCACGAGCTTGTTGTCCTGGGTCCAGGACCTGCATCGGCTCGGGCTCTTCGCCGACGATGCCCGCGTTCTCGGCATGACCAGCGAGGGCAACACCACGGCCTGGAAGGGCTACGCCGCGGTCGCTGCGGCCAAGGTCGCGCTGGAATCGGTGTCGCGTGCGATCGCCGTGGAGTTCGCGCCCTACGGTATTCGCTCGAACATCATCCAGGCGGGCGTCACACCCACGCCCGCATTGAAGTTGATTCCGGGCAGCGCCCGGATGCAGGCGGTGGCAGAGAGTCGAAACCCGTTCAAGCGCGCCACTACGCCGGAAGCCGTCGCGGACTTCATCGCCCTCATGTGCCTGGACGAGGCCGCCTGGGTCAACGGCGCGCTGATCCGGGTCGATGGCGGCGAACACATCGCTTCACTCTGATCCCCCGACCCTTCCAGCGATGATCCATATCCATGGCCTTGGTCATTTCCATCCCGAGAACGAGATCGACAACGACTTCTTGAGCGATCTCGATATCGGCACCAACCCGACCTGGATCATGGAACGGGTCGGCATCGAGTCACGGCGCACCGTCCTGTCACTCGACTACATCAAGACCACACGCAACGCCGATCCGCGCCAGGCTGCCGCCGCGTCGCTGTACACCAACGCCGAGACAGGCGCGTTGGCAGCCCGACAGGCCATCGCCGCCGCGGGCCTTCAGGCGGAGGACATCGGCATGGTCATCTCGGGCAGCTGTACGCCGGAATCGAGTTGTCCGGCCGAGGCCTGCACCGTCGCCGCTGAACTCGGCATCGAGGCACCTGCGTTCGATCTCAACTCGGCCTGTTCGTCGCTCGCCGCGCAGCTCCATTTCCTGAACGGCATGCGCCCCGAAAGTCTACCCGATTTCGTGTTGCTCCTGCAGGTCGAGAACAGTACGCGCGCAATCGACTACAATGACCGCAGCAGCTGTGTGCTGTGGGGTGACGGCTCTGCGGCGCAGGTGGTATCGCTGCGCGTACCGGCCCGGCTGAAGCTGGTCGACAGCCTGTTCGCCTCCGACCCGAAGAGTTGCGACCGGGTGCGTTTCGTCCAGTTCGGTCACTTCGCGCAGGACGGCCGGACGGTCCAGGCCTTTGCGATCAGGCGCACTCTCGCGGTGCTCGCCCAGCTCCGTGAACGCATCGGCCCCGAGCGTTCGGAATCGATGAGATTCATCGGCCATCAGGCCAATCTCAGTATGCTCGACAACATCTCCCGCACGGCGGGGATCGCCCCCGACGACCACTGGTTCAACGTCGACCGCTTCGGCAATTGTGGCGCCGCCGGTGCGCCCACCGTGCTTTCGCAGAACCAGGACCGGCTCCGTGAGGGGGATCTGTTGTCGTTGGTCGTCGTGGGTGGTGGCCTGAGTTGGGGCGGCCTGATGTTCGAAGTCGCTCGCTGACCCCTACCCACGCCTCTCGCATGCATGCACCGACTCAGCAGCCTCTCGGGACGATGACCTACGCCCAGTTTCGGGAGACGCGAGTTCTCGACAAGCAGCAGTTGCTGGCCTGGGGGCGACAGACCCTGGTGGTCGATGCACCGGGCACGATCCCGTCGCTACCACTGCCGCCCATGTTGATGTTCGACCGGATCACCGAGATCGAGCACAGCGGCCGCCGCGGCTCGATCATCGCGGAACAGGATATCCAGCTGGATGCCTGGTATTTCCTCTGCCACTTCGGCAACGACCCGGTACAGCCCGGGTGCCTGGGCGTGGATGCCATCTGGCAGCTGCTCGGCATGTATTGTGCTTTGCGAGGCGGGCTGGGTGCCGGGCGGGCGCTGGGCTGCAAGGAAGTCGAGTTCTTCGGCCAGATAAGGCCCCATGACAGTGTGGTCACCTACCGAGTGGACGTGCGACGCTATTCGGAGATGCAGGGTGCTTCGGTGGTGATCGGCGACGGCTCGGTCAGCGTCGACGATGAAGTCATCTACACGATACGTGACGCCAAAGTCGGCGTGTTTCCGGGCATCCAGTACTCCGACTACCCGGTGAAATCGGTGAACAGCAGGGGTGGAGTGCTGAACAAATGACTCCGGAACAGGTATTACAGGCCATCCCGCAGCAGCCTCCCTTCCGGTTCATCGACCGGATCATGGAGCTCGATAGCGAGCACATCGTCGGGAGCTATACCTTCAAGCAGGACGAGTTCTTCTACCGCGGGCATTTCCCCGGCGACCCCGTCACGCCCGGTGTGATCCTGACCGAGGCGATGGCGCAGACCGGTGTGGTCGCCCTGGGTCTCTATCTGACTGCCCAGATCCTGCCCGTCGACGAATTGTCACGGTGGACCACCCTCTTCACCGAGTGTCAGATGGAATTCCATCTCCCCGTCTTGCCCGGCGAATGCGTCACGCTGCAGGGCGAAAAGGTGTATTTTCGCCGAATGAAATTGAAAAGCCGGGTTCAGTTGCTGCGGGCCGACGGTCGTGTCGCGGCCGAGGGCACCCTCGCCGGCGTAGGAGTCAAACGTGGCGAGTGACAAGGCAAACCAACGTGTCGTGGTAACGGGGCTCGGTGTACTGGCGCCCAATGCGCACGGTCTGGCGGCGTACGAGACCGCGCTGCGGGATGGCGTTTCGGGCATCCGCTTCATCGAGAAGCTGGCCGAACAGAATTTCGCCTGTCAGGTCGGTGGCGTGCCTCAGGGCGTCGAAGAACTCGAGTCGACCTACCTGAAGGCCAATGATCTCGTGGCGATGAACGACGCCATGATCTACGCGGCGATCGCCGGCAGCGATTGCTGGCGCGACGCCGGTCTGCGCGAAATCGACCCCGACGCCGCAGTGGACTGGGACACCGGTGCGATCATCGGCACCGGAATCGGCGGCATGGAGACGATCGGCGAGCGCCTGATTCCGATGGTCGACAAGGGTCGTGTGCGCAGGCTCGGCTCGACCCTGGTCGAGCAGGTCATGGGCAGCGCGGTCTCGGCCAAGCTGGGTGGGCTGTTGGCGCTCGGAGGCCAGACGACCACCAACAGTTCTGCGTGCACCACCGGCACCGAGGCCGTGATCGACGCCTTCCACAAGATCCGGACCGGACAGATCGCTCGCATGATGGCCGGCGGCGCCGAAGGGTCTTCGCACTATATCTGGTCCGGGTTCGACGCGATGCGGGTCTTGAACAGCCGCAGCAACGATGCTCCGGAACGAGCGTCACGTCCGATGAGCGCCAGCGCCAGCGGGTTCGTGCCCGGCTCTGGCGCCGGGATGTTGATGCTGGAGAGTCTGGCCAGCGCCCAGGCGCGAGGCGCGCGTGTCTACGCCGAGGTCATCGGCGGCCAGGTCAACAGTGGTGGCCAACGCGACGGCGGCTCGATGACCGCACCCAACCCCGATGGCGTCGTACGCTGTATTCGTGCGGCTCTGGCCAGCGCCGATATCGAGGCCGGACAGGTCGATGCGATCAACGGGCACCTGACCGCTACCTTCGCCGATCCACACGAGCTCGAGAACTGGCGACACGCGCTGGACGTCGCTCCTGGCGACCTGCCGCCCATCAACGCCACCAAGAGCATGATCGGCCACGCGCTGGGCGCCGCCGGTGGGCTGGAATGCGTCGCGGTGGTACTGCAACTGTACCACGGATTCCTGCACGGCTCGATCAACTGCGAAGATCTGCATCCCCAGATCGAACCATTCCGTGCGTCGGTGGTAGACCGGACACGAGCATTCGATGGCCAGGTCATCGCCAAGAGCAGCTTCGGCTTCGGCGACGTCAACGGCTGTGTCATCTTCCGTAAGTGGCCTGACTGAGTCAATCAATCCCCTGGAGAACCCCATGAACGACGCCGAGATCACTGAAAAGGTCATCGCGCTGGTCACCCCCTACGTCAAGAACCAGGATGCGCTGGAGAACGTCGACAAGGACACGAGCTTCCTCGAGGACCTCGGGGTGAATTCGGCGCGCCTGGTCGATATCGTGCTCGCCTTCGAAGACGAATTCGACATCGAGGTCAGCGACGATGCGGCCGACTCGATCGCGACGGTCGGTGACGCCGTCACATTGATCAGCGAGCTCATCGACTGACATGGACCTGAAGTTGCGCGGTCGTGTGGCGTTACGCCTTCAGCGTGCCTTGAGCTATGTGAGTGTCGCGGTCCTGGGCCCGATCCTGCTGGCACTCTACCGCTTTCGGTACCGCTTTTCCGCCCACGAATTGAGAGAGGTCCGGGCCGAGTACCGTGCTCTGCGTGCGGCCAACCCGGGCCCGATGCTGATCTGCAGCAATCACCTGACCCTGGTCGACTCGATCATCCAGACCGTGTTGTTCAGTTCGATCTGGGGTTACCTCAGGCATCCCACCGCCCTACCCTGGAATCTGCCCGAGGTGAAGAACTACTATCACCGTTGGAGCTGGCGCCTGGTCTGCTATCTCGGCCGCTGCATTCCGGTACAGCGGGGCGCACCCCGTGAAACGGCCCAACTGGCCCAGGCGCGCATGCAATATGTGCTGGACCGGGGTGACGCCATTGCCATCTTCCCCGAGGGCAAACGTAGCCGCGATGGCCGCGTCGATGATCGGGATTTCTCGTACGGGGTCGGCCAGTTGCTGAACCAGATCCCCGACGCAAAAGTGCTCTGCGTCTACCTGCGAGGCATTCGTTTCGGGGGCTTCGCCGACTTTCCCAAGATGGGCGAGCGCTTCTATATGCAGTTGCAGATGCTGACCCCGGAGTCGGCCAGCCAGGGGCTGCGCCGTGCACGGGATCTGTCGGCCCAGGTCGTCGCGCGGATCAAGGCGATGGAAGGCGACTACTTCGCGGCCCTCGAAGCCGGACAGTTGGCCACGCCCGAGACGCGGTGACCTCGTTCGTCGGCAACGATCTGATCGACTTCGCCGCTGACCACAACCGGGGCCGTGCACACCAGACCCGCATTCTCGAACGGGTCTTGAGCGTCGGCGAACGCGAGCGTATGGCGCCGGAGAATGCCGGCGATCATGGTTTCGCGCTCTTCTGGTCGGCCAAGGAGGCGGCGTACAAGGCGGCCGTGAAATCCGACCCGGCGTTGGTGTTCGCGCCGCGACGCTGGCAGGTCGAGGTCGATTCGCTGGCTCCCTGGCAAGGTGACCGTGAGGGTGTGGTGGTGCTCGACCAGACGACCCGGGTCCCCGTGCGCTGGCAGCAAGGTGACAGCTGGCTCCACTGCATCGCACTTCTGGGTGAACCGCCCGCCATCGTCGAGCAGGCCGTGGCGGTGTCGACCGCCGTGGAAGCCCACGGCGAGTTCAGCGCAGCCGAGCGCCAGGGGTTCACCTCCCCGGACTCTGCGGCGGTGCGGCACCTAGCCAAGCGCTTGTTGCAACGCCACGGGATCGACGAGATCGAGGTTCGGCGTGCGACGAGCGGCCGTGGGCTCCTGCCGCCGGCGGTCTACCGTGACGGAGCGCGCCTTCCCGGCATCGATCTCAGCCTCTCGCATGATGGTCGCTTCGTGGCGGCAGTCGTCATAGGAGACACAGAAGTAGGCACACCGCATTGAGCCATCATGCAATGGCATAGAGCCTCGGCGTTCAGGCGCCCCCCGACTTCAGTCCCCCCGCAAGGCGACCACCGGGTCGATGCGTGCGGCCCTGCGAGCGGGAAGCCAGCCCGAGACGAGTGCGGCGACCCCGAGGGTGGCGACCGTCGCGATCAGAACGGGAGGGTCCCAGGGGTGCACCCCGTACAACACCCCGGCGAGAACCCGCCCGGCGACCAGCGCGCCCGCCGCACCGAGCACCAGACCACCCACCGCCAGCCGTAGCCCCTCGCCCAGAAGCATACGCAGGACGACGCCGGGCTCGGCACCGAGAGCCTGGCGCACACCCATCTCTCGGGTTCGTCGGGCCACGGCGTAGGCGAGCACTCCGTAGACACCCGCCGCGGAGACGAGCAGGGCCACCCAGGCGAACGCCCCCAGAAGCAGCGCGCTGAACCGATCCTGAGCCGTGATGCGGGCGCGCTCGTCGTCGAGGCGACGCACATCGGAGAGGGGCAGCCGGGAGTCGACCGCGGTCACGGCCGATCGGATCTCGTTCTCGGCGGCCAACGGCTCGCCCACGGTACGGACCATCAGGCGGACGAAGGTCGTGGGCGCCTGCCGTGTCGAATAGTACATGGCGTTCGGCGGCGCGCCCCTCAGTCCAGCAAAACGCACATCGGCCACGACTCCGATGATCTCCCACACCTGCGCAGGGTCGTCGTTCCAGATCGCTTGACCGCAGGAGCAGCGCAGCCTCTGCCCGATGACCCGATCCTCCTCGTCGGGGAACCAGCGCCGCACGAACGCTTCGTTGACGACCACCACCGGTATCGCAGAGGCGTCGTCGGATTCGGCGAACGAGCGCCCTCGCACCACCGGGATCGCGAACTGCTCGAAGTAGCCCGGGCTCACCGGACGGAAGGTCGAGCCCGGTGCACGTCCCGTCGCGGGGGGCGGGCGGTCCACCACCGTGAAGGTCTCGGTCCACGATCCCGATGTGGGTGGATCGTAGGCCAGCGCCACGCTCTCAACCGAGGGGAGAGCCTCGAGTTCGGCTTCGAGTCGCCGATATTTCTCGATCACCTCGGTCATCGGGCCCGTGGGCTCGCCGAGCAGGATATCGGCAACCAGGGTGCGGTCCGTGCGGGCACCGAGCTCGACCGACCGCAGCGCCAGGAAGCTCCGCCCCATCAGCCCCGCACCCACCATCAGCGTGCAGGCCAACGCGAGTTGGGCCATGACCAGAATCCGGGCGGAACGGTTTCCCCTCGACCCCTCGGCACCCCGCCCCCCCGCTCGCAGGGCTCGCTCGAGCCGAGGCCGCCCTCCTCGCAGAGCCGGCACCAGTCCGGAGGCCAGCCCGGCGGCCAGGGCCAGCGCGAGTGTGAACACCATCACACGAGCATCGAGTACGACCAACGTGGCGCGGGGAAGGTCGTCTGGCACGAGCGAGGTGAGGACCCCCATGCCGAGCGCGGCCACCCCCAGCGCCAACAGACCCCCGGCCACTCCCAGGATCCCCCCCTCGATCAGACCGAGGCGGATCAACCGGCCGACGCCCGCACCGACGGCCGCCCGCACGGCCAACTCCTGCTCGCGGTCGATGGCACGAGCCAGCAGAAGGTTGGTGAGGTTGGCGCACGCGACGAGCAACACGAGGCCCACTGCGCCCAGCAGTACCAACAGGTCTCGCCGCACCCCGCCCACCACCACGTCCCGCAGCGTTCGCACGTCGGGGACGATGTCGGTATAGAAGTCCGGGTGGGCCTCGGAGATGCCCGGAGCGAGGGCCTCGAGATCGGCTCTGGCCGCGTCGACCGTGACCCCCTCAGCGAGCCGCCCGAGTACCATGTACACATGGCTCCGGTGGCCGCTGACCCAGTCGCTCTCGAAGTCGGCGGGAATCCAGACGAGGCGCTCCCGGTCTCCCCTTGGCAGGTCGAGTTGCCCCCACTTCATCGGCAACGCGACCGGTGGCATCACGCCGACGACCTCCCACCCGGTGCCGTTCACGTCGACCGTGCGCCCGACGATGTCAGGGTCCGCACCATATCGACCGCGCCACAACGCATCGCTCAGGACCACCACCCTGTGCAGCCCCTGGTTCTCCTCGGCCCGAAAGGTCCTGCCGAGCGCGGGTGCCACCCCCAGCACGTCGAAGTACGACGCCGAGACCTGCGCGCCGAGGGCTCGTTCGGGCAGTTGGCCCGGATCCGTGAGGTTCATCGCCCAGCCGCCGAACAACCCCAGCGACTCGAAGGTGCGATTGCCCTCGGTCCAGTCCAGGTAGGCCCCTCCGGTGGTCTCGTACGCATTGCCCGAGCGCAGGGAGCGATCCTGGACGAGCACCACCCGGTCGACCGCGGGCAGGTCGAAGGGGCTGAGCAGCACGGCGTTCACGACGGTGAAGATCGCGGCATTCGCCCCAACCCCCAGCGCCAGGGTGACCATCGCCACGAACACCAGACTCGGCCGTCTGGCAAGCCCGCGGGCCGCATGCTGAAGGTCGAGCCGCCAGGTGTCGAACAGCCGCCCTGCCTCGAAGTCGCTGGATCGTGCCCCCATCTCCCCTCCTCCCTGTCGTCGTACCGTCCGCATCCACTCCCCGACCGCGCCAAGGCTGAGGTCGACCGCTCCCAGCAGCGCTTCGACGGCGACGGCTCGTCGTCCCCCCTCGGCGCGCCGGGCTCGCAATCGATCCACGAGGGTGCGTTCGAGATCCCGACCAAACCTCTTCCTGAAGCGCGGGGGATACGCGAAGAGAATCCCCCGGTACAGCCCCCTCCACCCCCTGCCCTTCACGTGCGCGGCGTCCGCACCAGGCCGACGACCCGGGCCGCCTCCACCGCTCGTGCCATGCGGGCGGCTTCCTCCCGGGCCACGAGCGCCCCGAACGGTGTGACGCCGTAGTAGCGCCGACGCTCGTCGTGCCCCTCTACGTGGGTGGGGCGTTCGTCGAGTTCCTCGATCAGACCTCGATCGAGCATCCATCCCAGGCGGCGATACAAGGCGCCCGGCCGCAAGACGATCTCTCCGCCGGAGACCCGCTCGGCGTCGCTCAGAATGGCGTATCCATGCCGCTCGCCGCCGGCCAACACAGTGAGGATCAAGAGCACGTCGGGCTTCAGAGGCAGGAGTGCTGCGGCGCGAGCCGCCGTGCCGTCGTCTGCTTCGAGAGTGGGTGCGGTCACGATCGTACCCGGCTGTAGTCGAAAATTCGTCACAAATTGGATACACCCAATGTGTGCATAAGCGAGCCCAGGTCAACCCCCGCACTCGTCCGGCACGGTCCGACCCTGCGTGTCGAGCGCGCCGACCTCGATGTCGACTACATTGGGCACGACGACATCCTCGACCCCAGATGCGGATCCGGTCCTCGATCGGCACCCGCCGCCCCAAGGGAGACCGATCATGCCCCGCACATACATCCTCACCGGTGCCGGCTCGGGCATCGGTCTGGCCACGGCCACCCTCGTCCGCGAGCGCGGCGATGTCGCCATCGGCGTCGACCTGAAGGGCGCCGAGGTCACCGCAGACCTCTCCACCCCCGAGGGTCGCCGCGACGGCGCTATGCATGCCCTCGAACTCGCGGCCGGCAACGTCGACGCCGTCATCGCCTGCGCGGGCATCGCAGCCCCGATCGCAAAGACCGTCCAGGTGAACTACTTCGGTACCGTCGAGTTTCTCGAAGCCGTCCGTCCGGCGCTGGCACGCTCGGCCAGCCCCCGCGCGGCCGTGGTCTCTTCGATGGCCTCCCTGCAGCCGAACTTCCCGGCCCTCGTAGACGCTCTGCTCGCCCGGGACGAGGAGCGCGCGGTTCAGATCGGAACCGAGCTTGCGGAGCAGGGCCCGCAGGTGGGCTACCTGAACTACTCCTCCTCCAAGCGGGCCCTGTCGCGCTGGGTCCGGCATGCCGCCATCAGCGACGAGTGGGCCGGTGCGCACATCCCGCTGAATGCCGTAGCTCCCGGCACCGTCACCACCCCGATGACGGCCGACATGCTGCAGACCGGCGAAGGGCGGAAGACCGTGGACGACTCCGTTCCCATGCCCCTGAACTACCACCAGGGCCCCGAGGTGATCGCCAGACTGCTGTTGTGGCTCACCTCGGAGGAGAACACCCACTGCGCGGGCCAGACCATCTACTGTGATGGGGGTGCCGACGCCACCCTGCGGGGCGACGACGTCTGGTCCTGGAACGATCCACCGCCCCGCTGAGGCACGTCGCGTCGAGTTTCGCGCCCACCGGGGGCAACGGCGTGGACGACCCGGTACCGGGCAATCGCTCTCAACTCAAATCTCTGAACAGGCAACCAATCATGAACTCATTCGACGGCAAGGTCGCGATCGTAACGGGTGGTGGCTCGGGTCTTGGCGAGGAGATCGCCCAGGAGCTGGCCCGGCGGGGCGCGAAGGTGGTGCTCTCGGACATCAACCTGGAGCGGGCCGAGCAGGTGGCGACGGGGATCCATGAAGCGGGGGGGACGGCCGTGGCCCTTCACCAGGACACCGCCGACCGGGAAGACTCCGCAAAGGTCGTCCAGCTGGCCCTCGACCGCTGGGGCGCACTGCACTTCGCCGTGAACAACGCCGGCATCGGAGGCAAACAAGCGCCCACCGGAGAGGCCGACCTCGACGATTGGAACCGGGTGATCGACATCAACCTCAACGGAGTCGTCTACGGCATGCGCCATCAGATTCCGGCGATGCTGGCGACGGGGGCCAAGGACTGCGCGATCGTGAACATGGCTTCGATCCATGGGGCCGTCGCGGCCCTCGGCAACTCGGCCTACACCGCCGCCAAGCACGGCGTGGTCGGGTTGACGAGAAATGCCGCCGCCGAGTATGGACCCCAGGGGCTACGCATCAACTGCGTCGGCCCCGGCTACATCGAAACGCCGCTCCTGGCGGGGGCCTCCGACGAGGTCCGCAAGATGCTGATCTCACGACATCCGCTCGGACGCCTGGGACGACCGGACGAGGTCTCGTCCCTGGTCTGCTTCCTGCTGTCCGACGAAGCGTCGTTCATGACCGGAGGCTACTACCTCGTCGACGGCGGGTACACGGCGGTCTGAACCGGGGCATACAAGAGGGCGTGGGTACGCGCAGGGACGGGAGGCGGCCCCTCGGCCGCCTCCCGTTCCAGCTACCGGGGCACTACCGTGCTACGTGTTGCCCGGGACGTTGCCCGGGAAACGGGGCGCCTTCGGCGCAGTCTACCAGCTCCGGGTGCTCGTCCGCCAACTCCATCGCCAGTTCCTGCCACGCCGCGAGGGCCTCGGTGTGATCCTCGCTGTCATCCCAGATCCGCCGCAACCGCTGGTGGAGCTCCTTCTCGAGCGCCTTGGGCACCTTGCCCAGAGCGTTCATGAGGAAATGCCGCTGACAACGCTGCCAGGGCACCCCCGGCAGATGACGACGAGCGAAGCCGGGACGGGGATAGGGTGCGTCGGATGGGGCGTCCCGGGAGCGCGGGTTCCGGCGTTCAAGCGGCCCAGGCGCCGTCGTCGCCGAGGAGGGACTGAACGAAGGGATCGAGGTGGGGTCGGGGTAGCGCAGGGCTGCCGGGCGCCTTCGACTAGCCGTGAACATGGCCGTCGTATGGGAACTGCCCAGGATCTTGGCGGTGGAGCACAATGAGTGCGGTATGGGCGCGGCCTTCCGCCGGGTCTCCGTGACGGAGATCCAGGACAAGGCCTACGTCTACGAGATTCCCACGTCGGTGGTGGACGGCCAGGCCGTGCAGGAGACCCACCGATTACTCCACCCACTGGGCGCTGTCGGCCGCTGGTCAGCTCCCCCGCATCATATTCGCTTCAATGCGTATCAGGTGTTGACAGGTGCGGGGGGGGATACCCTTTAGGGGATTCCTCGCCCTGTAAATCCGCCGCAGGCCCTCGACGCCTGTGTGTCAGCTCTACTCGGCCGACAGCACCTCACGAGGATCGACCCGCGACGCCCTG
>CAZFRU010000010.1:44294-104401 GCA_964521385.1 uncultured Gemmatimonadaceae bacterium | reverse complement strand
CGTTGAACGAGGCGTCCGCGGCGGCCGCGAGCACCTCGAACGACGTCAGCTGGTCCTGCCAGAGGTGGACGTCGAAGAGGCTGGTGGGTCGCACGACCGCCCGATCGACCCCGATGTGGCGCAGGACCTGGATGCGATCGACGTCGTCCAGCGGCGGCTCGCGCTCCACCGCTCGCGCCGCGTGGCCCGGGGCGACCCCCACCGGGATGCCGATCGCCAGGGCAACGACGGTCGCGAGGCTGAGCCCCGGATGCTTGCGCAACATCCGCGCACCGAGCTTCACATCGATCCAGGAGATCAGTACGCGACCCGTCCGGCCGGGGTCGGCCGAAGGAGGGGGGGCCCGATCGTCGATCCATCGACGTCGGAGCGCCGACGGGATCGCACGCAGAACCTGGAGTCGATACCACCGCCGCGCCAGGCGCCTACCCTCGTTCGCCGCCCGCTGGGTGAACTCCTCACTCAAGTCACCCGGAATCGTGGCGCGGTCCCGCTCGGGGAGCGCAAGCTCGAGGAGGCGCTGGGCCCCTCGGGGCGGAATCGGGTCCGGGGCCCGGCGGGGGTCACGCATCGGAGGGGCTCGCGCTCAGCCCACCGACCCGCCACATCGCCTCGAGGCGGGCACGGGACTCGTGCAAGGCCGCGACCCCCGCTGGCTCGACCCTGAACATTCGCTTCGCTCGACCACCCCGGACCTGCGTCGCCTCTCCGAGCCAGGAGGTGACGAACCCCTTGGCCTCCAGACGGTCGAGGGCGGAGTAGACGGTCGGCACGGCCACCTCCTTGCCGGCCTCCTCCCGGAGCACGGCACGGATGTTCATGCCATACGATGCGTCGTCGTCGAGCGAGAGCAGTGCGAGAAGCACCAGTTCCTCGAAGGCCGCCAGCCGATCACCCCGTCCCATGTACCCTCCCTCGTGATATTTTATCGCACTACGCGATTATATCATGGACGCGTGGGGCCCACAACGGTTGGAGTCGGCCCCACCCGACGAGGGGCCGGACCCGAATAGCGAGGGACCGGCCCCGAAACACGGAGGCCCGGCCCCCCAGAAGGGGACCGGGCCTCACGTCCAACACGTCAGCGCCGCTGGGCGTGACGTCGTACTTCAGCTGGTCGGGATCAGTACATCCCGCCCATGCCGCCCGGCATCCCGCCGCCGGCTCCGCCGCCACCCGACTCGGGCTCGGGCTTGTCGACCACCACCGCCTCGGTGGTGAGCAGCAGACCCGCGATCGAAGCCGCATTCTGGAGCGCCGTGCGCACGACCTTGGTCGGGTCGATGACGCCGGCGTCGACCAGGTCTTCGTACGCATCGGTCAGGGCGTTGTACCCGAAGTTGACCTTCTTCGAATCCCGCACCTTGGCCACGACGATCGACGCTTCGGCGCCGGAATTGGTCGCGATCTGACGGATCGGCGACTCGAGGGCCCGCTTCAGGATCTCGACGCCCACCTGCTCGTCTTCCCGCTCGACCTTGAAGTCGGCCAGGGACCGCTGCGCCCGCAGCAGAGCCACACCACCGCCGGGCACGATGCCCTCTTCGACGGCGGCACGCGTCGCGTGGAGCGCGTCTTCGACCCGAGCCTTCTTCTCTTTCATCTCGGTCTCGGTGGCCGCACCCACGTTGATCACGGCCACGCCGCCGGACAGCTTGGCGAGCCGCTCCTGGAGCTTCTCGGAATCGTAGTCCGAGGTGCTCTTGTCGATGGCGACGCGGATCTCTTCGATCCGGCCCTTGATCTTGTCGGGCTCACCCGCACCGTCGACGATCGTGGTGTTGTCCTTGTCGATGACGATGCGCTTGGCCGTACCGAGATCGCTCACCACGGCGTTCTCGAGCTTGAAGCCGACCTCTTCCGAGACCACCTGGCCGCCGGTGAGGACCGCGATGTCCTGGAGCATGGCCTTGCGGCGGTCTCCGAACCCGGGCGCCTTCACGGCGCAGACCTTGAGGGTGCCGCGCAGCTTGTTGACCACCAGGGTGGCCAGCGCCTCACCTTCGATGTCCTCGGCGATGATCAGGAGGGGACGCCCGATCTGGGCGACCTTCTCGAGAATCGGGAGCAGGTCCTTCATCGACGAGATCTTCTTGTCGTGGATGAGGACCATGGGGTCCTCGAGCGCCGCTTCCATGCGCTCGGGATCGGTCACGAAATACGGCGAGAGATAGCCGCGATCGAACTGCATGCCCTCGACCGTCTCGAGGGTGGTCTCGAGGCCACGGGCCTCTTCGACCGTGATGACGCCGTCCTTGCCGACCTTCTCCATCGCGTCGGCGATGAGGTCACCGATCTCGGGATCGTTGTTGGCCGAGATGGCACCGACCTGGGCGATTTCCTTCTTGCCCTTGGTCTCGGACGAAATCTTCTTGAGCTCGACCACAACCTGCTCGACGGCCTTGTCGATGCCCCGCTTGATACCCATCGGGTTCGTGCCGGCCGTCACATTCTTGAGGCCTTCGGCGAAGATCGCCTGCGCGAGCACGGTAGCGGTCGTGGTCCCGTCGCCGGCGAGATCAGAGGTCTTGGTGGCGACTTCCTTCACCATCTGCGCGCCCATGTTCTCGACCGGATCGTCGAGCTCGATCTCCTTGGCGACGGAGACGCCGTCCTTGGTGATCGTGGGCGAACCGAACTTGCGGTCGATGACCACGTTCCGGCCCTTCGGCCCGAGGGTGACCTTCACCGCCCGAGCGAGCTTGTCGACACCCGCCTTCAGACGGGTACGGGCCTCGATGTCGAAATCGAGTTCCTTGGCAGCCATATGTTCAACTCCTGGTTACGCGTGAGCGTAGAATCGCGTGGGATTGGTTACTTCAGGATCGCAAGAACGTCGGACTCGCGCAGGATCAGATAATCCTCGCCGCCGACGGTGACCTCGGACCCACTGTACTTGCCGTAGAGAACACGGTTGCCCACCGCAACTTCGGGGGCGACGCGGTCACCGTTGTCGGCGATCTTGCCCGGACCCACCGCCACGACTTCGCCCTGCTGGGGCTTTTCCTTGGCGGTATCGGGAATGTAGAGGGTGCCGCGCATCTGCTCGGCGTCCTCCAAGGGCTTTACGACGACGCGGTCCGCGAGCGGCTGGATCTTCGTCGCAGCGGAAGTAGCCATAGAGTCTGCCTCCTGTGACAGGGTGACGTTGCTGAGGGAGAAGTTCGTTAGCACTCAACGGCGTCGAGTGCTAACAACCGCCTGAATGATAGGGTGAAAGACGCCCCTGTCAAGACGTGGGACGGTGGTCGACACTCCACCGTTTTCCAATGGTCACGCGGCGTCCCGGAGTTTTCCACATGAAGCGTGCGAGGGGTGCCGCAAGGGTGGTCGGGGGTGCGCCCCGCAAGCGATCTGCTACCTTTCCAGGCATGTCTGCCGTGCCGACTCTCAACCAGCTGCTCCACGCCGCCAGCCGCACCTTCGCGCTGGGGATCGACCTGCTGCCCGAGCCCCTGCGCTCGGAGGTCGAGGTGGCCTACCTGGTGCTGCGGGTCTCGGATTATCTCGAAGACAACGAGACGATGTCACCTGAGACCAAGGTTCCCCTGCTCGAGGCCTGGTCGGAGGCGTTGCGCGGCGGGGGCGACCTGGACGGACTGGCCCACCGCCTCCAGGGCGTCGGCGACGCCACCCCGGACGCCCTGGTGGCGCGCAATGCTTCGCGGGTGTACGAGGCCCTCGGCGCGCTGCGCCCCTCGGCCCGCGAGATCATCATACGGCATACCGCCGACTCGACCGACGGCATGGCCCGCTGGGTGCGCCGGGGTCCCGACATTGCCGACGAAGCGGCGCTGGACGACTACATGCACGAGGTCGCGGGGCGCGTGGGGTGGCTGTTGACCGACCTGTTCGCCCTCGACCTCAGCCTGGCGGAGCCACAGCGTAGACGCATGGCTGAACTGGGGCGGGAGTTCGGCCTCGCGCTGCAGACGGTCAATGTGATCCGGGGGCTGAACAGCGACTGGCAACGGGGGTGGGTGTTCATTCCCCGCTCGTTCGTGTCGCCCACATCGCCCGCTCCCCTCGCCCTGCTCGAAGGATCGGTCTGTGATCCCATGGCCGAGCGTCGGATCATCGACCAACTCGTCGACAAGGCCGAACGCCACCTCGAGGCTGCGTGCCTCTACCTCGAAGGCCTTCCGCGCGGCCGTCACCGGATTCGGGTCTTCTGCCTCCTGCCCTACCTCTTCGCCGTCCGGACACTGGCCATCTCCCGCGCCAACCCGCAGGTGTTCCGCGAAGAGACCAAGATCACCCGCCGCGAGGTCTCGGCCATCGTGCGGGGCGCCCGCCTCTTCGGCTGGAGCAACCGCTGGATTCGCTGGTATGGAGCGCGCCTGCGTCGGGTCGGGACGGGCTGAGCCGGGGCGATACGCGATTGAGCCCATCGCCGAACCGGATGTTGGCGCGTGAGGTGCCAGGCAGAAACCGTCACGAGGGTCTTCCTGCGGCGGCTCTCGTCGCTGGGTCCTCTGCTACCGCCCCCTTCCGGTATTCCGGGCGTTGCCCCTGAACTTCGGCCAGGGACCGGAGTCCAGCCCCGGGCTTTCGGTTCGCACCGCGACCAGGCGACCCGCGTAGTCGGGGTCGCGAGCACCGCCAATGTAGAGCGTGCCGTCGTCGAGGATCATCGGCGACGACCAGTTGATGGTGCTGCCGAAGTTCTCCTTCCAGCGCAGCGTCCCGTCGGACTCGAGGGCGAAGATGTAGCCGTTCTCGGCCGCGAAGTAGATGGCGCCGTCCGCTCCGATCGCCGGCGAGGTATACGAGTCCGCAGGAATCGTCTCGTTCGTCGGAGGGATCTCGTAGCTCCACTTCACCGTGCCATCGGCGTTGAACGCGAGGCAGAGCGCGGGTTGGGCGCCGGTCGCATCGATGTAGGCCTTCGTGGTGACGTAGATCGTGCCGTCCGACCCGATGGCGGGTGATGCGCGCACCTGTCGCTCTCCGGGGACCTCGTATCGCCACTTGAGCGTCCCGTCGGAGTTCACGGCATACACGAACCCCTGGAAGCGGCCCCCGGCGGCTTCGGAGCCGAAGTAGATCGTGCCGTCCGCACCGATGGCCGGAGACGAGTTTGACTTCTCATGCATCAGGGTCATCTCGAACGGCTGCGGCCAATGGGGGGTGCCGTCGGGGTTGAACGCATGGAGCCAATCATTCGACGCCACATAGATGGTGCCGTCGTGATCGAGGACTGCAGAGGTACCGCAGAAGTTCCCCGACCGCAGGTCCCTGCGCCAGACCTCTCCACCGTCGTCCGGGTCGAGAGCCACCAGCGAGTGGTCGACGCAGAGGTAGAGGGTTCCGTCGTCGGCGATCGCGGGGGTCTTCTGTCCGACCGGCCAGACGTTGGCGCTCTCGTAATCGCGGTTCGTCCACCGTCGATTCCCGGTGGCCGGGTCGAATGCGTAGACCACGTTCCGGTGATCGACCACGTAGACGGTCCCGTCCGGGCCGATCGCCGGCGATGATCCGTTGTTCTCGGCCCGGACGGTGCCATCGGGAGGTGGCGTGTCCTGGTCGAGGTCCGCGCTCCAGCGCTCGGTTCCGTCGGGGTTCACGGCGTGCACACGACCCACGTTCGTGTGGATCAGGATCCCGGTGGAGACATAGATGGTCCCGTCCACCCCGACCGCCGGCGCCGCATAGTAGATCGCCTTGTCCACGTCGAACCGCCAGATCGTGCGGTTCACGTCGGGCGCGGGAGGATCGGTATCGGAAGGGCTGTCGGAGCAGCCCCCAGCGAGCACGACGCACCCGAAGAGGATGGGGAGGCAGATCAACTGGAAGCGAGGCATGGTCGGGACGCAGATGGGGGTCTTCATCGGTTTGCCTCCGTAGATCCGAACTGCGGGTGGGGGATGGGGGTCGAAGGGTGCACTCTTCCTCCAACCAGGGACCCCACCCTGTCCACGAGTCCATGGTACCACGCCTTCGATCCCGGCAGCCAGGCACACACGCGCACACAACAGGTGAGATGGGGCCGACCGGGGAGGACCGGCTCGTGTGCCGTCATCCGCCACACCATGGCCGTGCTCGAGGGCGACGCCGACGTGCGCCACATCCAGGAGAGGCTGGGCCACGTCGAGCTGTCCACCACGGTGCTCCATACCCACCCCTCCGTCGCCCCGCTCCAGGGCGCCCACGGCAGTACGCCTCCCGCACCGCTCCCACGCGCGGTGGCCGAAACACGGGACTCTCGACCCCGGGGGTACGGTGGCGCAGGTTGTGCCACCCCCGACCGAAGTCGTGACCGAAGTCAGCTGGCGTCCGAGCAGTCAGCGTCGCCCAGCAGGTCACCCGCGATGGCGAGCCCGAACAGGGTGAGAAAGGGCTCGATCCGCTCCACCGAGCGCGCGTGGATGCCGACCGCCGACGAATAGCCTCCGGTGGCCACCACCAGGGCATCGGGGCGCTCCCACTCGTGCTTGATGCGGGCCACCATGCCGTCGATGGCGTCGACCACGCCGTAGAAGATCCCGCTGCGGATGCACGCCTCGGTGTGGGTCCCGATCACCCGGTCCGGGGCCAGGAATTCGACTCGGGGCAGTTTGGCGGTGCGGCGTCCGAGCCATTCGAGGCCCGCCGATACCCCCGGCGCGATCACTCCCCCCAGGAAGACGCCCTCGGCCGAGATGCAGTCGTACGTCGTGGCCGTGCCCAGATCGACCGCAATGGTGTCGCGACCGTAGAGTTCACGGGCCGCCAGGGTGTTGACGACCCGATCGGCCCCCACGGTGCGGGGCTCGTCGACTTCGAGCCGGATCGGCAGCTCGGAACTCGCATCGACGACCACGACGCCGCCCGGCATCAGCCGGTCGAGGGTCGGCACCAGCACGTCGGTGGCCGTCGGTACCACCGAACCCAGCACCGCGCGACGAAAGGCGGCGGGATCGAAGCCCTCGTCGCGCAGCAACCCCCGCAGGAGATGGGCAAATTCGTCGATCGTGCGCGGCACCTGGGTCGAGATGCGCCAATGGCCCCGCACATCGTCGCGCCCCTCGATGGCGCCGATGGCGATTTCGGTGTTGCCGACGTCCAGCACGAGCTGCATGGAGCTTTCTCCGTCGAATCCAGGTGTGTGTGACGTGCCGTCAATCGGTGTCGGCGGGGGGCGGCCCGGCCCATTCCACCCGGCCAGCCCGCAGGGCACGACGCTGCCCGTCAGCGCCTTCGATGATGAGCCCCCCGTCGGGGCCGACGCCCCGGGCCCACCCGTCCATCTCGTCGACCCGCACGCGCCGTCCCCACAAAATGTCCCGCTCCGACCACATCTGCGCCACCGTTCCCTCGAATCGCAGTTGGGGCGGGTGGGTGAGGGCGCGAAGTTCGCCGATCAGACGGCCCAGCACCGCACCCCCCGACCAATGCGTGCCGGTGATCTCTTCCAGGGCACCGGCGCGCGCCGCATGCCCCGCAGCGAACCCCTCAGTCGGCACCGAGAAGTTCACCCCCACCCCTACGACCACCGCCCCACCGACGGCCTCGCAGAGGACTCCGGCCACCTTCACGGGCCCGACCCAGACGTCGTTGGGCCACTTGAGCCCGCAGCGCAGTCCGTGCGCGCGGGCACCGGGGTCGACTTCCAGGGCACGCGCCACCGCGATTCCCGTAAGGAGCGGAAGGAGTCCAGCCTGCGCGGCGACCCGGGGACGCACCACCAGGGAGCACCACAGCCCCGCACCCCGGGCCGACTGCCAGGTGGCGCCGAGCCGCCCCCGCCCCTCCCTCTGAGCTGCGGCGACCACGGTGGTGAAGGGCAAGGCGCCCGCCAGGGCGAGGCTCCGGGCGCGATCGTTGGTCGATGCGAGTTCGGTCCAGGCCTCGAAGTGGGGGATCGCCCAGAGCGACTCCCACACCCCCACCGGTTCACCTTCCCAGTGGGTGAGATCGGGACCGGGGGGCGGAATCTCCACGGCGCAGGTCAGCCGAGGTCGGAGGCGGTCGCGGTCTCGACGACCCGGAGCGAGAAATCGGCCACGGGCGCGGAATGGGTGAGCGCACCCACGCTGACATAGTCGACGCCGGTGGCTGCGATCTCGCCGATGGTCTCGAGCGAGACGTTGCCCGACGCCTCGAGTTCGGGGCCGCCGTCGACCGCGCGCCCCGCCACCGCCCGGGCGCGTGCGACAGCGGCTCGCAGCGTCTCGAGCCCCATGTTGTCGAGCAGGACCCGCTCGACACCGAGGTCGAGCGCCTGCTCGAGTTCGTCGAGATCGCGTACTTCGACCTCGACCGGTAGCCCGGCCTCATTGCCCCGGCGCACCGCCGCCACGGCCGCCGCGATGCCCCCGGCCGCGGCAATGTGGTTCTCCTTGACCAGCACCATGTCGTAGAGCCCCATGCGGTGGTTCGTGCCCCCGCCCGCTCGTACCGCCGCCTTCTCGAGCCCCCGCCAGCCGGGAGTCGTCTTGCGCGTGTCGATCACCCGCGCCTGCGTTCCCGCCACTGCCTCGACGAAGCGTCGAGTATGGGTGGCCACGCCCGACAGCCGTCCCAGATAGTTCAGCGCCGTTCGCTCTGCCGTCAGGATCGAGCGCAGCGAACCACGCACGGAGAGCACGAGGTCTCCGGATCGGCACGCCTCGCCGTCCTGGCGGTGCCCGTCGAGGTGGAGCGCCGGGTCGAGCCACTCGAAGACCCGCCGACAGGGGCCGAGGCCCGCTACCACCAGCGGCTCCTTGGCGCGGATCTCGGCGCGGCCCCGGGTCGCCTCAGGCACCGTCCAGAGCGTCGTGCAGTCGCCCGTGCCCACGTCTTCGGCCAGCGCCTGCCGAATGCCTTCGTCGAGAGTGCTCATCGCCACACCAGCCACCCCAGGAAGACGAGCCCCAGGATCCAGAGGTAGATGGCAAACTGATGGAAGCTGCGGCGGCGGAGCATCTCGACGAAGATCCGAATCGCCAACACACCGGTGACGGCCGCCGCGATCCCACCTGCGAGCAGCGCACCCGTCCCTACTGCGGGTGGACCGGCCAGCAGCTTGGGCACCTGCAGCACCGCCGCGCCCGCGATCGCCGGCAACGCCATCAGAAACGAAAAGGCCGCCGCCTCGAGGGGAGCCACCCCCAGCCAGAGCGCTGCCACCACCGTGCTGCCCGACCGGCTGATACCGGGAATCAGCGCGAACGCCTGCGCGAAGCCGATGAGCAGCGCGGTACGGGCCACGGGGTGGGCAGTGGGCTCCCGAGCCAACGCGGCTTTGGACGACCAGAGGATCAGACCTGTGATCAGAAAGGCCACCGCAGGCACCTGGGGTGCGTCGAAGAGAGCCTCAAGCCGGTCTTCGAAGGCGAGCCCCAGCACGGCTGCCGGCACGGTGGCCAGGACCAGGAGTCCCAGGTAGCGCCATTCCTCAGGCTGGCGACGGAGCACCCCCAGGGCGAGGCGCGTGAGGCGTTCGCGATATACGAGGGTGATGGACAACAGTGTGGCGACATGGACCGTCACCTCGAACAGCACCCCGTCGACATGTACGTCGAGCAGGGCCTGCGCCACCACCAGGTGCCCCGAGCTCGAGACCGGCAGGAACTCGGTGGCTCCCTGCACGAATCCCAGGATCAACGCCTCCCAGAGGCTCACGAACGCGCCTCCGCCAGCACGCGGGCATAGTACTCTTCGTAGCGGGGCACCACGAGGTCGGACGAAAACCGAGTCACCGCCTGCTCCCGGGCCGCAGCGCTCGCGGCTTTCCACACGGCGTCGTCGCTGACCAACGAGAGCACCGCCTCGGCCATGCCGTCGACGTCGCCCAGGGCGAGCAGGTGACCCCCGAGGCCGTCGGGCACCACTTCGGGGACTCCGCCCACGCGTGCCGCCACCACCGGAGCGCCACAGGCCATGGCCTCCAGCGCTGCCAGTCCGAACGACTCGCTGCCCGAGGGCAGCAGGAAGACGTCGGCGCAGGCGAGCAGCTCTTCGACGGACGGGTGCTTGCCGAGGAACATGACGTGCCCGTCGACGCCGAGTTCCTCGGCGCGTTCCTGCACGCGGGGCCGCTCGGGCCCATCGCCCACGAGCACGAGACGCGCCGGAATGCGCCGCCGCACCCGCGCCAGGATGTCCACGCAGTCCTGCACCCGTTTGACCGCCCGGAAGTTGGACACGTGCATGAGGATCTTCTCGCCCCCCGGAGCGAGGGCGGAGCGGTGGCAGGGCTCCCTGCCCGGATGATAGACCTCCGGGTCGATGAAGTTGGGAATCACCTCGATGCGCTCCTCGGGCACGCCGAAGTCGCGGACCGTTGCGTCGGCGAGCCAACGCGAGACCGCCGTGAGCCCCTGCGAACGCAGAATCGAGAACCGCGTGATGCTATGAAAGGACGGGTGCAGCCCTGTGAGCGTGATGTCGGTGCCGTGAAGGGTGGTCACGACCGGAAGCGCTTCGTCGGTCTCGGCCAGCATCTGCTGGGCGATCCAGGCCGAGGTGGCGTGGGGAATCGCGTAGTGCACGTGCACCAGGTCGAGCTTCTGCTTCTGCGCCGTACCGTGGATCGCCACCGCCAGCGCGAGCGTGTAGGGAGGATGCTCGAAGAGGGGATACTCCTCCATCTCGACCTCGTGGAAGTATACCCGCTCGCGGAATCGATCCAGGCGGAACGGCTGCGCGTACGAGATGAAGTGCACCTCGTGGCCCCGGTCGGCGAGGTGGAGCCCGAGTTCGGTGGCGACGGCACCGGAACCGCCGTAGGTGGGATAACAGGTGATGCCGATCTTCAAGGGACCCCCAGGGGATCGCAGTCGGACGTGCCGGTGGCGGAGTGCCAGGCGGCCACGATTGTGTCGAGCAGGGCGTGGGTATCGCCCTGGGCGTCGAGCCGAAGTGTGTCAGCGGAAAGCTGGTTCCGAAACCAGGTCAACTGCCGGCGTGCGTAGCGGCGCGTCTGCAGGCGCATGTCGTCGAGGGCCCGTTCGAGCGTCAGCTCCCCTCGTAGATACGCCGCGATCTCCCGATACCCCGTCCCGCTCATGCCGGGGGCGTCCGGGGCGAATCCCGCCTCCAGCAGCGCCGCCACCTCGGTGACCAATCCCCGCTCGACCATGCGCGAGACCCGCACGTCGATACGACGGTCGAGCTCGTCACGGGGCAGTTCGAGGCAGACCACCAGGCAGGGGACCGCCGGCCCGTCGGGGTCGGCCTCGCGATGCCACCACGACAGCGGGCGCCCCGTCAGCAGCGCCACCTCGAGGGTGCGTACCAGGCGCTGGCGTCCGCCCTGTAGCGCAAGGGCGGCGCGCTCGGGGTCCAGAGCCGTCACCCAACGATCAAGTTCCGCCACGGGCATGCGCCCGCACACCCGCTTGAGGGCCCGGCGCCGCTCGGGCTCCAGCGCGGGCTGCCGAAAGATCGGCTCGAGCACGGCCCGGAGAAAGAAACCCGTACCGCCCACGAGCAGCGGCACATGCCCGCGCCCTTCGATCTCGGGGATCCAGCGACGCACGTCCCTCGCGTACTGCCCCGCAGAGTAGCTCTCGTCGGGATCGACCAGGTCGAGCCCGAAGTGCGGTACTCCGCGGCGATCACCGCGGCTGATCTTGTCGGTGCCCACGTCCATGCCCCGATAGACCTGCCGGGAGTCCATCGAGATGATCTCGGCCCCGAGCCGATGCGCCAGCGCAACGGCCAACGCCGTCTTGCCCGAGGTGGTAGGACCCGTGAGAGCCAGGGCGCGCGGAGTCATCGTCCGAACTTGCGCTCCAACTCGGTATTGGAGAGCCGCACCACGGTGGGGCGTCCATGCACGTCGTGCCACGGGAGCTCGGTCGAAAAGAGGGCGTCGAACAACTCCTGCATCTCGGCGCCCGAGAGGAGCTGGCCCGCCTTGATGGCGCCCTTGCAGGCAAAGGTCATGGCGATGCGCTCGTGCTGGTTGCGCGCCGAACGCATGAGATCGCTGGTCCCCGCCGTGAGTTCTGCAATCATCTCACGAAAGCAGCGCTCGGCGTCGAACCAGGGGTGGGGATTGGGCACCGTATGCACGATCACCGCGTCGGCGGCGAAGGCCTCGACCTCGAACCCCGCGCGGGCCAGCAACCCCTTCACCTCGTCGACCTGGTGGATCTCCTGGGCCGTCAGCCGGATCGTCAGCGGAAACAACAGCTGCTGGGCCTCGGCACCGCCTTCGGCATACGCACCCATGAGCCGCTCGAAGAGCACACGTTCGTGCGCCGAATGCTGGTCGATGATGAGCAGGCCCTCGCGCGCCTCGGCCACGATCCATTGCCGATGATATTGATGCAGGGTCGGGCGTTCGAAGGGCATCTGCACGGGACCGAGGGGCGCTGCGCCGGTCGGGGCCTCGCCGGTCGACTCGTCCGGATCGGGGCCCGAGACGAAGAGCGCCATCTGATCGGAGCGAGTCTCTGCGATGTCGGGGCGGCGCGCCATCGGCGCCCCCTCCGCCCAGCCGCTGGCCCGCTCCCGGACCTGGGGCGCGGCGACCACACCGGATCGCCCCAGCGGTGCGGCGCTGGCGGCATCGGCAAGAGCGGCCCGCACCGCCGCCTCGACGGCTTCTTCGACGGCGGCCCGGTCGCGGAAGCGCACCTCGGCCTTGGCCGGATGCACATTGACGTCGACGAACCCCTCGGGCACCTCGAGATGGAGAAAGAGCCAGGGTCGGGCCCCTCCGGGGATGGTCGTGCGGTATCCCCGCTCGGCGGCCCGCAGCAACGCGGGCTCACGAAACGGGCGGTCGCCCACGAAGAGGTGCGCGCGGCGCAGCCCGGGGCGGGCGGCGTCAGGGCGCTGAACGAGCCCTCGCACCACCGTCGCGCCCAGGGGCAGATAGACCGGAATCAGGGTGGCCGCCACCTCGTCGCCCCAGATCGCACCCACTCGCTCCCGCAGGTCGTCGGTGCCCGGGAGGTCCAGCAGGGTCCGCTCGTCCGAGGTGAGGTGGAGACCCACCTCCGGGTGGGCCAGCGCCAGCGCCGTCAGCGCCTCGGAAACCGCGCGGGTTTCGGCGGCGGCCGATTTGAGAAAGCGGCTCCGTGCCGGCGCGTTGAAGAACAGCCCCTGCACCTCGATGGTGGTCCCCGGCTGACGGGCCAGGTCGGTGACGGTGCTGATGCGCCCCCCATGAGCGCGGAGCGCCGTGCCTTCGTCGGACTCGGTGCTCCGGGTCTCGAGGGTCAGGCGCGACACCGCGGCAATGCTGGGCAGCGCCTCGCCGCGAAAGCCGAAGCTGCGGATGGCCCGTAGGTCGTTGGCCTGCTCGATCTTGCTCGTGGCGTGCCGGTCGAGGCTCAGGAGTGCATCGGCGCGCCCCATGCCATGTCCGTCGTCCGACACCCGAATCCGGCGCTTGCCCCCTGATTCGATGACCACGTCGATACGCCTCGCCCCGGCATCGATGGCGTTCTCGACCAGCTCCTTGACGACCGATGCGGGGCGTTCGACGACCTCGCCGGCAGCGATCTGGTTGGCGACGGCGTCGGGAAGCACATGGATACGCCGGGTCATGGGGCGGCCTCGTCCCGGTCGAGCCCGTAAAAGCGCGACGCGTTGGCAAAGGTGGTGCGCACCAACTCGTCGAGGGGCACTTCGCGCAGCCGCGCCACGGCTTCGGCGGTGGCCCCCACGAAGGCGGGTTCGTTTCGCCTGCCCCGCCAGGGCACCGGTGCCAGATACGGGGCGTCGGTCTCGATCATGAGGCGATCAGGCGGAATACGGCGTACATGGGCGCCGTTTTCGAACTTCTTGAACGTTACGATGCCACTGAATGAGACATACCACCCAACCTCGAGCGCCTGTTCGAGGAGCGCATCACCCCCGGTGAAGCAATGGAGCACTCCCCTGACCTCGCCGGCCGCCCCCTCGAGCTCCGTGATCATCTCCGCATCGGCGTCACGGCTGTGGACCACCAGAGGCAGCCCGCTCTCGGCCGCCAGCTCCACCTGCGCGCGGAAGACCGAGCGCTGCACCTCGCGGGGCGCATGGTCGTAGTGGAAGTCGAGCCCGCACTCCCCCACGGCCACCACCCGAGGGGCGTCGAGCAGGGCACGAATCCGGGCCAGCTGCTCGGGCGTTGCCTGCCCGGCGTCGTGCGGATGGATTCCCGCGGTGCACCAGACATCGGCGTGCCGATCGGCGATGGCGAGGCAATCCACGGCGTCGTCCGCATGCGACGCCACCGTCACCACCCGCCCGACACCAGCCGCTCGCGCTCGGGCGAGCACTCCGTCAGCGTCGCCTGCGAATGCGTCGGCCGTGAGGTGACAGTGGCTGTCGAACAGCATCAACCAGGGGCGGCCGCTCAGACCGAGGTGGGTTGCGGCCGTCGCTTCTTCTTGCGGGAGCCCTTGTCGCCACTTTCGCCCATCCGCTTGCGGATCTCGACCAGGGCCGGTGAGGCCACGAAGATCGACGAGTAGGTACCGATCACGACGCCCAGGATCAGCACCAGCGAGAAGTCCCGGATCACGGCCGGCCCCACGAGCAACAGAGCCACCAACACGGCCAGCGTCGTGCCCGAGGTGAGCACCGTACGGGGCAGCGTCTCGTTGATCGACCGGTCGATCAACTCGATCTGGTCGAGCTTGCGCGCGCCCTTCTTGCCCATGTTCTCACGGATACGGTCGAAGACCACGATGGTGTCGTTGAGCGAGTACCCCACGATGGTGAGGATCGCGGCCACGGTGGGAAGGGAGACTTCGACCCGGAAGACGGCCAGAAAGCCCAGCGTGATCAAGATGTCGTGCATGGTGGCGATGACCGCAGCCATGCCGAACCGCAACTCGAAACGGATCGCGAGATAGATCAGCGTCAGCAGGAACGAGAACACGATGGCCAGCAGCGCCTTCTGCTGGAGCTCGCCCCCGATCTTGGGTCCGACCAGCTCACTTCGGGAGATCTCGAATCCATCGGCGCCGAAGGTCGTCTGGAGTTGCCCTTCGATAACCTCGCGAATGGCGGCGACCGACGCCCCTTCCACCAGCGGCGCACGGATCACGAACTCGTTCTCACCCGAGAAACGAGTGACCTCAGACCCGGCCACCCCGCTCACCGCAGCCCGCACATCACCCACACCCACCTCCTGGGGAAAGTGCACCTGGATGAACGAACCCCCGGTGAAGTCGACGCCGTAGTTCTGCCACGACCCGATCAGGGCGACGTTGGCGATCATCGCCACGATACCGACGGCGATGCCGATGGCCGAGATGACGTACGCCTTGCGGCGCTGCTCGATGAACTGGTAGTTCGCGTTGCCGAAAAGACGCATGGAGCTCAGATGCTGATGGGATCAGACGCCTTCTTGCCCCGCAGATAGAGCAGGAAGAAGGTCCGGGTGACGTAGATCGCCGAGAAGAACGAGGCGACGATCCCGATGGACAAGGTGACGGCGAAACCCCGCACGGGCCCGGTTCCGAACTGGAACAGGATCAGAGCGGTGATCAGAGTGGTGACGTTGGCGTCGACGATGGCCGACAGGGCGTGGCCGAACCCTTCGTCGACCGCCGTGCGGGTGGCGCGGCCCGCGGCCAATTCCTCGCGGATGCGCTCGAAGATCAGCACGTTGGCGTCCACGGCCATGCCCACCGAGAGGATCAGCCCCGCGATGCCGGGCAGGGTGAGGGTGGCGCCGATCCCGGCCATACCGCCCATCACCAGGATCACGTAGACGGTGAGTGCCGCGACGGACAGCAACCCCGCGACGCGGTAGTAGCCCACCATGATCACCAGCACGAGCACGAGCCCCACGATGCCGGCAATCTCGCCCTGATCGATGGAATCGCTGCCCAGCGAGGGGCCGACCACGCGCTCTTCTTCGATCCGCAGGGGCGTCGTCAGCGCACCGGCCCGCAGTACGAGAGCGAGGTCGCGAGCCTCTTCCAGGGGCGATCCGCCCAGGTCGATCTGCCCCGAGGCGCCGATGCGGTCGCGAATGACCGGGGCGCTCACCACCTCGCCGTCGAGCACGATGGCGAGGTAGTCGCCCACGTGCTGGCCGGTGAAGCGACCGAAGAGTCGCCCTCCCGCGCGGTTGAACTGGAAGGTGACGATGGCCTGATTGAACTGCTGGTCGCGCTGGGCCTGGGCGTCTTCGAGATACTCCCCCGTCATGAAAGCGGTGGCCTCGAGCACGTAGAGCCGACGGTAGTTGCGCGCGCTCAGCCCCACCGTCTCGTTGCCCCATTGGAGCGACACGTTGCGGGGCAGCGCCGATTTCGCGGCCGCATTGTCGAGGAACATGCGAGTGGTCTCGACATCTTCGGCGGCCACCAGGAAGGTGCCCGGAAAGTCCCCCACGGCGAGCAACGACGAGAAGGGCCGCAGATTGATCTCGGGCTCGGGCTCGACCTCGGCCACCGAGTCGGCAGCGGCCGTGGTGCTATCGCTCGCCTGCGCCGTATCGCCGCCGAACAACAGCGCTTCCAGATCACCGGTCGGCGCCTCGACATCACGCCCGATGGCACGCAGCGAGTCGACCCCGAACGACGCCACGATGGCGCGGTCGATGCGTGAGAGCGCCTGGTCGTTCATGCCCTCGGAACGCACCAGCTTGAACTCGAGGAAGGCCGCCTGCTGAATGATGTCGCGGGCGCGATCCGTGTCCGAGATCCCGGCCAGTTCGACGATCAGGCGATCGGCACCCGACTTCTGGATGAGCGGCTCTTCGACCCCGAACTCGTCGATCCGGGTGCGCAGCACCTGTTCGGCCTGGTCGATTCCGGCCGCCCTCGCCTCGGGAGTGAGGGTGCCGAGGGAGTCGTCGACTTCGAGCACCAGGTGCATTCCGCCCTGGAGATCGAGACCCAGTTTGATCGGAGACCCCGTGTCACGGTAGTTGGAGTAGAGCTGCCACATCGCCGCCATGACGATGACCAGAACCGTGATGAGGCGTCCTCGCACTGATTTGAACATGCCCGCCTGGGTGGTTCAGTGGAAAAGACCAGAGACCCGCAATAGCCCGTTAAGCTGACGAGGGCAGCGGGGGGTGTCAATTCGGTACACGGGCCGACGAGCCGGGATCCCGTGTCGCAGCCCTCAGACGGCGCGCCGCAGGATGGCACGGATGCGCGCCATCAGCCGCGCCGGATCGGCCGACTTGGGCACCACGTCGTCGGCGCCGGCATCGAGCAGGGCGATCTCGTCGTCGGTCGCGATCGTACCGGAACGCATCAGGATCGGGATCGCCGCCGTATCGACCGATGCGCGGACCGCCTCCAGCACGTCGCGTCCATGCACCTCGGGCATCTCGAGATCGAGCACGATCAGCCGGTACTCCGGGTCGAGGTGGAGCATTTCCAGGGCGTGAGCGCCGCCCCGTGCCTCGTCGACGATGAATTCCTGGGCCTCAAGG
Organism: uncultured Gemmatimonadaceae bacterium; assembly: GCA_964521385.1. GTDB lineage: Bacteria > Gemmatimonadota > Gemmatimonadetes > Longimicrobiales > Gaopeijiaceae > Gaopeijia. Next base: position 87,090 of record CAZFRU010000010.1, on the reverse strand, counting down.
ATCGTGCGCAACAGGAGGCGGGCGTCGGCGTCATCATCGACCACCAGCACCCGGGGCGGGCCCTGCTGCACTTCGACCGGATCATCGTCCGCATCACGCCCCAGCACCCGCTCGACCTCGGCCAGCGTCGTGCGTCCCATCGTCACCCAATCCAGGGCCACCTCGTGCATGGTGCGCATCCCGCCCTCTACCGCGACACGGTGGAGGGTCGCCCACCCCTTTCGTTGTTCGACGGCCGCCTGAAAACGCGGACCCACGGTCAGCACCTCGACCACCGGAATCCGGCCGCGGTAGCCCGTATAGCCACACTCGACGCACCCGACTGCCCGCACCGAGGGCGCCACCCCATGGGCGAGGGCCAGAACCTGCTCCTCGTCGGTCATGGTGCCCCGGACCGGCTCCGCGCAGGCGTCGCAGACTCGGCGCAGAAGGCGCTGGGCGAGAGCCCCTCGCAGCGCCCGCGCGATGGTGGGAAAAGGCAGCCCCATGTCGGCCATGCGCCCCACCGAACTCACGGCGTCGTTGGCGTGTACGGTGGCCAGCACCAGGTGCCCCGTCATGGCCGAATGCGACGCCGTCTCCACCGTCTCGCGGTCGCGCATCTCACCCACCAGGATGATGTCGGGATCCTGGCGGAGGATCGCGCGGAGAGCGGCCGCGAAGGTGACCCCCTGCCGGGTCTCGACCTGCGTCTGCGTGATCGACGGCAGATCGTACTCGACCGGATCTTCGACCGTCATGATGTTGACCCGGCCGTCGGCCAGTTCGCGGAGCCCTCCGTACAGGGTGGTCGTCTTGCCCGAGCCCGTGGGCCCGGTCACCACCACGATCCCATCGCGACTGGTGAGCAGGGCCCTCAGGCGCGCCAGCTCGGGCGCCGGCAGGTCGAGATCGTCGAGGGTGATCTGGGTGTTGGAGTCGAGGATCCGGATCACGCATTTCTCCGAGCCCGCCGCCGGAATGGTCGACACCCGCAGGTCGAAGGCCTGGTTCCGGATCCGCACCCGCGCCTTGCCGTCCTGTGGCCGTAGACGATCGGCGATATCGAGCTTCGACAGGATCTTGATGCGGGAGATCACCCGATTGAGGGCCGTCATGGGGATCTCCATGTGCTTGCGGAGCACCCCGTCGACACGAAAGCGGACCGTGCCCGACTTGCGTCCGGGCTCGATGTGGATATCGCTGGCGCCCTGAGCCACCGCATCGGTGATGACGAGGTTGGTGAGCCGGACGACCGGGGTGGCCTGCACGTCGTCTTCGGACACCGATTCGGGTCCCCCCTCTTCGACGAGATGCAGCGCCTCGATGTCGTCCATCTCGTCGAACGCAGCCAGGAGGGGATCCGACTCGATCTGCGCGTGGAAGCGACCGTCGAGGGCTTCCTGGATCAGCGACGGCGGGGCGACCCGGAACAGGACGGTGCGCCCGGTGCTGAAGCTCACCGCACGTTCGGTGTCGACGTCGGTGGGGTCACAGGTCGCCAGAACGAGTGCACGATGCTCCTCGCGGATCGGCACGACGAAGTGCTTGCGCGCCAACGCTTCCGACACGAGCAGTGACGAGGCCGGATCACTCAGCGTGAAGTCGGCGACGCCCATGCGGTAGTAGCGGGCCACTTCGGCGGCGAGCTGGGCCTCGGTCACACCGTACGCTCGGGTCATCACCGCCCAGGCGTCGCGGATGGGCGTCTCGGGAGGCAACTCGGGCGGCTGTCCCGGCCACCCCGCCCGTGTGCCGATGCGAACCAGCCAGTGGACGGGCCGCCGCGCGGCTCTGAAGAGGTCGTCCTGCGACTTGGTCACAGGAAGGCGGCTTTCTTCTTCGAGCGCTTTTCCCGATACATCGCGGCGTCGGCCTGAGCCAGCAGATCTTCGAGGCTCATTCTCTGGTCGCCCATGGCACGGGCCACACCGACGCTGGCCGAAAGCCGAAACGGCTCGCTGCTGGCTGCGTTGTGGAGAGACACCCCCTCGCGCAGCCGCTGTGCGAGCCACTCGGCCGGCTCTCCGGTGGTCTCGAGCGCCAGGACCGCGAACTCGTCGCCCCCCAGGCGCGCGATGATGTCGGAGCGCCGAAAGGTCGAGCGCAGGATCTCACTGATGTGTTGCAAGGCACGGTCACCCATATGATGGCCGAGGGTGTCGTTGATGCTCTTGAACTGATCGATGTCGAGATAGACGAGGGTGATGGCTCGCCCCGCCCGCCAGGCCAGCTTGAGGTACTGCTCACCCAGTTCGCCGAACCCCCGGCGATTGTAGAGGCCCGTGAGATCGTCGATGAGAGACAGACTCCGGAGCGCGGCGAACAGCCGGTGACGCTCGATGCCATAGAGGATCGAGCGCGCCAGCATCGGGCCCCGGATCTCACTTCGAATGAGGTAGTCCTGGGCGCCGGCCTGGACCGCCGCCACCGACAGCCGATCGTCGGCCTCGTCGGTGAGGATGATGAAGGGCACGTCGGGCGAGAAGGCCGAAGCGCGCTCGAAGGTGACCAACCCTTCGGAGTCGGGCAGGAACAGATCCAACAACACGATATCGACCCCTCCCAACGCCAGGCGCTCGAGGGCGGGGGTGAGCGCGGTGACCTGCTCCACCACGATCTCGACGCCATCTGCCTGGGTGGAAGCCGAGAGCAACCCACGGAGTTCATCAGCCCCCCGTGGGTCGGCGGCCACGAGCAGGGCCGAGATGGGATGCGGGTGAAGAGAGACCATGCGGTGGCGAAGAGGGAGCGGGGCCGAATCCGAATCTTACAACACGGCCCCGTTGCCCCGCTACCGTGACGCCCTCACCCTTCGGGGGCTGCGCGAATCCGGCTCGTGAGATCGGTGCGGCCCTGGGCAGACGTCAGAGCAGCCAGGGCGAGTGCGCTTTCCGGGAGAACCGCCGTCCCGATGCCGGTCATCGACCCCCTCCCCCCCGGATGATCTCGAGCAGGAAGTCGGCCACGCGGGGATCGTCGCTCTGCCCGAGCCAGAAGACGGCCCGTTCCCTGAGTTCCGGGTCCTTTTCGGAGCGGGCGATCTCCATGAGAGCGTCGACCGACTCGGTGTCGGCGGCCACCTGGGTCAGCACGAAGATCGCTTGCTCCCTCAGTTCAGGGGCCTGCGCCGTGCGATACACCTCGAGCGCCTGTTGCGCGGTCAGCCCGGCTTCGCCGGCCCAGAACAGCGCGATCGTGCGTACCTCCATCGACTCGTTCGAGTCGAGGGCCCGCTCCATCAACCACGACAGGGTGCCCTCGCCGGGATTCTGCGCGATCGAGACCAACACCCGCTCCTTGAGCTCGGGGTCGTCGAGGGACTCGTACAGCGACCGCAGAAACGGGCCGGCCTCTTCCCCCCCCTGTTGCCCCAGAAAGAACACGGCATTGGCCCGCAGCTCCGGGTCGGCTCCGGCGTCGAGGGCAAAGTCCCGCAGCACCTGCAGCGCCCGTGCATTTCTGCTCTGGCCGAGGGCGAACACAGCCTGTTCGGCGATCTCGGGGGTGGCGGTTCCTGACTCCAGGATCGACACCAGTGCGTCGATGGCCTCGTCGCTTCCGCTCTGGGACAGCCAGAACACGGCGGCCTGCCGCACCTGGGGGTCGGGATCGGGATTGCGATGGGCCAGATCGACGAGCAGGTCGAGGGTACCGTCGTCGGGCCCGTCTCCCAGGCTCTGCGCGAGAATGAAGATGGCCTGCTCCCTCAGTTCGGCCGAGCATTCGTCGCGGGCGCGGAGCACCTCCTGGAGAATGGGTCGCGCCCGCTCCGGGTTCATCTGCAGCAGGGCGCTCAGCGCCGTGGCGCGCAGTGACTGTTGCTCGTCGTCGCAGACCTGCGCTCCCCGCGGGTTGCCCCGCGCGGCACCCATCAACGCTTCGGCGGCGCTGGCGTCGCCCCGGCTGGCGAGCTGACTCTCGATCCGCACGCGGAGTGCGCGGGCTTCACTGCGGGTGGCCGCCGAGGGATGGCTTCGCTCCTGTTGGACGAGAAGCTCCATGGCGCGTCGCAGCTCGGCCTGCGCACCTGCTCTCGAGCGAGCCAGCGCCTCGAAGTAGTAGGCGTCGCCCACATATCCCGACCGGGGATAGGCCGAGCGAATCTCGGCGAAGAGCCGGGCCGACTCGAGGTACCGGCGCCCGTTCAGTCGGGAACGCGCCTCGCGATAGAGGGAGTCGGCGGGATCCTGCGGCAACCACGACTCGGGAACCGTCGTGGCTCCACTCCGAGCCCGGCGGGCCAGAGCCCCCTGCAGAGCGACGACCTCGGCCGCCCGCTGCGACGCGATCCGCTGCCGCGCGGCAGTCCGAGCCGTCGCCTGCCCGATTTCGACACGAATCCGCTCCAGTCCCATCGCCACCTCCTGGATCGCCTGCCGCTCCCGAAGCAGTCGCGCCCGGTCCTGGGCCGCGGTTTCGGTCGCCAGCCCGAAAAGGAGCGCCAGGCCCAGTCCCATCATCACCGTGCTTCGCATCGTCCGTCCTCGTCTGTGGTTCGTAGCATCCATGGGTTCATGCCGTACCTGTCCGACCGCCCCGGTCAGTCGTCGCTCTGGGCCAACCCGGCCCCGATTCCGGGAAGCGCCGTCTGGATCCGCCCTCGCAGCCCCGCTTGCTCGACCCCGCGCGCGATGAGATCGAGCTCTTCGCGCACCCGACTCGCGTCGACCGCGGGATCCGCAAGGAGGGTGACCTGAGCCAGGATGACCTCGAGATCTTCGAGCAGGAGCCTCAGCGATGGCTCCTGAATCGCGGGGGAGTCGAGCAGCAGCCGGGTACGAGTCAGAAGGCTGCGTCCCCACACTCCGACCTCGTGATCGGTGCGCCCTGCGCGGGCGTCGGCCTGGACGAAGGCCAGCAGCGCCTCGGCGTCGGAGAGATGGCGAGCGGTCGCGAGGCGCACGGCCATCCCTGATCGAGCAGGCGGAGCCAGCGGTGAAGCCTCTATCGGTCCGCGCTCGGCGGCGAAGGGGGCGCCCTCGATCTCGACCCAGCGCGTCGTGGACCAGCGTCCCAGACCCACCCCGGCCAGGAGCGCGACCGAGGCCGCCGCGGCGACCATCCACCCCCGCCCCCATCGACGGCCGGACGCCGCCTGCTGGATCGGGGTCGAGCCGAACAACCGGGCTTCCACCGCGCTCCACATCTCATCACGCGGCGTCTCTCCGGGCACGCGATAGCTCGTACGGGCCATCTGGATCCATGGTTCGGGAAGTGGGCGCGGCTCGCGGTCGTCGTGTTCGGGGCTGTGCATCAGGCGTACTCCGGGGCGAAGTCGTCGAGTGCCTCGCGCAACCGCCCCCGTGCTCGGCTGAGACGGGCCTTCGACGTGCCTTCGGCAACGTCCAGGGCCGTGGCGATCTCCTTGTGGTTGTAGCCTTCGAGGTCGTGCATCACGAACACCGCGCGGTAGATGTCGGGCAGGGATTCGATCGCCTGCTTCAACCGCTCCCTCAGATCGGGCTCGGCCGGAGGCGGCGTGGCGGCGGCCACGGGGACGACCTCGTCGAGCGAACGTTCACGGTGCTGGATGCGCCGGGCCTTGCGCAGGCCGTTCAGCGTCACCGACACCGCAATCGAGTGGATCCAGGTCGAAAAGGCGGCATCGCCCCGAAACTGCTCCAGGCGCTGGTGCGCCCGGATGAAGGTCTCTTGCGTGAGGTCCTTGGCCATCTCGTCTTCTCCGCACATGCGGTAGGTGAGCCGGTAGACGCGGTCGACATGGGCGTCGTAGAGGCGCCGAAACGCTTTGGCGTCACCCCTGCGGGCCCGGTCGATCAGTGGCGTGTCCGTCAAACGGTGGTCCTCGAGGGCAGGTCCTGCGCTGTCGGCGGTCTCGTGGTGTGGGACACACCCTGCAAGAGGAGCGTTGCACGAGATACCTTGTGTGCATGTCGCCCCGCCTCTTGCGCCTCTCCATCGGCGTCGTCACCGGACTGCTCGCGAGCCTCGCCTACCTGGGGGTTCGGAGCTCGGGTCCGTCGCCCGCCTCGCGCCCCGAAGCCCAGGACCCCTTCCTGGCTCGGCCCTACACCGCGCCGCCGCTCAGCCTCATCGATCCCGGCGGCGACACGGTACAGCTGACCGGTTTTCAGGGCCGCACGGTGGCGCTCTTCTTCGGGTACGCCCAGTGCCCCGACATCTGCCCCATCACCCTGGCCCAGTTGACGCGGCTGCAGACGGAGCTCGACCCCGAGGGGCGTCGGCTCCAGATCGTCTTCGTCAGCCTCGATCCGGCGCGGGACACCCCCGGGGTGCTCCAGGCGTACGTCGAGCGATTCGGTCCGGGAGTGGTGGCGCTCACGGCGCCGCTCGAGCAACTCCGGCCCCAGGTGTTGGAGTTTGGTATCGGATTCCTCTATCGCCCCGTGGGCGGAGGCGCGTCGGACAGCGTGCCGCCCCTCGGCCCCGACTACCTGGTCGATCACACCGCGCGCACCTTCATCGTCGACTCCGAAGGCCAGGTCGTCGCCCAGCTCGCGCTCGAAGCCGACGGCGCAACGTTGCGGGCGGCGCTCACACGGGTGCTGAGCGATCGGTGATGCCGGGGCGGGCTCACACCCTGTCCGCTGGACCCTGCCCGGGTGCACCCACGCCCGACGTCACCGCGCTGCTCCCTCCCGCCCTCGCCGGGGTGCCCGGCGATACCGCAGCACCGCTCACAGATCCGTCGGCAGGGTAAGGCGCGCCCTCGCCCCGCGGTCGTCGGAGCGGTTCTCGAGTTCGAGCCGGCCGCCATGGCCTTCGGCGATCTGGCGCGACAACACCAGACCGATCCCCGAGCCGCCCGGCTTGGTGGTGTAGAACGGTACGAAGAGGTTGGCGGTATCGGGGACTCCCCGCCCCTCGTCTTCGACCATGAGGTGCAGCAACCCGGCGCGGTGGATCCATCGTACCTGCACTCCGCCGGTCGAGGGGCCGGCTCCATCCTCGCCCAGCGTCGCGTCGGTGGCGTTGCGAATCAAGTTGATCAGCACCTGCTCGAGCTGGTCGGGGTCGGCCTGCAGGGTGATGGGCGGTCCCCCCACGACCACGACCGGAAGACGAGTCTCCAGCGCAGCCACCCTCTGCACCAACGCGTCGATGTCGACCGCAACCAGTTCGGGCTCCGGCAACCGCGCCAGACGCGCGTAGGCGGCCATGAAGCGCCCCAGCGCCTCGGCGCGGCTCTGGATCACGCTCAATCCACGGTCGAGGTCGTCGTCCAGATCGATCGGTCGCGCCTCACGTCCGAGCAGGGACTTCAAGCTGCCCGTGATCGAGCGGATCGGCGTGAGCGAATTGTTGATCTCGTGCGAGAGCACGCGGACGATCCGTTTCCACGCCTGGCGTTCCTCCTCACGGAGGGCGCGACTGAGGTCCGACAGCACGACGAGCTGGAGGGGGCTTCCCTCCTGCCGCACGATGCTGCGACGCAACTCGAACCGTCCCTGCCCGCCCGGGTGGGTGAGTTCGATGGTGCGCGGAGCGATGCCATGGAGCGCCTCGTCCAGGCGCAGCTCCGCGGCCGTACGACCCGTCACCCGGTCGGCGGGCTGACCCAGCAGTCTGGTCCCGGCCCGGTTCACGAGTTGCAGGCGCTGATCCTGGTCGAAGGCGAAGATGGCGAGGTCGACCTCCTCGAGCACCTTGCGCAACAACTCGGTGGCCTCGACGGCCCCGAGCCGTTGCTCCCGTAGGATCTCCTCGAGCGCATTGAGTTCGGTGTAGGTCAGCGACAGCGGATCCGAGGCCCCCGTCTCGGGAATCCTGGCCCGGATCGAGAAGTCGCCCTCGCGCAGAGCCGTGAGCATGTGGGCCAGCGTCTCGAGGGGTCGCACCACCCGCTCGCGGAGGGCGAAGGCGGCCCCCAGCCAGACCACGACGAGGCCGAGGCCGATGATCCAGACGAGGTGGGTCGGATAGTCGGCGATGACCAGCAGGACGAGGGCGACCGCCACACCCGGCAGCCCGGCCAGGAGAGCGAGCAGCACGATCCGGCGATCATGGGTGAGCCGATGAAGCGATCGACCCGCCGCGCCGCCCTGGGGTCCGCCCTCCGGGTTGCGAGGGCGATCCATGGGGTGCGGTGAAGAGGGCATGTCAGGAGAGGTCGTGCCGCTGCAAACGACGATACAGTGCGCTTCTCGACAGCCCCAGCGCGTCGGCAGCGCGACTCACATTGCCCCCATGGCGTTCGAGCGCCTTCTCGATCAAGAGGCGTTCGGCTTCGTCGAGGGTGAGCTCTTCGAGCGATCCCTGGCCATCGTCACCGCGACGTCGCAGCGCCAGATCGCCCACCGAGATCTCCGAGGCACGGGCCATCAGTACCGCCCGCTCCATGGTGTGCTCGAGTTCGCGCACATTTCCCGGCCACTGGTGGCGCAGAAGCGCGTCGGTGGCCTCGCGGGTGAATCCGTCGATGTCGCGCCCATATCGCTCCGCCACACGCCGCAGGAAATGCAGGGCGAGGGGCACGATGTCTTCGCGGCGCTCCCGCAGCGCCGGCAGGTGGATCTCGACCGTGTTGAGCCGGTAGAGCAGATCTTCGCGAAACTCGCCCTCGACGACTGCGGTGGCGAGGTCTGCGTTGGTGGCCGACAGCACCCGCACATCGACCTTGTGCAGCTTCGACGCGCCTACCCTCTGCACCTCGCCGCGTTCGAGCACCCGCAACAACTTCGCCTGCTGCTGGAGCGAGATGTTGGCGATCTCGTCGAGAAAGAGGGTGCCGCCGTCGGCCAGTTCGAAGCAGCCCACCCGGTCGGTCTTGGCGTCGGTGAACGCACCTTTCACATGTCCGAAGATCTCGCTTTCGAAGACCCCCTCGCTGAAGCCCCCGACATTGACCGCCACCAGGGGCTTGCGAGCGCGGTCCGACGCGGCGTGGAGCCATCGGGCCACCACCTCCTTGCCGGTCCCGTGCTCGCCCGTGATGAGCACGTTGGCCCCCGAAGGCCCGACCCGATTCATCATGTCGAGTACGGGCTCCATGGCGCGCGATTCGGCGATCAGCTCGGGCCTGCCGATCTTCCGCACCTCGAGGTCACCCTCCTCGAGACGCTGCGAGCGACGCAGCGCGCGACCCAGTTCGGCCTGGGTACGCAAGGTGGTCAGCAGCCGATCGTTCTCCCACGGTTTCTCGACGTAGTCGCGGGCCCCCCGGCGCATGGCTTCGACGGCGCCCTCGACGCTTCCCCATGCCGTCATGACCACCACCGGCAGCGTGTCGTCGGCGGCCCGTATCTGCGCGAGCAGGTCGAGGCCCTCACGCCCCGAGGTCGTGTCGCGCGTGTAGTTGAGATCCATCAGCACCACGTCGATCTCGTCGTCGGCCAGCGCCCGCAATATACCCGCGGGCGACGAGGCCCGGACGAGTTCGAAGCCCTCGGCCTTGAGCAACAGCCGCAAGGCCTCGAGCACGTCGGCCTGGTCGTCGGCAATCAGGATACGAGCGGGGGGTCCTGCGGGCGTCATGGCGGCGGCTCCGGCGCGCAGGCGGTCATTCGTCGACGATCCACCCGTCACGCAGCTGGATGATGCGGTTGCCGTAGCGCGCGAATTCCTCGTTGTGCGTGACCTGGATGATCGTGGTTCCGTCGCGATTGAGCTGTTTCAGAAGATCCATGATCATGCGGCCCTGACTCGTGTGCAGGCTTCCGGTGGGCTCATCGGCCAGGATCATCCGGGGTTCGGCGATGATGGCGCGCGCCACGGCCACCAGTTGCTGCTGTCCCCCCGAGAGCTGGTTCGGGTAGAGGTCCTTCTTGCCCACGATCTGGAAGCGGTCGAGGGTGTCGGCCACCATCGCCTGTCGGTCCTTGCGCTTCACGTTCCGGTAGGAGAGCGGGATCTCGAGGTTCTCGTACACCGTGAGGTCGTCGAGGAGGTGGTACTGCTGGAAGACGAATCCGATGTATTCCTTGTTGAGCTCGATCCGGTGCCGGGGCTTGAGCGCGTGTACCGCATGCTCATAGAGAAAGTACTCGCCGCGCCAATCGGCATCGAGCATGCCCAGGATCGACAACAGGGTGCTCTTGCCGGCTCCCGAGGGCCCCATGATGGTCACGAACTCGCCGTCTCGAATGTCGGCATCGACCCGGCGCAAGACGAAGGTCTCGCCGGCACCTGTGCGATACGACTTCTCGATTCCCCGGAGCTTGATCATTCCGCCTCTCGTTCGCGACCGCGTGTGGATTCGCCGGGGCCGCCGATGCAGCCCCCTCCCTTCATACGACGCCTGGGCGCGCCGGACGGTTTCGTTCGTCGCCAGAAAGGTACGGCGTCAGGCGGATACGAGCGACGGTGGGGCCTCTACCCCATCCCGGTCAGTTCTCGCCGCCCATGTCGAACCCCGCCTCTTCGAGTTCGTGGGTGGGCCGGGCATCGTCTTCGCTCACCACCTGGCCGTCGAAGAGGTGTACCGCGCGATCGGCGACGTGGGCATAGCGCGGGTCGTGGGTCACCATGCAGATGGTGGCCCCCTCGTCGTGGAGTTCGCGCAGGAGATCCATGACGGCGTTGCCGTTCTTCGAATCGAGGTTTCCCGTCGGCTCGTCGGCCAGGAGAATCAGCGGCTTGCCCACGATGGCGCGCGCCACCGCGACCCGCTGCTGTTGCCCCCCTGAGAGCTGACTGGGGTAGTGCCCCATGCGGTGGGCCATCCCCACCCGTTCGAGGGCGGCCTGGGAGCGCTCCTTGCGCTCCGACCCGGGCATTCCGCGATAGGTCAGTGGCAGCTCGACGTTTTCGTACACGGTCAGATCGCCGATCAGATTGAACGCCTGGAAGACGAAGCCGATGGCCTGATTGCGGATCTTCGCCCTCTGGCCGGCGCTGAGCGTCTCGACCGCCTCGCCGTCGAGCAGGTACTTGCCCGAGGTGGGCGAATCCAGGAGTCCCAGGATCGAGAGCAGCGTGGTCTTCCCGCACCCCGACGGACCGGCGATCGAGACGAATTCCCCGCTCTCGATGTCGAGGTTGATACCCGACAGCGCGTGGGTTTCCACCTCTTCGGTATAGAACACCTTCGACAGCTCATGCAGGTGGATCAACGGCTTCCGGTTCTCCATCGTCATCGTCTCCCATTCGGTCGTTGGGGCCGCCGAGAGCCGGCGGCGCACGGGCGGAGGATCGTCCCCCTGGAGGTCGGCTTCACCGCAACTTGACGCGATCGAAGCCGTCCCACTGCGACATTTCGTTCAAGAGCACCACATCGCCCACCTGGAGTCCTTCGAGCACCTGCATGTCGTTGACCGAGCTCGCGCCGAACACCACCTGGACCCGCTCGGCGTATTGCCCGTCGGGAGTGAGCCGAAAGAGACTTGCTCGCTGGTTGGCCTGGGCGAAGCTGGGTCGCGCGATGTGCAGCACGTCGTCGAGTTTGTCGATGATCACCAGACCGTCGACGCTCAGGTCGGGGCGCGCACTCTGCGGCAGATCGCTGGGCAGCGACACGTCGATGGTCACCGATCCCTGACGAACCGAAGGATCGATGCGCGACACCTTGCCGAAGATCGTATCGCTACGGGTGTCGATCAGGGCGTCCTGCCCCACGACGATCTCCTGCGCCTGGGTCTGGGGGATGCGAATCTCGGCCTTGAGCCGCCCCGGCACCACGATACGCGCAATCTGCTGGCCCGAGGTGACGTATTGCCCCTCCTGCAGGGGCACCTCGAGCGGCGCCAGGGTACCGGCGATGGGCGCCCGTACCACCATCGACGCCAGGCGGTCCTGGTTGAAGTCGACCGTCTCCTGCAAGCGGGACAGCTGAAGCTCCTGCGCCCGGATTTGTTCGGCCTCGGTGTCGACCATGACCTCGAGCCGCTCTTCTTCGAGCTGCAGGCGCGTCTGGAGCTGTTCCATCTCTTCGCGGCTCTGCTCGAGGTCGGACCGCGCCACCAGCGCCGGGTTCGTGTCGTAGAGCCGCTGGTTCGTTTCGTATGTGCGCTTCGCCTGCGCGAGTTGGCTCGCGAGTTGCGCCACCGCCCCCCGCTGCTGGAGCCGCTGGGTCAGCAGACTCGCCTTGGTCTGGACCAGGGTGGACTGGGCCTGTGACCACTGTGATTGCGCCTGCAGCAACTGCAGGTCGACGTCGGGGTTGCTCATGGCCAGCAGGGTATCCCCCTGTTGGACCGAGACGCCGGGCAACAAGACGATCCGCTCGATGCGGCCGGCGGTCACCGCCGTGATCAATCGGGCCTGTTCGGGCACCAGCGACCCATTGCCACGGATCTGCCGGATCAGGGTGCCCTGTTCGACCGTGTCCATCCAGACCACGGCCCGGTCGACGGTGGGGGCGGCCGACGGCAATTGCTGCACCCCGTAGGTCACGGCGATGAGCCCCACCACGCCCGTGACGATCAGGGCGGTGCGCTTGCGCTTCCTGGGCTTGGTATCGCGGATGATATCCACGTGTTGTCCCTCTTCAGTTCAGGCGTTGGGCCTCGGCCTGGGGCCGGGCGGGATAGATCAGGCGCCGCCGGCCGAGGGCCGGAGCGATCGTCCGGTAGCCGCTTCGAGGGCCACCAACGACTGGTGGAATCCGTACACGGCGATCAGCGAATCCCGTTGCGCGGTCGACAGTGAGGTCTGCGCATCGAGCAGTTCGAGCACCGAGGTGTTGCCGACCTCGTAGCGCTGGCGGGCCTCGGTGAGGCGCTGCGTGGCGAGGTCGAGATTGCGGCTCTCGATCTCCACCTGGCGGTAGGCCGACTGCAGGGCGTCGAGCGACTCGGTGATGGCCGTGCGCAGTCGCAACTCCTCCTGGCGCCGTTGGTAGCTGGCGTCGTCCGCCCCCGCCTGGGCCTGCTCCAACTGCCGCTGCCTGGAGAACCCCTGGAAGATGGGGAGCGACAGGCTGAGGTTGACCTGAAGCGGATTGCGGGTGAAGTCGAAGGGAAAGGCGCTGTTGGCGGCCAGCGCCTCGCGCCCCAGGGCATCGGTATAGGCGAACTGGCTGCAATCCCGTATCTCCCACCCGGGAAGTCCGCCGATGCCGGCGGCCAGCGCGTTGTTGCGCTCACAGCCCAGTACCGAGCCGGCGGCCGAGGACTGCACGTTGTTGAGCACGAAATCCTCGTTCAGCGCCTGTTGGGTGAATCCGCGCAGCGAGGTGTTGACGTTCAGCGATGGAAAGTACGCGCTCCGGGCCTGTCGCACCTGGGCCCGGTTCGCTCCTTCGCGTGCCCGTGCGGCCTGCAGTGCGGGATGTTGGTCGAGGGCCTCGGCGAGAAGGGTGTCACGATCCCAGGTGGGTTCGAAGACCTCGAACTCGCTCACCAGATCGAGGCTCGCCCAGTTGCTCCATCAGGCGGTACTGTTCGGCGCGGTAGAGACGCTCGGCCTGCAGAAGGGCGACCTCGGCCCGGCCGAGATCGACTTCGGCCTGGCGACCCTCGGTGGCCGCCACGGCCTCCATGGCCACGCGCGTCTGGATGATGTCGCGGTTCTGCTGCGCGCGGTCGAACTGGTCCTGGGCGACGCGCACCGCGTCGCGCGCTCGCAAGGCGGCCATGTATTGCAGGGTGTCCCGGTTCTCGAGGTCGAAGCCCGCCGCCCGGATCCCGGCGGCGGTGGACTCCTGCGAGGCCCGTGCGCTCGACACGCCGAAGATCGAGTTGCCCGACAACCCCCAGTTGAGGCTCAGGCTGTACCCCGACGAATACCAGTCGGTGTTCTGGGTCCCGAGGTCGACGGTACCCGCCCTCTGGACTCCGGCCTCCTGATAGCCCACGGAGCCGCCGACGGAGGCCGAGGGCAGCAGGTTGCCGTACGCTTCGCGCACGCCCCAATCCGCCGCGGACTGGTCGTTCTCGGTCATGCGGTAGGTCGGGTTGTTGCGCCGGGCGATCTCGATGGCCTCGGGCAGCGAAAGGGTACGCGGCGCCTGGGCGACGAGGGTCGTGGCCGTCAGGGCGGCCAGGACGAGGGCCGTCGCCAGGGCCGCAGTTGTCCTGCGTATACTGCTATCTGTTCGAGATGCCGTGCCGGCTCTGGTCGAGCTCACGCGCGCATCCTCCAATGGTGGAAATCTCGTGATCGCAGACCTGCTCGCACGAGGCGGCCCCAGGGGTCACATCCGACGCCGGCCCACCGGCCAGCCACACCACCCCCATCATCATCACCCGCCGGATGACCCCACAGGACCGCCTGCTGCCTGCCTCTGAAGGAAGGAGCGTGCCACCGTCGGTCCAGGCTCTCAAACGGTTCTGCAGTCGGGGGTTGTGGTGCTGGAGCTCGAATCCGACGACGCCGCATTCGCTTCACATCCGGGACGCATCGTCCCATTTCCGAACACCGACGGTCGACCCGCTCTGCTCGCGAAATCCTCGCCGACAGCCCAGAATTCGGAGTTCCACCCCCCTGAACCTCTCGGAGAGCGCCATGAAGTCGACCTCAGCCCCGCCCCGACCCCGGACGGGTTCTTCGCGCCACCTCTACCCCCTGATCGCGGCGTTGCTCATCGGGATGGGCGGATGCGCGGAGCCGGGGCCGTACGATCTGGTGATCCGGGGCGGAACGGTGATCGACGGCACCGGGGCACCCCGCACGCGGGCCGACGTGGGGGTCCGAGGCGATCGGGTGGCGACGGTGGGTGACCTGGGCGACGCGCAGGCGACGCGGGTAATCGACGCCACCGGCCTGATCGTGGCCCCCGGCTTCGTCGATCTCCACGCACATCTCGACCCGCTGCTGCGACTGCCGGCGGCCGAGAGTCATGTGAGGCAGGGTGTGACCACCGCGCTGGGCGGTCCCGACGGAGGGGGTCCGCTGCCCCTGGGTCCCTACCTGGCCGAGGCCGAGTCGCTGGGGGTGGGGATGAACGTGGCATTCCTGGTGGGCCACAACAGCGTCCGCAGAGCCGTGATGGACCTCGACGACCGGGCCCCCTCGCCCGCAGAGCTCGACGAGATGCGATCTCTGGTGGCGCAGGCGATGGGTCAGGGTGCCTTCGGGATTTCGACCGGGCTCAAGTATCTTCCGGGAGCCTTCTCGGAGCTCGACGAGGTGGTGGCCCTCAGCGAGGTGGCTGCGGACTCGGGGGGATTCTACACCTCGCACCTGCGCGAAGAGGGGATCGGTCGCACACCGGGCCTGAGCCTGCTCGATGGGGTGGGTGAGGCGCTGGAGATCGGGCGCCGCGCCGGAATCGGGGTGGTGCTCACCCATCACAAGGTGGTGGGGCAACCCATGTGGGGCAGCGCGGCCACCACCCTCGCCATGGTCGATTCGGCGCGTGCCGCCGGGACCGACGCCATGATCGATCAATACCCCTATACCGCCACCTATACCGGCATCTCGATCCTGGTACCGGCGTGGGCCCGAGCTGGGGGCGACGAGGCGTTCCTCGCTCGCATGGACGATCCGGCACTGGCCGACTCGATCCTGGCCGACATCGAGTGGGCCATCGTCAACGATCGCGGAGGCAACGACCTGTCGCGCGTCCAGCTCGCCCGGGTGTCATGGGATCCCTCGCTCGAGGGGCTGACGCTGCGGGATTGGGCGGTGCGCGATGGACTCGACCCCACCCCGGCCACGGGCGCTCGACTCGTGGTCGAGGCGATGCGCCGCGGCGGCGCTTCGGCCATCTACCACGCCCTCGACGAAGGCGACGTCGAAGCCATCATGCGCCACCCGTGGACCGCGATCGCCTCGGACGGTCGTCTGACGCAGCCGGGCGAGGGGCACCCTCACCCGCGCTGGTACGGCACCTTTCCGCGGGTCCTCGCCCGCTACGTCCGCGAGCGCGGCGTGCTCGAACTCGAGGAGGCGGTGCGCAAGATGACCTCACTCCCGGCTGATCGCATGGGGCTCGGCGACCGGGGCAGGATCCGTCCCGGTGCCTATGCCGACCTCGTGGTGTTCGACCCCGCCACCGTCGTCGACCGGGCGAGCTTCGAGGACCCCCACCAGTATCCAGGCGGAATCCCCTGGGTCGTGGTGAATGGGGTGATCACGGTCGACGACGGAGCCTTCCTCGACGTGCGTCCCGGGAGGGTGTTGCGCCGCAGCGACGATCACTCCAGCGGCGATGGCTCCGGCGGCGATCCTCCCAGCAGTGATCCTTCCAACACCGATCCTTCCAGCGGCGATCCGGTCCCCGGCGGGGGCTGAGGCCCGCGCGGGCGGCGGGTCGAGCCGTCCGCGCCGCCTACCCCTGCCCTGCCGCCAGCAGCCGACGGTGGTAGTTGATCTGTCCGATGTGGTACATGAGGTGTCCGCTGAGATGGATCAGCATGGCACCGGTGGTAGCGCCGTCGCCGAGGGGACCCGGTCCAGTCCAGGGGCGCGCGAGCGCCTCGTCACCCAGACGGCCCAGGGTGGCTGCCACCGCCTCTCGCGCGGCAGTGACCTCGGCCAGGAGCTGGGCCCTGGTGAGGCCGCGGGCGCTGAACTCCACATCACGTTTCCGGACGTACCCGGTGGCACCCAACAGCGCCCCGATGAAGTGCTGCAGGTTGCCCGCGAGATGGAGCGCGAGGGTGCCCCCGCTGTTGGGGATCGCCCCCGCCATCGTCCAGAGGGACTCGTCGTCGGGATAGGCCGCCACCTCGTCGGCCAGACGGTCGAGGTCACGCAACAACAGGGTCGAGAGTTCGTCTACGATGCTCATGATGCCTCGGACGTCGGGACAGGGGGTGGGGGCACGGCGCTCAAGGTATCCGTCGCCCGCAGGGCCCGCTATCTTCCCGCCGCCCCCGCAGGCCCCGAAACCGACTTGCCCATGCCTCACGATCTGGACGCCATCGCACGGCATTTCGACCCCGCCCGGATCACGCGCGACGCCCCTCTGGCGGCCCTCACGACCTTCCATATCGGAGGGCCGGCCGACCTGCTGGTACGGGCGACCACCGCCGACGAACTGGTGGCGGCGTTGCAGGTGGTCCGCGAGGCGGGCGTGCCACACGTCGTATTGGGCGCTGGCGCCAACGTGCTCGCCGCCGATCGGGGGTTTCGGGGGGTGGTGATCCGGAGCGAGGTCGGGGGAATCACATGGCCCGATCCCGTGACGCTGCGTGCAGGCGCGGGGGTGCACACCTACCCCGACCTCACCAACCTCACCGTCGCCCGTGGCCTGGCGGGACTCCACCACTATGTGGGCATTCCCTCGACGGTGGGAGGCGCGCTCTGGCAGAACCTCCACTTTCTCTCACCCGATCGCTCGCGCACCTGCTTCATCGCCGAGGTGCTGGCAGGGGCCGAGATCTTCACCGCCGAGGGCGAGCGGCGTGTGGTCGAGCCCGACTACTTCGAATTCGGCTACGACGACTCGATCCTGCACCATCGGGCCGACGTGGTGCTGTCGGCCGATTTCCGGCTCGAGCCGGCTCCCGTCGAGGCGCTGCGCGAGGTGGTGCGCAGCAATCTCGCATGGCGCGGTGCCCGACACCCCGATCTGTGGCTCTACCCCTGTGCCGGATCGATTTTCAAGAAGATCGACGGCATCGGCGCCGGACGTCTCATCGATGAGTGCGGCCTCAAGGGCCGCCTGCACGGAGCCGCCCAGATTTTTCCGCGCCACGCCAACATCATCGTGAATCTGGGGGGCGCGACCGCCGCCGAGGTCTGCTGGCTCATCGACCTGGCCCGCGAGACCGTGGCGCGAGAGACGGGTCATGCGCTCGAACTCGAGATCGGGTTGATCGGGGACGCAGGCTGCGCCGAGTCGCCTTGACCCGATCGCCGGCCCGCGTCACGACAGCCCGCTCAAGCCTTCTTGACGAACTCCGTCAGAATCACGATCCGCTGCCCCTCCACACGTCCCTCGATCTGGGTGGCATCATCGCTGACCACGGCGATGTTTCGTACGGCCGTCCCGCGCTTGGCAGTGAACCCGGCACCCTTCACCACGAGATCCTTGATCAGGGTCACCGTGTCTCCCGTCTCGAGAGGCGTCCCATGGGCATCTCGGTGCTGGACCGACTCCCCACCGGCGGCGACGAGCTCGGGCTCCAGCGCAGCCCACGCCCGGGTCTCGTCGTCGAGGTAGAGCATGTCGAGGAGATCGCTCGCCCAGCTCTCATGCCTGAGTCTGCGGAGCATGCGCCAGGCCAGGACCTGGACGGCCGGTGTCTCGCTCCACATGGACGTACCGAGCGGTGCCCAGTGGCCGGACACCATGGCGGTCGGATGTTCGATCTGGTCACGGCATTCCCCGCAGATCAGGACACACTGATCGGCCGACCCGTCCGAATCCGGAGGAATCGGAAAGAGCTGAAGACGGCGGGATGCGAGACAGAGTTCGCAGGCACCGCCGGCGCGAGCAGTCAGTTCTTCGAGAACGGCCATCGATTCGTCCATGGTCCCAGGGGGCTCCTCGGCAGTCGCAGAGGATGAGTGGTTCGCTCTCCGTTCCTGTCCGAGGCCAGCCGCCCGAACGCGTCCCGCCGCAATCCGCCCGCCAGCTTCTCGCAGTCCACCTCTCGCCACGGCCCGGGGAGTTCCAGCGCCGATTCAAGCTCTCCGACCCCCAGCCTCACCACCAGGAACGCCTCGTAGCTCTGACCATCAAGACCTCGGATGATCTCTGCGGTCACTCGACGCCTGACCGGCGTGTCGAAGTCGGCTCGACTGAGCGTGACCCGACGATCACCGAGGGTCGAGCACCGGGGCGTGAGACCGTGCGCCGAATACGCGCTTACGAGACGGTGCCACTCCGGCCATATCCGCAGGGTATCGAAGAACTCCACCCGGCTCTCGATTCCGACCAGCCGGGCCGTCAGGGGAGGTGGAATGCCCTCTGTCTTCGGGACGAAGAGGTATGAGAACTGCTGCTCTCGAACGATCTCCCCATAGGTGCCGTCCCGGGACAGATGGAACCCGGGACGGGCCGATTCCAGGTCGGCGGCATACATGCCGAATTCGAGGTCGGGAGCGAGCTCTTCGAACGGCTCCTCGCCCGGAACCGGAGTCGGCACGGGTCCGCAGCCCGGCAGCGCGGTCAGGGCCAGGATGCAGATCGTCCACCGATGCATTCCACCTCCGTCCGTCCGTGTCCGTGGTGAGATTCCCGTATCAGCTTCCGATGCGTCTCGGCCCCGCGCTCGTCAGGCGTCGAAGCCAGGCCGGCACCACCTCATGGCCCTCGTCGTGCTCGATGATGCGCGGGGTCACCCCCCACCGCTGGAGGGTTTCGGCTTCGGCCTGTTCCCCTTCGGCCGAGCGCGTGGCGTCGGCGCGCCCGCGCACCAGCACGAACTGTGTGGCCCGCAATCGGGGTGGCGCAACCACGGGGTCGAGGTCGGTCGGCAGGGGTGCGCCCCACAGAACCGTGGTGGCCGGAGGAGGCGTACCACCGGCAGCCACCCAGCGCGCCACCGTGTGCGCCCCCTGCGAAAACCCCAGCGCGACGAGCCGCGGCTCCGGCCCGATCCGCTCCCGGTGCAACGCCACGAGGTCGTCGAGATAGGCCACGTAGTCGGCAATCTCGCGCTCGCGATCATGATGGGTCATCCACGACGCCCCCACTCGATGCCGTGGACCGTGGGGGCCCCCGGTATCATCCAGGTAGAATCGGCTCAGCGCCTCGGGAGCCACGATGCAGCGGGTGCCGTCGTCGAGCGTCCTGAAGCTGCGCACGAAGCGGTGGGCGAGTTGGCGGTAGCCATGCACCACGATCCAGAGTTCCCGGGGATCCCTCGCCTCTTCCCCGAGCACGGCGTAGCGCGCGGTCCGACGCACCTCGAGCTGCCCTACGCTCAGTTCACCCACCGCCCCACCGTGTAGACCAGGGTTCCCACGTGGAGCGCCGCGAACACCCACAGTACCCGACGTGCCCAGAGGCGGTCGGCGATCCGGAGCGCGTGGAGGGTGAAGAGCAACGCCGGCAGCGCCAGCCAGCCGAGCACCGGAGCCATGTACGCCGCCACCGCCGGCACGGGATCGAGGAGCCGGCTGGGGCCGGCGATCACGCCGCTCGCCCGCAATACCCAACTCAGAAGCCACGGCACGAGAGCGACCGCCACCGGGGTGATGAGCAACGTGCAGATGAAGAACACGCCGCCGGGGCGCGTCTCGACCCAGGGCTCGGGGGTCTGGCTCATGCGACCCCCTCTTCACCGGTCCCGGACCGATCGATGGCCGCCTGGAAGACCGCGTCGAGTCGCTCCAGCCGATAGACCTCGTCCCGGAGTTCGAGCAGCGACTGATGCCAGCGACCGTCGATCTGGACGAGGGGCGCCAATTGAAAGGAGAGGTCGCGGTCGAGATCGAAGCAGGGCACCTCGTCGGGTGGCTCGGTCATCGCTGCCAACACCTCGTGAAGCAGGGAGAGCGTCTGCGCGCGCACGGCCGCGATGGCCTCGCGCCGGGCCCGCACGACATCTTCATAGGGCTCGATATCGGCTTCGTAGAAGGGCTCGGACGACTCGTCGTGCCCCTGACGGATCCTGAACCGATGCACTCCCCGCACCACGATCAGCGAGCGCCCCTCGTCGAGCGGTTGGACCTTTTCGATCGAGGCCACACACCCCACCCGGCCCTCTTCGTTGAGAAACGGCCCCTGCTCGTCGCAGTCGTGGTGGATCAAGCCGAAGCGCCGATCCGACTCGAGGCACCGCGCCACCATGCAGCGGTAGCGCGGCTCGAAGATGTGGAGGGGCATGACCGTGCCCGGAAAAAGCACGGACGGAAGCGGAAACAGGGGAATCCTCTGCATGGAGCGCGGCTACCCGTGCCCCAGACCAAAGTTCAATGCGCTTCGAGGACGAGCCGCCGGAGGTCGCGACCGAAGCGCACGCGCACGCGCGTCGACAACATGATCGCCACGACGCCCAGCCCGGCGGCCAGCCCCCACCAGACCCCCGTGGGTCCCATCCCGACGCGAAACGCGAGGACGAGTCCCACCGGGAGTCCCACGAACCAGAACCCGAGCAGGGTGAGGAGCATCGGGATGCGCGTATCGCCGATCCCCCGGAGCGCCGCGGCCGACACGACCTGCACACCGTCGGCGACCTGGAAGATGCCGGCAATGGGCAGCAGCGACGCCCCCAACGCGATCACGGCGGGATCGGGTGAGTACAGCCGCGCGAGGACATCGGGCACGGTGAGAAACACCAAGGCGGTCAGCAGCATGACGCCGGCGCCCACCATGAGGCCCGCACCTGCCGCTCGCCGCGCAGCCCCGGGGTCTTCCCGTCCCACCGCGCGCCCCACCAGCACCGCCGCCGCCTGGGCCACCCCCACCGGGATCATGAAGGTGAGCGAGGCGAGGTTGAGGGCCACCTGATGCCCCGCCACGGCAACCGTACCCAGCACCCCCATGGCCAAGCCGGCCGCGGCGAAGGCGCCGAACTCGAGCTGCATCTGCACACCGGTCGGCGCACCGATCCGCAGCATTCGCATCAACGGTGCCCAGCGCAGGACTTCTGGTCGGAAGGGATGGAGCTGCGGGCGAAGTTGACGCCAGGCGAAGAGCGCGATGGCCAGCGCCATGACGAGCCGGCTGAGCGACGACGCCCAGCCCGCCCCGACCGCTCCCAACGCCGGGGCGCCCAGGTGCCCGAAGATCAGCACCCAGTTGAAGCCGACGTTGGCCACATTGGCCACCAGCATGGCGAGAAGCACCGGGCGCAGCAGGCCCATGGCCTGGAGCACCTGCCGCTGCACGATGTACAGGTAGAACGGCAACACACCCGGAATGCACGCAAGGGCGTATCCTGCGGCCACGGGAACCAGCTCAGGGGGTTGCCGCGCGAGGCCCAGGGCGGGTGCCGCCGGCAGCAGCGCCAGGCTGGCCGTCACCGTCATCGCCAGCGCCAGTACGACTCCGCGTTGCGTGCCCCGTGCCACCCCCTCGGTGTCTCCGGCTCCCAGAGCCTGCGAGACCACGGGATCGAGTGCCAACAACACACCCATGCCGAACACCACGGCCGCGAAGAAGTAGATGTTGCCCAACGCCACGGCGGCGAGATCGAGGGGCGAGACGCGCCCCACCATGATCGAGTCGACCACTCCCTGGAACATCATCCCCACCTGCGCCAGCGCCACCGGAACGGCCAGATGGGTGAGCTCGCGCAATTCGGCTCGACTGGGAATGAAGTGGCCGGACCGGATCACCGGCGTCGCCGGCCCCGGCGGCTGCGTAGCGATGGGGCCCTCAGCTTCCTCGGCGCTCGGGGTCGCAGCCGTCTCGCGTACGCGTGTCGGTCAACTGGAAGATCTTCCACCCCCCGGTGGTACGGACCATCTGCAGCGCATCGACACCGCAGTGCACGAAGTCACCGGCCACGAACAGATTGTAGGGTGCCCACACCGTGGCCAGGTTGCCATCGATGCGGACGACCTCGTCGAAGGTCACCTCGTCCAGGAGTGCTTGTGAGCCGAGCACACTGCTCAGGAAGCCGTCGACGGGCGTGGTCGAGAGGGCCGGGTTGCCGTCGCGATCCTGGCCGGCCCCCTGAAGGCGCGCCTCGGGGTGCCAGACGCTCCTCAGCTTCGCTTCGTCCTTCTCCCGCATGCCGTCGAAGAGATCGTGGACGACCTGCAAGACGGCGGCTTCGTCATCCAACACCGTCGTCTGAGCCCCGACCGCCTCGGTCCACGACGACATCCCGAGCAGGAACAGAGCCAGCAGGAACGGTCCGACCCTCACCACGCTGCGCGCTTTCATCCACCCTCCTGGGCTCCGGTTCGACCCGCATCGACCCCTGCCGATGCGTCCCGGTCAATCTGTCACCACGCGCCGGCTCCGCCAACCGTGTGGCCGCACGCCCTTGCCCGGGGGCCTGCTCCACCCGACCCTGGGTAGACGCCGCCCACCGAACGCCCTGTCGGCCCACCCCGACCCCGAGACCGTCCGTGCCTTCGTCCGATCCGGCGCCCGGCGCCCGCATCCTGCGCCTCTGGCAACGCCTGTCCCCGCTTCCGGGCGGGCGCCTCGTCTTCGCGGTGCTGCTCGGGCGCATGGTGCCCTATTCCGGCACCATCAGGGCCCGCATCGAGGCGCTCGCGCCCGGGGCCTCACACCTGCGTCTGCGCGACCATCGACGTGTGCGCAACCATCTGCATTCGATCCACGCCGTGGCGCTCACCAATCTGGGCGAGCTCGCCAGTGGCCTGGCGTTGATCACCGCGCTCGATGCCGACGTGCAGGCCATCGTCACCCGCCTCGAGACCCGATTCCTCCACAAGGCCCGCGGACGGCTCGACGCTCGCTGCCGCACCCCGGCACCCCGGATCGGGGCGAGTGGGCTATGCGACTTCGAAGTGATGGCCAGCATCCACGATGAGGAGGGAGTCGAAGTTGCCCAGGTCCGCGCGACCTGGCGTTTGCGTCGCCACCCCGAACCACCGGGAGAGGGGTCATGAGCCGGATCGACACGCCCTTGACCCGCGACGCGCAGGTGGAGGTGCCGGTGATCTGTGGCCCGATGTACCCCTGCTCGAACCCGGAGCTGGTGGCGGCGGTCTCCGAGGCCGGGGGTCTGGGCGTCGTCCAGCCCATCACCCTGACCTATGTGTTCGGGTACGACTTTCGCGAAGGCCTGCACCGCATTCGCGAACTCACCAGCCGGCCCATCGGCATGAACTGCCTGATCGAGGCGTCGTCGAGCGCCTACCGGACACGGATGGAGAAGTGGCTCGACACGGCCCTCGAGGAAGGGGTGCGTTTCTTCGTCACCTCGCTGGGCAAACCCGATTGGGTCGTTGAGCGCGCCCACGCCGCGGGTGCCAAGGTCTACCACGACGTCACCGAGCGGAAATGGGCGGAAAAGGCACGCGACTGCGGGGTCGATGGCCTGATCGGAGTCAATCGCCGGGCCGGTGGGCACCCCGGCCCCCTGGATCCGCGCCCGCTTCTGGACGCCGTGGCTGGGCTGGGGCTGCCGGTCGTCTGCGCCGGCGGTATCGCCACTCCCGACGGCGTGGCCGACGCGGTGGCCATGGGATACGCCGGGGTGCAGATGGGTACCCGCTTCATCGCAACACCCGAGTGCCTGGCCTCGGAGGCCTACAAGCGCGCCCTCGTAGACGCCGGAGCCGACGACGTGGTCTGGACCGAGCGCATCAGCGGAGTACCCGTCGCCGTGCTCAACACCCCCTTCGTGCAGGCGGTGGGTACCAGCGCCGGTCCCCTGGCCCGTCGGCTCCTTCAGGGACGGCGCACGAAGCACTGGATGCGCTCGCTCTACGCCCTTCGTTCGCTGTGGCGCCTGAAGCGTTCCTCGATCGGCACCGGGCGCGAAGACTACTGGCAGGCCGGGCGCTCCGTCGAGGGCATCCACGACATTCGTCCCGCCGGCGCCATCGTGGCCGCATGCGCCGAGCGCCTGCGGCGGAGCGCTCCCGAGGCATCATGAACCCGGCCGCTACTCTCGATCTGCACCGGGGGTGGGCGGTCGATAGACCCAGGCGGCCCCGACACCCACTACCCAGAAGGCCGCGGTCAGGATGCGTGCGGCAGGGTAGTAGAGCGGGGGCATGAGCAGCACCCGGCCCATGGCGTCGAGCCCGGGAAGAAGGGCCCCCACCAGCACGACCGCGGCGAGGGCCCCCACGAGGCCGGTCCGCATCAGCTTGCGCTTCATGGCTCGCCACCTCCCCGCCCGGGCAGCCCGCGCAGCAGGTGGCGCAGGGCCGCTCTGGACTCGGCGTGCCGGGCGTCGTCGACCCGTTGCTCGAAGTCCTCGAGGTCGAGGTGCTCCCGGGCCAGGTGATCGACCAGCTGCTCGACGACCGGGCGACGGGCCTCTTCGAGTTCGTTGACAGGCAGGGCGAGTGTCCGACTGGGGTGGAGGCGTGCAGGGGGTGCCGAGACCCGCGCGAGTTGCTATCGTGGGCGGCGTCCCACGTGCTGTCAACCGGATCCCGGGCCCACCCATGCGCTCTGCAAGCCTCTTTTCGTTCTTCGCTCTCGCGACCCTCTGCCTCGTACCCGGTGCGTGCGCGCAAGACCCGGCACCGGCACCCGCCGACGACGACGATACCCGAGGACATCTCGGGGTCATGGTGATGGTGGATCAGCTGCGTGCGGACTTGCTGACCCGCTACGATGCGGCGTTCACCGGGGGATTCCGGCGCCTGCTCGATCAGGGAGCCGTGTTCACCAACACGACCCACGATCACGCTGAGACCGAGACCGCCATCGGCCACGCCACAGTCGCCACCGGGGTGTTCCCCCGACGCCACGGTGTAGCAGCCAACCAGTGGTTCGAGGCCGACGGCGACCGGTGGAATGCGGTCTACGCGGTCGCCGACAGTACGGTCTCGATCCTGGCTGATCCGGGATTGTCCGGTCGTTCCCCCGCCAACCTGCGGGCCTCGGCCATCGGAGACTGGGTCGCCGCGGCCGATCCCGACGCACGGGTGGTGTCGATCTCGCGCAAGGACCGGGGGGCGATCCCGGCCGGAGGGCGGGCCGCCACCGACGTCTACTGGCTCGCACTGGGCAACGGCGTGGCGGGATTCACCACCAGCACCTTCTACCGCGACTCGTTGCCCGACTGGGTGCGAGAGGCCAATGCCCTGATCACACCGGTGCTCTGGGGCGATACGGTCTGGACCTCGTCGGTCGCTCCCGATCTTCGCGACCTCGCCCGCCCCGACGAGAACCCGCACGAGGGTGACGGCAAGCACACCACCTTCCCGCACCGGGCCCATGCCGAGGTCGACATGGTCAATCGCGCGCGCTGGGGTACCTGGCTCACGAATTCCCCCGCCACCGACGTCGCCGTGACGACCCTCGCGACGCATGCGCTGCGGGCCCTCGAACTCGGCACCCGCGGCTCGGCCGATCTGCTGGCGGTGTCGTACTCGTCGACCGACGGCGTCGGGCACACCTATGGGCCCCTGTCACAGGAACAGCTCGACAACCTCGTGCGTCTGGATCGTCAGCTGGGCATCCTGATGGACTCGCTGGATGCGCACGTGGGCGTGGGGCGTTGGAGCCTGGTCCTGTCGGCCGACCACGGCGTCCTGGAGCTTCCCGAATGGCGGGTCGAGCAGGGCCTCCCCGGTGCGCGGCTGACCCGGGCGGAGGTGATGGCCGCCGATTCCGCGCTGCAGGGGGTGGCGACGGGTGACGGTGGCGTGGCCGCAGCCCAGGCCCTCCTGGAAGCCGGGTTGGCGGTGGCCACCTACCCCTGGTCACAGCTGCGCAGCGCCGAGCCTCCCGTCGACTCCTTCGAGGTGCTGTACCGCAACGGCCTGGTCGAAGACCGGGTCCCCTCCTTCCCGGGCTTCGAGGTCTCGGTGCGGCTGCCCGAGGGGACGCAGGCCTACCCGACATCGCGTGGCGCGAGTCATGGCACACCCTATCACTACGATCGCTGGGTGGCCTTCCTGGCCTACGGGCCCGATGTCCCGGCCGGCCCCCGCCCCGAACGGGCCGCCACCGTCGATATCGCCCCGACCCTCGCGAGATTGATGGGAGTGCCCGTTCCCGACGGACTCGACGGGCAGGCGCGAATCCGCTGATCTCGCACCTGCCCCCGCGCCATCGCTACGTCGTCTCGGGACGAGCGCGCAGGCCGTCCAACCCCACCCGAAAGGCCTCGACCGGGGCGGGTTCCCGCACCCTCGGAGGCACCCTGTACTCGTCGGGCTCGTGTTTGGTGTCGTCCCCCGGTATGGCGGGGGGCTTCTCTTCGATCGTGAACCACCGATTGAAGAAGCGGGTGAAGTCGTCGACCAGCGAATACATCACCGGCACGAGCACCAGGGTCAGGAAGGTCGCGAAGATGATCCCCACGATCACGGCCACCGCCATCGGGCCCCACCACGCCGCCTGGTCGCCGCCCCAGTACAGCTCCGGTTGCAGCGAGGTATAGAGTCCGAAGAAGTCGAAGTTCAGGCCGATGGCGAGCGGTACCAGCCCCAGCGCCGTGGTGGTGGCGGTCAACACCACCGGGCGGAAGCGGGTGCGCCCACCCTGGACCAGCGCTTCGCGGCGGTCCATGCGGTCACGCGCTCGGAGAATGTCGATGTAGTCGATGAGTACGATGGCGTTGTTCACCACGATGCCCGCAAGTGAGATGATCCCCACCCCCGTCATGATGATCCCGAAGGGCATCTTGAACACCATCAGCCCCAGGAAGACGCCCACGGTGGACATGAGCACCGAGGTCATGATGATGAACGGCTTGACCACCGAGTTGAACTGGCTGATCAGGATGAAGGCGATGAGCAGGAGGGCGGTGAGAAAGGCCCCTCCGAGAAAGTCCTGCGCCTCTCCCTGGTCCTGCTGCTGCCCGGTGTAGTCGATCGTGTAGCCGGGCGGCAGTTCGTCTGCGGCGAAGGGCGCGAGCACCGCCTGGACCTCGGCGAGCACCGCATTGCTGTTCAGCCCGGCGGCCACATCGGACGAAATGGTCGCCATCCGCTCCTGATCCCGGCGCCGGATGGTGCCGTACCCTTCGCCCACCTGCCACTCGGCCACCGACAGCAGGGGAATCTGCCGTCCCCCTTCGGCCATGACCATGAGGTCGGCGAGCTGATCGAGCTCCTGACGGTACTGGGGCGCCAACCGCACGATGATATCGTACTCGTCCTTGCCCGTACGGTACTTGCCGGCCTCGATCCCCTGGACTGCGCCGCGGATCGCTCGACCGACATCGGCGGTCGAGAGTTCGTACAGCGCCGCCCGCTCACGGTCGACCGTAATCGACAGTTCCGGGCGGGCCGCGTCGAGATCGCTCTCGAGCCCCACCAGCTTCTCGATGATGGGATCGTTGCGCAGGATCTCCAGCACACGACGGCTCAACGCCTCGAGCTCGTCGGGATCCTCACCCACGATCTCGATGTTGACGGGCGCACCCGATGCCGGACCCTCCTGGAGCGCCTCGGCCGTGATCTCGGCTCCGGCGATCTCGGTCCCGATGTTGGCCTGCATCCACGCCAGCACCTCGAAGGCATCGTACTCCTGATCCTGGAAATCGACGAAGCTCAGCGTCACGCGCCCCTTGTTCGGTCCCGACGGGCCTCCGCCACCCATCATCGAGGCGGCTCCTCCCGAGTTTCCACCCCCGGAGCCGCTCACCGCCACCGTGCTCTTCCAATCGGTTCTGCCGGGAACCGACTTCAGTTCGTCTTCGATGCGTTGCACGATGGCGTCCGTCGCTTCGGCGCGAGTCCCCACCGGGGTCTCGACATCGACGAACACCTGCTTGGGCGGGATGTCCTCGGGAAAGTATTCGATCCCCGAGTTGAACCGCGTGAAGCTCACCACCGTCAGCACGAGCACCGCGAGCGAGCCCCCGATCATGATCGCGCGATGTTCGAGGGCCCAGCGGAGCTGACCCTCGTAGGCGTCGAGCATGCGAGGCACCAGGCGATCCTGAAAGGCCCGCGACGCCGAAGCCAGCACGAACCGGTACAAGGTCCAGACGCCGACACCGGTGGCGAGGAGCAGCGCTGCCGTCAGGGCGTTCACCCGCGCTATGGCGAGCAGCACCAGTGCGCCACCTCCGATCAGGGCCCAACGCGCCGCCGGGGTGAGCGGCTGACGGGCTTCGCTGTCGAGCTTCATGAAGAGGGCGCAGAGCACCGGCACGATCACCAGCGCCACGAACAGCGAACTGGTGAGGGTCACGATGAGCGTACGCGGCAGGTAGCCCATGAATTCGCCCGTGGTGCCCGGCCAGAACAGCAGGGGCGTGAAGGCCCCGAGTGTGGTCGCGGTCGATGCGATCACCGGGATGGCCACCTCACCGGTACCCTTCTTGGCGGCCCAGGTCCGGTCCCACCCCTCTTCGATGTAGCGATAGATGTTTTCGACCACCACGATGGCGTTGTCGACCAGCATTCCCAGGGCGAGGATCAAGCTGAACAACAC
Source organism: uncultured Gemmatimonadaceae bacterium (assembly GCA_964521385.1). Classification (GTDB taxonomy): domain Bacteria; phylum Gemmatimonadota; class Gemmatimonadetes; order Longimicrobiales; family Gaopeijiaceae; genus Gaopeijia. The sequence goes on along the minus strand of CAZFRU010000010.1, from coordinate 58,355 downwards.
GATCATGTTCATGCTCACACCCATGAGCTTGAGCACGATGAAGCTGAGCAGCATCGACGACGGAATCGAGACCGCCACGAACCCGGAGTTGGTGAGCCCCAGAAAGAAGAGCAGGATCATGACGATGAGCAGCAGGGCCGAGATGATGTTGTTCTCGAGCGAACTCACCATCATCTCGATGTCGGTCGATTGGTCCGAGGTGATCTTCACCACGGTGGAGGGAGGAAAGAGGGGTTCGAATTCCCGGATCGCCGCTTTCACCGACTCGGCAGTGGCGATGATGTTCTCCCCCGATCGCTTGATCACGTCGAGCGTGATGACCTGGCTCCCGTCGAGGCGCGCGAAGCTCTCGCGCTCGGCAAAGCCGAAATCGACCGTCGCGATGTCACGCACATAGACCGGAGTGCCTCCCACGGCGGTCACCACCAGATCTTCGATCAACCGGGGATCTTCGAACTCGCCATCGACCCGCACCAGGTACTTCGAGCGGCCGACATTGATGGAGCCCCCGGGAATGTTGACGTTTTCCGCCGCCACCACGTCGATGACGTCGTTGATGGAGAGCCCGTAGAACTGGAGCTTCGGCAGATCGACATCGACCTGGACCTCACGCTCGAGTCCACCGCGCACGTCGATCCGCAAGATCTCGGGAATCTGCTCGAGTCGATCCTGGAGGTCGTCGGCGATGTCCTTCAACCGTACCAGACCGTACTCGCCCGAGAGGTTGACCTGCATGATGGGCACTTCGGCGAAGTCGAACTCCATCACGCTGGGCTCTTCGGCTTCGGCGGGGAGCTTCGAGCGCGCGAGATCGACCTTCTCACGCACCTTCTGCAGCGCGTCTTCCATGCTGATGGTGGTCTCGAACTCGGCCACCACACTCGAAAAGCCCTCGACCGACGACGACGTCAGCTCCTTGATCTCGGAGATCGTGCTGAGTTCATCTTCGAGCGGACGGGTGAGGAGCGATTCGATGTCGGCCGGTGACACCCCCGGATAGAGGGTGTTGATGCCGATCATGGGCACTTCGATCTCCGGAAACGACTCCTTCGGGGTCGACCGGTACGAGAGCATGCCCAGGATCCCGATGATGAACAGCAGCACCACCATGCTGGTGCTGTGGTCGATCGCGAACGAGGTCGGCCCGAACTCCTTGAACCGCATGAGGAATCCAGGATCGTCCAGGGGCAGACCTCCGGGCTGGAGCCCAGACCCGTCGTGGTTGGTCGGCTCCATCACGCCCCCTCCTTCACGATCCGGACCCGGTCTCCCTCGGCCACCTGCTGCTGCCCGACCACGACCAACCGCTCACCGGCGTCGAGCCCGTCGACAATCAACACGCGGTTGTTCTGGGTGGGGCCCACTTCAATCACCCGCGACTGCGCGATGGGCTGCCCTTCCCGCTCGGTCACCACGAAGACGGCGTACCCCGTCGCCGTGCGCACGATGGCGTCCTGATCGACCACGATCGCGTCGTCGACACGCCGACGGACCACCGAGATGTTGGCGATCATCTCGGGCTTCACCACGCGACCCGGGTTGGGCACCACGATCTCGATGGGGAAGGTGCGACTGCGAGCGTCGACCGCGGCCCCGACGTAGCCTACCTCTCCGTTGAACTCACGCTCGTCGAGGGCGTCGAACCAGACCCGCGCCACTGTGCCGCGAACGACATCGGCGGCGAAGCGCTCGGGCACACCGCCTACGACCTTGACCGGGTTGAGGTCGACGATGCGGGCCACCGCGGTGCCCGGTGATACCAGGGCACCGACCTCGACCAGCCGATCATCGAGCACGCCCTCGATGGGCGCACGGACGACGGTCCGCTCCAACCGCCGTTCGAGTGATTCGAGGGCGGCGGCCGTCTGTTCTGCACCGAAACGGGCCTCGAGATAGGCCAGCTCCGATCCGACCCGGTCTTCTTCCCACAGACGCTTGCGCCGCTCCCAGGTCTCACGAGCGAGCTCGGCCCGGGCTCGCGCCTCGGCCACCTGCGACCGGATCAGGCGATCATCGATCTTCAAGATGGCGTCGCCCGCCGAGACGGCGCGGCCCTTGGCCACCAGGAGTTCCACGATGGTGCCGCTCTCCTCGGCCGAGACCACCACGTCGCGGTTGGCCTCGACGGTCCCGGTGATCCGGATCTGCTCGACGAAGGTGGTCGGCTCGACCGTCACCGTCTCGACATTGATGATCCGTGCGAATCCCTCGGAGGCCGAGGGCGGTGCTTCGGCCCCATCGACCTGGGCGTCGCCGCAGGCGGCCATCGCCACAACCCCGCTCACCACCATCAAGGCACGCCGGATGCGTGCGCTCTTCGTCGTCATCGTCATCGTCTCATCTCGTATTTGATCAGGCATCGTTCGAGCCCCCGACCCGGGTCTCCACCATCGGCACGCGCCCCACGGCGGCGTCGAGGCGAGCGCGAGCCACCAGGAAGTCGTAGGCGGCCTGGGCGTAGTTGAATTCACTCTGACGGAGCGCCACCTCGGCGTCGGTCAGTTCCAGTTGCGAGCCGAGCCCCTCACGATACTGGGCCCGGGCGATCTCGAACCCGCGGCCCGCCTGGACCACGGCGAGACGCTGCCCCTCGGCGCGGGCTCGCGCCTCCTGGGCGAGTTCGATCAGCGAGCGCACCTCGGCTCCGGCCTGGTTGATGGCGAGACGCGTCTGGGTCTCGGCCTGGCGCAGGACCGCACGCTTCTGATCGACCCTGGCATCCCGCTGAAATCCCTGGAAGAGGGGCAGCGTCAGCTGCACCCCGATGTTGCGGGAATACGAGCGGGGTGTCCCGAAGAACTCCGGCGCCCCGTTCTGCTGGCTGCTGATCCCGTAGGCCCCGAAGAACGACAGCTTCGGCAGATACTCGACCTGTTGAAGCCGCATCTCGGTCTTGCGCAGGCTCTCCGTCAACTCGAGCTGACGTACGTCGGAGCGCTGCTCGAGCATGTCGGCGAGTGCACCTTCATCGGCTGCCGCCTCGAGGGGTACGCCGACGAACGACAGCATGGCGCGGTTCGCGTCCGAGTTGGCCGCAGGATCGTCCAGGTCGAGATCGGCCAGGGAGCCTGCGACCTCGAGGGACTCGGTGGCCTCGGCGTCGAGAGCGAGATCGATGCCCAACTGCCGGCGCGCCTGCCGCACCGCATTGAGTGCGCGCCGCAGGTTGGGCTCGAGGTTGGCGAGCTCCACCTCGAGCCGGAGCACGTCGTAGTCCGAGCTGAGACCGGCCCGGTTCAGCGCCTGGGTTTCGGCCAGGCTCTCCTTCACCCGATTCACCGAGTTCTCGGTCAGGCGCGCCTGCTCCTGCGCCAGGAGCAGGCCGTAGTACGATTCCCGCACCCGCGTCACCACCTCGTGGGTCTGGCCGCGGACCGTCTCCTCCTGGAGCGACTGAAATCGGCCTGCCGCCCCGACGCCGATGAAGGCCGCCGCATTGAAGAGCGGCTGCTCGAAGTTGATGGACAGCTGCCAGGAATTGTCGGCCCCGAACTGGATCGGCACGAGTTCGTCGGGGTCGCCGTCGGGATCGAAGATGTTGGCCGGCAGGAAGTTCACAGCCGGTGACACGTTGCGCGTGTAGTTGGTCGACAGGTCGAGCGACGGGAACACGCTACCCCAGGCCTCACTGACCCGCTCGTCGGCCTCTTCGAGACCAAAGCGGGCCGCCCGTAGCTGCGGGTTGCGCTCGAGGGCGGTCTGCACCGCCGTCTCGAGCGTCCACACCGTCCGGGCCGGGGAGGGGGCCTGAGCCGCCAGCGGGATCATCCCGCCGCCAACCGCGACCTGCAGCAGCGTACACCAGCCGATCATTCGTGCGTTGCGAACGCACGCCGTGTTCACATTCACCATGTTCTCACATCTCTTGGTTCGGATCACCGGAGCCCGCCGAGCGCAGCGGCTCCGGTTGGATTTGCCGCATCGGTCGGCGCCTCTTCGTCGAGCGTCGCCGTCGCCTGCACGGGCCTCTTCTCGTCGGCCAGTCCCTGCAGCATGCGCAGAGCGGACCCCCGGTAGATCTCCATGAAGCGCTCGGAATCCACCTGCGACCCCGGAATCAGGAGTCCTCTGGAATGGAGGGAGATCAGGCCGTGCGCATGCGCCCACATGGTGAGTCCGACGGCCCGGGGGTCACCCGCTCGCAGGAGCCCCTCGTCCATGCACTCCCGGATCCGGTCATTCCAGAACTGCCCCACGGCACACCCGTGGGCCTGGATCTCGGCTGGGATCCCCGCCAGACCGACCAGATCGGGAGACGCGAACAAGGCGTCGTAGAGCCGGGGGTGCTCGACGGCGAACGACGCGTAGCCCTCGCCCGCGAGACGCAGCCGCTCCCACGGCGTGCGACCCTCCAGCGCCCGATACAGGTGCTGGGCCATCTGGCGGTAGGCCTCGCTCAGGACGTCGTGGAGCAAGGCTTCCTTGCTGTCGTAGTGCCGGTAGAGCGCCGGCGCCGTAACACCGACCTCGCGCGCCAGCCGACGCATGGAAAACCCCTCGAGTCCGTCTTCGAGGAAGAGATCACAGGCGTGCATCAGGATGTTGTCGCGTTGTTCAGACATGTGAACACTGTAAACAAACCGCCTCGGTTCATCAATAGATATCACACCTACGAGCGAGAACGGTGTTTAGTGTCAAAAGGTGCGAGCAGCCCGACTCTTCAGATCGGCGGCCCGTATGACCCCGTCGGACGACTGAAGCACCTTGGCGCGCAAACGGGGCGGAAGGTCGGCACGTTCGGCCAGGAACGAGCGCACGACGGCCGCAGCTTCGGGTGAGGAATGCCCCGCGAGGGTGGCATCGAGCCAGCGCCCCGGAAAGAAGATGTCGCCCGTGGCCTGGACCTCTTCGATCAGATCGAGGGCGGGGCGAATGAACCGAAGTGCGTGGTCCTGCCGCAGCGGGTGATTGAGGTAGGCCAGGGCGTCGAGCACCCAGGCCTCATGGGCTCGCCGCTCGACACGGGCCAACGAGGCGAAGAAGGCCTCGCGTTCGGCGGGGTCGGACGACAGCGCCGGGCGCACGAACTCGAACCGATCCCGCCGATCCGGGTTCTCGATGAGGGAAGCCTGATGCTGGACGATCTCGGCCGCTCCGTCGACCTCTCGCACCGCGAGCGCCTCCGCGAGCTCGATCAGGTCGGACTCCGACAGCGACAATCCGTCGACGACCGTCTCGCCCGCCCACAGCGCACGCATCTTCGACACGCCCTCGTCGGTGAGCACGATGCCCCGCCACCCCTCGAACCAGGTGGCTTTGAGGCTTGCCTGTTCGGCGCGCTCGAGCCCGTTCCACAGCGCCTCTTCGAGCCGAGGCGCCCAGCCCTTCCGGTCGTCGACGCTCAACAGCGTCCAGTAGGTCGACGACACCACGCCGAGAAGCATCGACACCATCTGCTCGTCGGTCTCGGTCTCCAGCGAACGGACCGCCCGCTCCAGCACCGTCGGCGGAGCGACCTGACCTTCCAGCAGGGCGTCGCGGATCACCATCCATGCCGATCCCCTCAACACCCCCGACTCGATCGAGTCGACGTCGTCCATGAGGTGGAGTAGCGCCGCATCATCGAGCACGAAACGCCCGTACTCCAGCCCCCGACCGTTGGGCAGGATCCATCGTGGCGGCGCGCCCTTGACCCACAGCGGGAATTCCTGCTCGGGCTGCCGGACGTCGATGCTCGCCGAGACGGTGCTCCTGCCTCCGCCACGCACTTCCACCAGCAGGAGATGCTGGGGCCAGAACCGGCCCCTCCCTGCCGGATCGCTCTGTGTGATCACGGGCCGGAGTCCGCTCTCGTCCGACCGGACCGAGATGTGGACGGTGGGGCGTCCGGGCTCTTCGACCCAGACCTTGCTCCATGCCTCGAGGTCCTCGGGTGTCATCTCGTCGAGGATCGCGATGAGATCCGGCCAGGTCGCGTTGCCGTAGCTGTACTCGCGCAGGTATCGCTGCAACCCCGCGCGCATGCTCTTGTCACCCACCCGCCGTTCGAGCTTGCGCATGACGATGGGTGCCTTCTGATAGATGATCGCGCCATAGAGAGTGCCCGCTTCGCGAAGGTTGTCGAGGGGCTGGCGGATCGCGTTGGCTCCGGCCGTGCGGTCGACGGCATAGGCCGCGGGGTGGTGCGCGAGCAGGAAACGAAGCTCGTGGTCGACCTCGGGAAACGACGGATGGACGATCTTGGCGGCCATGAAGTTGGCGAAGACCTCCTTGGTCCACACGTCGTCGAACCAGTCCATGGTCACGAGATCGCCGAACCACATGTGGGCGGTCTCGTGCGCGATGAGCGAGGCGCGACCCAGCAGCGCGGCCTGGGTGGCCGACTCGTCGAGCATGAGCGACGACGCTCGGTAGAAGACCGATCCCGGGTGTTCCATGCCACCGTACTGGAAGGAGGGGATCAGAGCGAAGTCGTACTTCTCGAACGGGTAGGAAATGCCCGTGTAGTCCTCCATCCACACCATGGAGAGAGCCACGAGATCGAAGATGTCGTCCCGGTTGCGCGCCAGCTGGTCGGGATCGGTTTCCCGATGGAACATGCGGTAGCTGCGCCCGTCACGTTCCGCCGTCTCGATCTGGAAGCGGCCGGCCGCAAACGCCATGAGGTAGGTCGGGATCGGCTGCGACGCCGCAAACCGATAGCGTCGGGTGCCGTCGGGCGACTCCTCCTGCCCCGACTCTGGCCCGTTGGCTACGGCCACCCAGTCGTCGGGCACCGTGAGATCCCACGAGACCCGCGCCTTGAGGTTGGGCTGGTCGAAGACGGGGAGCGAGAAGTGGGCCCGGTCCGGCACGAAGAGTGTGTACATGAAGTCGTTGGACCGATTCAACGCCTCGTCACCCGCGCGGAAGTCGATGACGACCTCGTTGCGCTCTCCGGCGCGCAAGTCGTCGGTGGGCAGCAACACATGGTCTGCGAGCGCCGTCCAGTCGGTGTCGGAGCCGTTGACCACCACCGTCGAGATCCGCTCGAGGGGGTCCTTGAAGTCGATGACCAGCGAGCGCTCTTCCGGATCGTCCCAGACGAACGACAGCTGGGCCGACCCCTCTATGGACTCACTCCGCACCGCGGGGATGCGGAGCCGCAGGTCGTAGGCCACCTCGGAGAGGGTGGCCGCACGTACATCGGCGAGGGTACGGCTCACCCCGAGTTCGACGCCGCGGGGCGCGGCGTCGCCGCACCCGGTGAGCAGGGTGAGGAGCACCCCGCAGGCAGAAAGACCCGTCGGAAAACGATGGACACGACACATACGAATACCGGGAAAGCGTGCAACCGTGGGGGGGGACCGCGAAAAGCTACCCCACCCCCGACCGAATCAGAAGATCGCGTCGAGGTAGAGGTCGACGCGGGTGCGCCGCTCGGAGCCCGAAAGGCCGCGCGAGATGTCGAAGCGGACGAGCCCATCGAGCATACTGGCCCCCACTCCCACCGCCCAGAGCAGGTCATCGGGGGTCCAATCGGCTCGATCTCCCGCCCATCCGGTGTCGGTGAACAACGACCACGAGCCCGCCGGAAACGCTCGCCCCACCTCCAGCCGGCCACGGCCGAACGATGTGCCCACCGCGGTGCTCGCCCCGTAGCCCCGCAACGTCATCGGTCCGCCCAGCAACCAGTTCCTCTGCAGCGGCACCTCACCCCAGGCCGTGCCTGCACCCACCTCGATCCCCAGTCGCCACCGGCCGCTCGCCATCGGGACGGCGGCGCGTACGGTGGCCCGCGCTCGGGCGTAGTCCCATCGCTCCACATCGTCGAGGTCACGAGCCGCGGCAGCCTGACCGTAGAGCTCGACGCCGAACTGCGGAGCCAGCGGATCGGTTCCCCACCACGGTGACAGCGTCGCCTCACCGCCCACCTCTTCCAGCGCCCGAGCGGGGAGGTTCGGTCGGAACCGCCAATCCTTGTCGAAGGCGTGGAAGAGCGCGAAGTCGATCTGGGTCTCGACGGGATCCTGGCGCTCGCCGTAGAGGCGCAGTGACCAGCTACGACGCTGCGCCGAGGGCGGGGTGATCTCGAGATCGGCGCCGGTCGCGAGAAAATACTCGCCGTCATCGCGGCCGAAGAGGGCCCCGTTGAGGGAGTTTCCGAGCCCGAGATACCGGCCCCGGGCTTCGACGGCACGCATTTCGCGAAATCCACCAAGTTCGATGCGGCGCCGTAGCGACTCGCGTTCGAGCCCGAGACGCGCCTTAGGTTCGAGGTCGGAAAAGCCGAAGAAACCGGTCGCCGAAAACGACAACGGCCCCATGAAGCTCGCGAAGCGCGCCTGGAAGCGGCCACCGAGGGCCGGCCCTTCGACCCGGTTGAACCGCACCAGATCCGGGCGTTGCAGGCCCCAGTTCGCCGCCCATGGGATGCCCTGGATCGGAGGCGCTGGCAGGTCGGCCAGAACGTCCATCATCCTTGCGATATCGTCGCTCGTCGCAAACCCCGGCGCGTCGTCCCAGATGGGAGGCGGCAGGTGGGGGCTCGCTGCCAGCAGGGAGAGGTCGTCGGGGACCAGGCGATCGTCGCCATCGACCCGCCAGCCCGGCGCTTCTCCGTCCGGTCGACCGTCTGCCCATGCTCCTCGATCCCGAGCGAGCTGGGCCATGAACGCCATGGCCTCGGCTCGGGTCCTGAAATGCACCTCTTCGGTGACGGGCACCTGCTCGCTGAGCTGCTCGAGGTCGCTCTCCATCACCACCGATTCGATGGTGTACGCCAGATCGTACGCCACGGGCATCTTGAGGACGCCGGCGGCCACCACCCCCTCGAAGCGGGCCGAACGCGGCAGCCATACCCGCATGTCCCACAGCGAATAGTCGACGGCCATGATGTCGAAATCCAGCGTCCAGGGTTTGAACAGCCCGGGCACGTACTTGAATTCGCCGCGGGCCTCCTCGTCGGCCAGATCGGGAATGTCCCGGATGGCGTCGAATTGCCGACTCAGTCGATAGGCCGCGCGCACGAGCGCCCCCGACTCCGGTTCGATCCACAAGGAGCCCGACATGCGGTGTACGTCGGCCACACGAGGCATGACGTCGAGCTTGACGGCGTCCAGCCGCCGACCGTCGGGGAGGATCAGCGAGAGGGTGTCGGCGCTTCGAAAGCGATAGAGGGTATCGGCGCCTGGAGCCAGGGGGTGCGCAAACCAGAAGTCCTCGTCCGAGGGCTGAAAGGCATCGGTCGAGTCGTCGTCGTCATCGACGAATCCGAAGGCGAGCCGTTCACCCCCGGGATCGAAGCCGCCCTCGATGGTGAAATCGTCGAGCGCGTTGAATCCCTCTTCGGCCACCGCGTACTCCCGACCGGGGTACTGCGCGTTGGACGCCAGCACCTGGGTCAGCGTCTCGTGATCGCGATCCCAGAACACACGGGCTGCGGCCTCGCTGCGATAGATCGTCCGATCCTTGAGTGGGGTGCGCAGCTGGGCCGCGATGCGCTGCCGAACGAGGGCGGTGTAGCGCACCACGCTGGCATCGATCGCCTGCCAGCTCTCCGACGCGGCCCGATGCAGCCGTGCCGCCGCGGGGTCGAGATAGGCGTCGCTCTCCTGCCCCGCCAGCGGCGCCGTCCCAGCCCCCAGGGCGACCACGATCCCACCGAGAACCCCCAGACCGACCCCCCTGGCGCCGATCCCCCGGGCACCGACCTCCCCGATCCGTCGCATGCGGAGCACCTCAGTTGCCCTCGAAGACGGCGCGTTCGAAGCGCGCCCAGGGCACCACCCGCAGGGTTCCGTCATCGAGTTCGACGACGATGCCGGCGTTGTGCCGATCGACGTCGGCGCTTTCTTCGAGGATCAAGGTGCGACCATCCCTCAGGGTGACGGTCGCGCCTCTCGACGAGCGGCGCTCGATCGAAGCGATGTGTCCGAATTCGACCGCGTAGTCGATGCCCCGGCGGGACCCCTCGAGAGACTCCCACGACCAGGCCTCGTCGGCGTTCCATCTGATGCGCCCCACCAGCAGCTCTCCGTCGTCGGTCGAGACGGAGCCACGGAGTCGGGCGCCGCCGTCGAAGGTATCGTACCCGGCTGTGCCCGGTGGGGTCGACAGGCGCACCCTCACGAAGGCGTCCCAGGGCACGTCGATCTGGCCCAGCGCGGGGTCCGATACCTGTACACCGCGGTGACCGTCCCCCACGGCGTTCGACCCCGACAGCACTCTCACCTCGCCGTCGACCAGCGTCACCCGACTGCCTCCTGTGGGCAGCCGTTGAAATCCCTTGTCCAGGCTCAGCTCGCCGCCCCCGCTCCCGACCCTTTCGATGGCGGCAATCGACCCGAAGGCGATCTTCTGGGGTGAGCCGTCGAGCGATCCGTCGAGCACATCGCCGGAGAGGGCTTCGTCGCGATCCCATGCCACGTAACCCGTCCACTGCCCTCCCCAGCGGTCTTCGACCACGCCGTAGAGGCGCTCCTCGCGCGCTCGGGCACCGGGAGGAGCCGGGCCGAATTCGATGCGGTCGAGCTCGGCCCACGCGAGGTCGACAGGGTCGCGGGACTCGGCCCGAGGCGCCTCCACCACGAGGCCGCGCAGCGCCTCACCCAGGTCGCTCGAGCCACCGCGCAGCTCGACCTCTTCACCCGACTTGAGTGTCAACACCGCCGCATCGGGCCCCGACACCCGCAGCGAGCGCAGGTGTCCGAAGCGAATGCCGGAGCCCCCCGCCCCGGGCGCTTCGTCGTCGTCCCAGGAGATGCGGACCCCCAGGAACTCGACGCTGCGACCCCGCGCCGTGAGATCTTCGCCCAGGCCCTCGGCGATGCGATCCAGCACGTCGGGGTCGCCGAGTTTGTCGCCGTCGAGGCGATCGGCCCACGCGGCCTCATTGCGATCCCAGCGAATGAATCCCTGGTGGATGGCACCCGTCGTGGTATGGACCTGTCCCCAGATGCGATCCGGGGCCTGGGCAGCGAGAGGCCCGGCGGTGACGAGGCACACGCCCACGCACGGACCGATGAACAGGCCGATGCCCACGCCGGCGCGCGGTCCAAACCGCCATGGTCGTGCCGTCATCTTCGTCTCCGGGAGGTGCCGTCGCTCCGACCCCGGGTTCTACGCAGCACACTCCGCAGGGGTTTCATGCGCTACAATACGTCTCCTCGAACTTGCACTCCTCCCCGCATGCAGCCACATCCACCCCCGTCCTCGGCCCTTCCCCGGAGCTTCCGGCCCCTGTCGCCGGGGAGCGGAGCGCATACCCAGACCCTGTTGGGCAAGGTTCTGCGGCGCTCGCCTCCCTTCGCGCTGCGGCGGGAGCGCTGGACGACGCCCGACGGTGATTTTCTCGATCTCGATTTCACCCCGGACCCTGACGCCGAGCGTGGATTGGTCGTGGTCCTGCACGGCCTCGAAGGCAACGCCTTGCGGGGCTATTGCGCCGAGACCTATCGCGCCGCAGCCGAGCACGGCCTGGCCGCCGTTGGCCTCAACTTCCGCGCCTGCTCAGGAGAACCCAACCTGCGGGCCCGTGCGTATCATTCGGGCGAAACCGGTGATCTGGCCTTCGTGCTCGAGCAGCTGAGGCAGCGCTTTCCGCGACGGCCGCTGCATCTGGTGGGGTTTTCGCTGGGCGGCAACGTGATGCTCAAGTACCTGGGCGAAGTCGGTGCGGACGAGCCGCACGGTGTGGTGGGAGCCGCCGCGGTGAGCGTGCCCTACGATCTGGCTGCGGGAGCCGACCGCCTCGAGTCGACGCTGCTCGGGCGGCACCTCTACTCGCGGTACTTCCTGCGGTCGTTGGTGGCGAAGATCCGTCTCAAGAGCCACCTGCTCGACGACAACTTCGACCTCGAACGCATCGCCACCGCGCCCTCGCTCCGCGAGTTCGACGACGCGCTCACCGCACCTCTGCACGGCTTCGCCGACGCGGCCGAATACTACCGCCTGTCGAGTTCGAACGGGTACCTCGCCGACATCCGGATTCCGACGCTGTTGCTGCACAGCATGGACGATCCCTTCCTGCCGGCTGCCGCCATCCCGACCCGTGCCATGGCCGCCAATCCGTGGCTGCATCCGGTGCTCACCGCCCAGGGTGGTCATGTGGGCTTCGTGGGCGGCTCGCTCACCCGGCCCCGTTTCTGGGCCGAGGCCTCAGCGCTGCGCTTTCTGGCCGGAGTCGGCGAGGCACCGTAGCTTGTGCGGATTGTCGTATCACCCGCTGCGATCGGCGGGTCAACCGCCTCGACCGGAGAAGAGGGAACTTGAGCACTCACGCCAACCGCGCACCCACTGCCCCGACCTTCTTCGGGCACCCCCGGGGACTCGCCACCCTCTTCTTCACCGAAATGTGGGAGCGGTTCTCGTACTACGGCATGCGAGCCCTGCTGATTCTCTTCATGACGGCCGAAACCACGGCGGTGGTCACGGACTCGGCCGGCAACGTGCTCCGAGAGAATGGGGGTATGGGACTCGACGTGGGCATCGCCGCCGCGATCTACGGTCTCTACACCTCACTGGTCTACATCCTGGCGCTCCCAGGTGGGTGGGTGGCCGACAACATCTGGGGGCAGCGCAAGGCCGTCTGGGTGGGCGGATGGATCATCGCTCTCGGTCACTTCACCATGGCGGTGGGGACCGACTGGTCGTTCTTCCTCGGCCTCGTGCTCATCATCATGGGCACCGGCCTGCTGAAGCCCAACGTCAGCACGGTCGTCGGGGAGCTCTATCCCGAGGGTGGCGCCCGCCGGGACGCAGGCTTCAGCGTGTTCTACATGGGCATCAACCTCGGCGCCTTCGTCGGGCCCCTCGTCACCGGGTGGCTCGGCGAGACCTACAACTGGCACTGGGGCTTCGGCGCCGCCGGAGTCGGCATGGTGTTGGGGCTGATCCAGTATCGGGCGGGCGCCGGCTATCTCGGCGACGCAGGGCTGCTCAAGTCGACCGAGCCGGCCGAAGTGGTACGATCGCGGGAGCGAAAGTTCTTCACCATCTTCGGCGTGGTGCTGGCCACCATCGTGGGATTCGGCCTGCTGGTGGCCAACGGCACCATTCCCGTCAGCCTCACCCAGATCGCCACCATCCTGGGCTACAGCGTGCTGGTGCTCGTCGCGCTCTACTTCGCCTATCTTGTGCTCTTCGGCGGACACACGCGCGACGAGAACAAGCGGCTCGGCGTGATCTTCTGGCTGTTCCTTCTCATTGCGGTCTTCTGGTCGGGCTTCGAGCAGGCGGGCACCTCGCTCAATCTCTTCGCCCAGGATCTCACCAACCGTTCCGTGGGCGGTTGGGAGATCCCGGCTTCGTGGCTCCAATCCATCAACCCGATCTTCATCATCCTGCTCGCCCCGGTCTTCGGATCGCTGTGGGTATGGTTGGAGAAGCGCAACGCCGATCCCTCGATCCCGGTCAAGGCGGGCCTCGGTCTCCTGGGACTCGGCATGGGCTTCTTCGTGCTGTCGTGGGGGGCCGCCAACGCCAGCGGCACCAACCTTGTGACGCCGGCATGGCTCATCGTGACCTACTTTCTGCACACGGCAGGAGAACTCACCATCTCACCCGTGGGTCTCAGCGCCATCACCAAGCTCTCGCCCCAGAAACGGGTGGGACAGATGATGGGCATCTGGTTCGTGGGCGCCGCACTGGGCAACCTCATCGCCGGACTCGTGGCCGGCCAGCTCGAGAGCCTGCCCCCCTTCGCCCTGTTCCGCACGGTGGCGATGATCGTAGGCGGCGTAGGCATCTTCGCCCTGGTCATGAGCCCCCTCGTCAAGCGAGGGATCCCGAAGCGGAGCTGAGGCGGGCCCGGGGGCATCCCGGAACGGAGCCGAAGCGGGCCCAGGATCCCGGCGGAGCTGAGGCGGGCCCGGGGGCATCCCGGAACGGGCACCCCGCGGGCTCTGCCCCCCGCCGAGCCGTTTGAACCAGGCGGGCGGGAGCCGATGGGTGCCGCAGACAGCACTCGTGTGGGTGCGGGTAGGCCGGCTTGGTCGGTTCGCCGCTCCCAGTGCCGCAAACAGCGCTCGTGTGGGTGCGGGTAGGCCGGCTTGGTCGGTTCGCCGCTCCCAGTGCCGCAAACAGCGCTCGTGTGGGTGCGGGTAGGCCGGCTTGGTCGGTTCGCCGCTCCCAGTGCCGCAA
>CAZFRU010000010.1:16580-44194 GCA_964521385.1 uncultured Gemmatimonadaceae bacterium | reverse complement strand
GTGGGTGCGGGTAGGCCGGCTTGGTCGGTTCGCCGCTCCCAGTGCCGCAAACAGCACTCGTGTGGGTGCGGGTAGGCCGGCTTGGTCGGTTCGCCGCTCCCAGTGCCGCAAACAGCGCTCGTGTGGGTGCGGGTAGGCCGGCTTGGTCGGTTTGCCGCTCCCGGTGCTCGAAACCGCTCTCGCGCACAAAGCCGCCAACCGCACCTGAGCGGTTCGCCGCCCCGGGTGCTGGAAACAGCGCTCGCGCGCAGGCGGATAGGCCCGCCTCGGGAGGCGAGCACGGTTCCAGCGGGTGCGGCCACGCCCCCGGGCACCCACGCCACCTGCGCCCCCGCGTCCCGCTACCCGCGCCACCGGCGCCCTCGCGTCCCACCACCGGGGCCATCCGCGTAACCCGCGCCCTCGTGTCCCACCAACCCGCGCAACCCGCGCCCCCGCGTCCCGCTACCCGCGCCACCGGCGCCCTCGCGTCCCACCACCGGGGCCATCCGCGTAACCCGCGCCCTTGCGTCCCGCCGCCCGTCACCCGCGCCCACCACCGGCACCACCCCGCCACCCGCGCCCTCGTGTCCCACCAACCCGCGCAACCCGTGCCTTCGCGTCCCGCCACACGAGCCACCCGCGCAACCCGTGCCTTCGCGTCCCGCCACACGAGCCACCCGCGCAATCCGCGCCCTTGCGTCCCGCCACCCACCAACCCGCGCCCACCAGCGGCGGCACCCGCGGCACCCCAACCACCCGTGCCCCTCTGCCCCCCTGCCCCCCGCCCACCACCCACCACCCGCCACTCCGCGGAAGGACGGAAGCGGCAAGCGGCTACGCCGCGCTATTGCTTCTGCGCGGCACGACCCGTAGAAGTGGGCATCGTCCCCGTGTCCCCCATCGGATGTCTTTCATGCGTATGCGCTCGACTCCACTGGTCTTCGCCCTCGTCTCGGCGCTCGTCATCAGCGCCCGTCCGGCCGCCGCGCAGGCGGTAGGGCGCCCTCTCGATCACGACGACTACGATCGGTGGAATCGCATCACGGGCGAGCGCCTCTCGCCGGACGGGCGTTGGCTCGCCTACGCCGTCGTCCCGGGCGAGGGCGACGCCCAGGTGATGGTGCGCGACATCGATGCCGGAACCACGCTGACCATCCAACTCGCCCAGGGACCGGTCTTCTCAGGCGACTCCCGGTGGCTGGTATCGACGCAACGCCCGCCGTTCGCCCTGGTCGATTCACTGAAACGGGCCAAGGCGAAGGACGATGAGATGCCGGGAGACTCGGTGGTGATCGTCGATCTCGCGCGGGTGCTCGGGGGTGCCGCGATCGACCGCTCGGGGATTTCGCGCATGGGACGGATCCGGTCGTTCCGCCTGGCCGAAGCCGGGGCTCTGCTCGCGGTCCATTTCGAGGCGGACGACGGCGACGACGATGAAGAGCCCACCGCCGAAACGCCCGAGGAGCCCGAAAGCGATGAAAGCGACGAGGCCCGGGACCGGGGCAAGACCGGCACCCCCCTGGTGCTGCGCGACCTGGCGTCGGGGCGTGAGGACCGGTTCGAGCACGTGACCGACTACCGGTTCACCGACGACGGTCGCTATCTCTTTCTCACCCGCACGACGCCCGACGGTCCGGGCGATGGTGTGGTGCGGGTCGACACCCGGTCCGGCGACGCCCTCGCCGTGGTCGAGGGCGCGGGGCGCTACACCCGCCTGGCCCTCCAGGAAGACGGGCATCGGGCGGTGTTCCTCACCGACCGCGACGCGACCGACGACCACGCCGGTACCATGGCCGTCTACGTGGCCGACGACGCCGGCGTCGGGCGGCGGGTAGCCGCCGGTGGTGATGTCGGCCTGCCGGAGGGGTGGTCGGTGTCGAGCCACAGCAATCCCTCGCTGTCTCCCGACGGGGCCCGCGTCTTCTTCGGCAGTCGGCCGGCCCCGATCGGGACCGATCCCGAACTCGAAGATCTGCTTCCCGACGAGCAGGTGAAGGTCGACATCTGGAGTTGGAACGACGACCGGCTTCAGCCCATGCAGTTGGTCGAACTCGAAGACGACACCACCCAGGCCTATCTGAGCTGGGTCCCCTTCGGAGGTGGAACCATCGTTCCGCTGGCCACCCTCGACGTGCCGACGGTACGGCTCGTCGACGACGGCGCCGGTGACGTGGCCCTCGGCCTCTCCGATCTGCCCTACCGCAAACTCGTGTCGTGGGACGCTCGCTACAGCGACGCCTACCTCATCGACCTGCCGTCGGGTCGCACGACGCAGGTGGCTGAGCGCCTGAGGGGATCGGCACAGCTCTCGCCCGAGGGCCGATGGATCTACTGGTGGGACGGCGACCGGCGAGGCTGGTTTGCCCGCGCCACCAGTGGTGGCGACGAAATCGCCCTCACCGCCGGAATCCCCTACCCCGTGCACGACGAACTCGACGATCATCCCGATGCCGCGCCCTCGTACGGCAACGCCGGGTGGGCGTCGGGTGATGCGGCCTTCATCGTGTACGACCGCAATGACATCTGGATGGTCGACCCCACGAGCCCCCGACAACCGCGTAGTTTGACGGAGGGTGTGGGACGCCGGGACGGCCTGCGGTTCCGGGTGGTCGATCTGGATCCCGAGTCGGACGCGGTCCCCATGAGCGAGTCGGTGATCCTCACCGCATTCCACCTGACCACCAAGCAGTCGGGTCTCTACCGTGATCGTTTCGACGGCGGAGAGGCCCCCCGCCGCATCGTCCTCGAAGACGCGCGGATCTCGGCCCCCACCCGAGCCGACGACGCCGATCGTTTCGTCTTCACCCGCGAGACCTTTCGCGAGTTTCCGGATCTGTGGGTGTCGGGACCTGACTTCAGCGACGCCGAGAAGGTGTCCAACGCCAATCCACAGCAGGACGAGGTGCGGTGGGGTACCGCCGAACTGGTGGAATGGACATCGAACGACGGGATCCCACTCCAGGGCATTCTCTACAAACCCGACGGCTTCGATGCATCGCGGACCTGGCCCATGATGGTCTACTTCTACGAGCGCTCGTCCGACGGACTGCACCGTTATGTCACCCCGGCCGCCGGGGGCTCGTCCATCAACTACTCGTTCTACGTGAGCCGCGGGTATCTGCTCTTCGTGCCCGACATTCCCTATGAGATCGGGCATCCGGGAGAGAGCGCGCTCGACGCCGTCATTCCCGGGGTCCAACTGCTCGCCAACCGCGGATTCGTCGACCGGGCGCGCATCGGCGTGCAGGGACACTCCTGGGGCGGATACCAGATCGCGTGGATGATCACCCGGACCAATCTCTTCGCCGCCGCCGAGGCCGGAGCGCCGGTGGCCAACATGACCAGCGCCTACGGAGGCATTCGCTGGGGGACGGGGATGAGCCGGATGTTCCAGTACGAGCGCACGCAGTCGCGCATCGGCGGAAGCCTCTGGGAGGCCCCGTTGCTCTACATCGAGAACTCACCCCTCTTCTCGCTCGACAAGGTCCAGACGCCGCTTCTGATGATGCACAACGACGAAGACACGGCTGTGCCCTGGGAACAGGGCATCGAGCTTTTCGTTGCACTACGGCGCCTCGACAAGCCCGTCTGGTTGCTGAACTACAACGGGGAGGCCCACGGTCTGGGACGCACGGCCAACCGCAAGGACTGGGCGATTCGCATGCAGCAGTTCTTCGACCACTATCTGAAGGACGCGCCAGCTCCGAGATGGATGGATGAAGGCGTGCCGGCGATCCTGAAGGGCAGGACGCTGGGCCTGGACACCAAAGGCGGGAGGCGGATCAGCGACCCGGACGCCGGTGGCTGAACCCCGGCGCGCGGAGGGTGGAGCGCCACCGCCGAGGGGCGGAACCCCGGAGCGCGGAGGGTGGAGCGCCACCGCCGGGGGCTGAACCCCGGCGCGCGGAGGGGGCGGAGCGCCACCCTCCGAGAAGCCGCCTCAGGCGCGTGTGGGCCGCCAGAAGGCCCGGCGGTGCCACGCGTCACGCGCGGGCACCTCGAGTCGCGAGGCGAGATCGGCCTTGCGCACCAACGTCGTATCGAAGACCGGGGTCTCGAGAGTGACGGTCCCAGCGCGGGCGAGTCGGGCGAAGGTGGGTCGATCGGTCTGGGCAATGGACCCGTCCGGGGTGCGATACACGACCTCGGCATGATCCGTGAGGCGAAGCCCCAGGTCGTGCTCCAGAGTCTTCAAGATGCCCAGCAGGGCGTCGATGGAGCATCCGGACGGAGCGGCGCTGTGCTCATCGGCTGCAATCATCAGAAAGCGGCCCTGCTGCCAGTCGCGCCCCGCACGCAAGGGCTCCCCATGGGCATGCCACTCATCGAGAAAGGCGTCGACGGCTGCGAGCAGTGTGTCGGTCTCGGTGGCGGTGAGCGGGCGATTGACGGCGAACACCCAGGCGCGGGCGTCATCGGGAAGGGTGTCGAAGGCGACGCGCATGGTCAGACTCCAGAGTCGTGGTCGACGCGGGCGGGCCCGCCCACGTCGGTCAGCGGTGCGGCGGGGGCCTGCTTGTCGAGCAGGACCGCCACCCAGCGCAGATCCTGCGTGTTCTCGAGCCAGATCTTCACGATCATGGTGAGCGGCACGGAAAGCAGCGCGCCCAGCGGACCCCAGACGAAGTTCCAGAACAGAAGGGACAACACCACGACCAGGGGCGACAGACCGAGACGGCGTCCCATGAGATTGGGTTCGATGATGTTGCCGAACAGCGTGTTGACCACCACGTACCCGGCCGCTACCCCGAGGGCGTGGCCGGCGGTGCCGACCAGGATCAGGCTGAGGAGGACGGCCGGCACCGCGGCGATGATCGAGCCGACGGTGGGTACGTAGTTCAGGATGAACGCCATCAGGCCCAGCAGGACCGGAAAATCCAGGTCCATGAGCCAACAGAACAGACCGAGCAACAGCCCCGTGAGCAGGCTGATCCCGGTCTTGATGCCCAGGTAGCTCTGGATCTCGCTCACCACCTTGGCCATTCGCTCCTCGCCCCGTGCCGACCCGTCGCTGAGCGCGCGCAACTTGGCCGGGAAGACGGTGGCTTCGGCCAACACGAACACCATCACCAGCAGCACCAGGAAGGTCTGCGACAGCAGGATGGTGGCGCGGGTGAGCGTGGTCTGCACCAGGGTGACCAGCGCCTGCGTTCCCAGCAACTCACTTCCGACCAGCGCGTCGAGAGGGCGATCGAACCGCTCCGACAAGCTCACGATGAGCCCCTGCCAGAGGGCGTCGAGGGCCACCCCGTAGCGCTGCATCCGGATCTGGAGGTCGGGAAGGGATTGGCTGGCCAGCAGGCCGAGCAGCCCGAACACGCCCACCACGACACCGACGGCCACCAAAATCGCCAGAGGGGCGGGGCACCGTCGACGGACCAGCCCCAGGACGATGGGGAGGCTGAGGATGGCCAGGAACAGAGCCAGCGCGAAAGGGAGCAGGATCGACGCGGCAAAGCGCAGCCCCCAGACCACCACCACACCGGAAGCCAGCATCAGGAGAAATCGGGCGCCGGGATTCTGCTCGCTACGCTCGAAGATCATGGCTACCAGGAGAGGCGTTTGCGCGGGAACGACTCGAATGGTATGGAATTCACAGGCCCGGGGCCATCCCGAACCCGCCCCCCTTCGTCTCGCCGACCTCGTTGCCCATGACCTCCGACCATCCCATTCCCGACGACGACGGCGCCCTTCTCAAGGAATGCGAGATCCAGACCTTTCGCTCCGGCGGCAAGGGCGGGCAGCATCAGAACACGACCGATTCGGGAGTCCGCCTGATCCACCGACCGACGGGAGTCCGCAGCGAGAGCCGCACCGAGCGCAGTCAGCTCCAGAACCGAAGGCGGGCGCTGGCCCGCCTGCGCCTGAAGCTCGAGGCATTGCACCAGGTCGATCCCCCCCGCATCGCGACCCGTGTGCCGGCCACCCAGAAGCGCAAGAGGGTCGACGACAAGGTCCGACGAGGGCGCACCAAGCGACTGCGACGGCCTCCTACCCCCGACGACGAGTAGTCGGGAGACAGGATACGCTTGAGCCCCGGCCGGGGGAGACGTAGCTTGCGCCGTCTGCCCCTTCTTTTTCCCGGCCTTCCGTGCACCCCGATCCGCTTCGCGTCCTCCTCGTCGAGGACGAGCCCACCGATGCAGCGATGACGCAGGCCATGCTGCGCCAGGTCCGCGGTGAGGACATCACCGTACACTGGGTGGCGACCTTCACAGAGGGGTTGGCCGAGCTTGGCTCGAGACGCCACGACGTCGCCCTGGTCGACTACCTGCTGGGGAGCGCCAACGGGCTCGACTTGTTGCGGGAAGCGGTGCGGCTCGAGGTCGAGACCCCCATCATCCTGCTCACCGGACAGGGCTCCCACGAGGTCGACGTCGAGGCGCAGGAAGCGGGTGCGGCCGACTATCTGGTCAAAGGGCGCATCGATCCGGCGGGGTTGGATCGAGCGTTGCGCTACACCCTCGAGCGGACTCGGGCTCGGGCGGCGCTGCGGGAGAGTGAAGCACGGTTCCGAGGCATGTTCGACCATCTTCCCCTGGGGCTGTTTCGCTGCACCCCCGACGGAGGATTCCTCGACGCCAATCCGGCGCTGGTGCGGTTGCTGGGCAACCCCGATGCGGCCACCCTCGCCCAGCGCCACGCGGCGCATTTCTATGTCCACCCCTCCGACGGCCCTCGCTTGAGTGCGGCCCTCGCCGAAACGGGAGTGGTGCGTGGGTTCGAATCGTGGCTCGAACGGGCCGACGGCTTCCATGTACCGGTGCGTGTGACGGCGCGGGCCCATCGCGACGCCACCGGAGCGGTGGCGTATGTCGAAGGCGCCGTCGCCGACATCGACGAGATCGACGGCATGTCTCGGCTGCGGTTGGCCCACGCCCGCTTCCGAGCCGTGGTGGAAGGGCTTCCGGTCGCCCTCGTCGCCTGCGATCCTCAGGGCCATGTGCTCGACGTCGCACGGGGGCTGACAGAGGCCCTGGGTCACGCCCCGGCCGACCTGGTCGCTGAGCCGCTGGCCCGGATCCTGGATCCATCCGGCGCAACCCGCTTCGACGAGGCGCTGGCCGCGCTCGCGGCGGGGCTGCGTGTTGCAGGAGAATTCAAGGCCGAGGTACGGGGCCGGGACGGTGCCATGCGGCGATGCAGCGTTGCCTATCGGGCGGTATTCGACGACGAAGGCGAGGTGGCCGAGGTGCTGGTGTTGCTCACCCCGCAGACCCCGAAGGGCCCGTAGCTCAGCGGTTAGAGCAGCCGACTCATAATCGGTAGGTCGCAGGTTCGAATCCTGCCGGGCCCACTACCTGCTCCCCGCAGCGCCGCTCGCGGGGCTGACCCGCACGCCCTCACCCACGAGGTCCGACGGGTAGGAGATCACCTGGTCTCCCGCGTCGAGGCCGTCCAGTACCTCGGACCGTGCCACACCCCGGTGACCGACGTCGACCGGGCGCATGCGCGCCCGTCCTTCTTCGATCACGAACACCTGCCACCCCCCGGCCCGCTGGAAGAGCGCACTGCTGGGCACGGTGAGCACGTCGGCACCCTGCCAGACCACGATGGCCACATCGAGCCGAAAGCCATCGCCAAGGCCCGGGGGCGACGCATCGAGGTCTCCCACCACATCGACCCGCTGTTCCTCGACCCCCAGGGCGGACACCTTCGTGAACGCCGCCGGCTCGACGTAGCGCACAGTCCCCGTGAGCACCTCGGTACCGCCCCATCCGCTCACGCGCAGGAGGGCTCCGGGCTGCACCAGCACCGCTTCTTCCGTCAACAGGTCGACCACCACCTCGAGCCCACCGACATCGGCGATGTCGAAGAGAGGGGTCCCGGCCGGCACGACCCGCTCGCTCTTCTCACGGACCCGTAGCACCCGTCCCGAGACCGGCGCTGGCAGCTGAACGACTTCGGCATTCATCTCGCTCGTCGCGCCCAGCAGGCGGGAGTTGGCCTGAGCCACCCCGGCTTCTGCGCCGCGCACGGCGGCCTCCGAGGCAGCGAGCGCAGATGCAGCGGTTCGGGCCGCATGTTCGAACCGCTCGAGCGCTTCGCGACTGATCGCCCCGAGGTCGAGCAACGGCCGCCGCCGCTCGACCTCGCGCTGAGCCTGCGCCTGCGCCGCCTGGGCGGCGATCAGGTCGGACCGGGCCGCACTGAGACGCGCCTCGGCGACATCGACCTCGGCCCGGGCCGCGCTCAGGATCCGGGGATCCTCGGGCGGCGGCGCCACCAGGGCCAGAAGGTCACCCCGTGCCACGGCGTCACCCTCTTCGACCTCGACCCGCAGCACTCGTCCCGTGATCGGAGCGCTCACCGTATACCGCTCCCGAGCCCGGGTCCGGCCCTCTTCCGACACGGTGACCGAAAGCGAATCCCGTCGTACCTGCTCGGCCTCGACCGTCACCGTCTCGGGGTTGAGCACCGACCAGCCCACGATCAACACGACCACCCCGGCGCCGACGCCGTACGTCCACTTCCTGCGCTTCGTCATATGTGCCCTATTCCCGCGTCTTGAGAACAGCGATGAGATCCATGTGGTTGATGCGGCGACGCACGATCCAGCCACTGGCCACAGCCGCGACGATGGTGACCGCGGCCGAAATCGCATAGGTCCGGGCGCTGACCACAAGGGGGATCCGGTAGGTCTCGTTCTGCAACGATCCCGCGATCGCCAGCGACATGGCATACCCCAGAGCCCATCCCACCGGAATCGCCAGCAGGGTGATCAGGCCCTGCTCTCCCAGCAACAGCACGCTCACCTCACTGCGCCGCAAGCCCATCACCCGCAGGCTGGCCAGCTCGCGCCCCCGCTCCGAGAGGGCGATGCGGGCTCCGTTGTAGATGACCGCCACCGAGATGATCCCGGCAAACCCGAGCAGGAACCCGACCCCGATGAAGAGGCTCTCGGCCAGCTGCGCCTTGAACGAGTCGAGCAGGGTGGCCGGAGAGGCGACCGACGCCACGGCAGGCATTCCCTCGATTTCACGGAGCAACGCAGCCCGCTCCTCGTCGCGCGCCGACAGAAACGCCCCGCTGATGACATCGGCCCCTCCGGCGAGGCGGACGAGGGTGGCCGGACTGACGGTGGCCGACATGCCCATGAAGTCGTCGACCACCCCGGCCACCTCGATCGTGCCCCTGGCTCGACGGCCCTCGAGCAGCTCGAACTGAATGATCTCGCCGGTGGTGGTCCCCAGCTTCTCGGCCAGAATCGCACTCAACACCACCCCCTCGGTGGGAATCGGCCGTGGGGACCCATCGGCCGCCACGATCCGGCGCAGACGGGAATCGGCCGCCAATGCCTGCAGCCCCACCTCGCGCTCGCGGTGGCCCGCCCGCAGGCGCACCGCCTCGATCCGAAACGGCTCCACCCGGGTCACCCCCTCGAGTCGCTCGAGCCGGTAGACGACACCGCGGGGCAGCTTCTCCCGAAAGGTCACCTGGAGGTCTTCGCGCTGGATCACCCTGAACTGCAGATCCATCATGTAGTCCACCCCGTCGAACATGAACATGCCCAACACGAGGATCGCCACCGAGAACGCCACCCCGAGGGCGGACAGCAGGGCTCGGACCGGTCGCCGCTCGAGGTTTCTCAGGATCATGCGCCCCGCCGAGGGCAACACCTCGGCGATCCCGATCCGTTCCAGGGGGCCGGGCTTGAAGCGGGGGGGTTGCTCCGGCCGCATCGCCTCGGCAGGTGGGAGCGAAGCAGCCGACCGTACGGCGCCCAGAGCGCCCGCCGTCGCAGCCACGACGCTGATGCCCAGGGCGACGACAAGAAGAAGAGGGCTGAGCTCGAACTCGAGCACCGGAAAGTCGAAGAACTCGCCATACAACGCCACGTACTTGTCGCCGAGCCAGGCGCCGCTCCCGATGCCGAGCATGGCGCCCATGACCACGGCGACCAGGGCCAGGCTCAGATAGTGTCCTCCGACCTCGACGTCGGTGTAGCCGAAGGCCTTGAGCACCCCGATCTCCGAGCGCTGGGTCGTGATCAGACGGCCCAGGACCAGGTTCAGCAGAAAGGCCGCCACCCCCAGGAAAATGGCGGGAATCGCGGTGCCCATCACTCGATTCTGATCGAGTTCCGCCTGCAGGGTCTGGTGCGAGAACTGATCGGCGCGAGGGTACGCGCCCCGGCCACCATAGCGATCGAGGATCCGGTCGGTGGCGGCCGCGACTGCGTCTTCATCCGCATCGGCGGCCAGCGACATCACCACTTCGTTGAAGGCCCCCTCCATGTCGTTGACGGGGCCCAACACCCTGCGGCGCATCCAGAAGATGCCGTAGCGCTCGTCCTCCGGATACAACGCACCGGGGGGGACGGCGTAGGTGTGCTCGGGTGAGATCGCGGTCCCCACGAGAATCAGATCCCGGGCTCGTCCATTCAGGATGGCCCGCAGGGTGTCGCCCGCGAGGAGTCCCCGCGCGGCGGCGAAGTTCTCACTGACCAGCACCTCGTCGCGGGCACCGAGCAGGGGGAGCCGGCCGCTGCGCACCACCACGTCGCTGAGTCGCGGGCGACCGTGGTCGGGGAGGGACACGAACAGCCCCATGCCCGGAACATCGAGCCCCGGCAGGTCGAGGCGGGCCATCAATGTGACCCGGGTGTCGAGGGCGCTCACCCCGGGAATCGCAGCCAGCCTGGCAGCCACCGACTCGGGCGCCCGTTTCAGGGACGCCCAGAGGTCGGGAAAGCGGGTGTCGCGATAGTACGAGGCCTGGGCGTCGACGAGCGATTCGTATCCACCCCTCATCGTGGTCACCGACATGATGCCGGTGGCGACCACCAGGGCGATGGAAACCATCTGACCCCGCAGAGCCCAGAGCTCCCGCACGAGCTTTCGGTTCAACGCGCGCATCGCTCTCTCACCACTCGATCTCGTCGAGCGAGATGCGCCGAGGGTTGCGGGTCGATTCGACGATCTCACCGCTGCTCATGCGAATCACCCGGTCGCCCATCCCGGCGATGGCGGCGTTGTGGGTGATGATGGCCGTCGTGGTCCCCGTCGTGCGATTGACCTCGTCGAGCACCGACAGGACCCGTCGGCCGGTCTCGACGTCGAGAGCCCCGGTGGGCTCGTCGCACAGCAGCACATCGGGTCGTTTGGCGACCCCCCGGGCGATGGCGACCCGCTGCTGTTCGCCGCCCGAGAGCTGGGCGGGAAAATGATCGACCCGGTCGGCCAGCCCCACCATCGTCAACGCCTCGACCGGGTCCATGGGATCGGTGGCGATCTCGGTCACCAGGGCGACGTTTTCGCGCGCCGTGAGGCTCGGGATGAGGTTGTAGAACTGAAACACGAAGCCGACATGGGCCCTTCGGTACTCGGTGAGCCCGTCGCCATCGAGCGAAGTCAGTTCGAGGTCGCGAAAGTACGCGCGTCCGGAGGTCGGCACGTCGAGCCCACCGATGATGTTCAACAGCGTCGACTTTCCGCTGCCCGAGGCCCCGAGAATCACGACCAGCTCGCCCGCGTCCAGTTGGAGATCGACACTTCGCAGGGCGTGCACCCGCACGTCTCCCATCTCGTAGACCTTCGAGATGTCGTGGACCCGGAGGATGGGGTCGGGACCGGGCGCGCCAAGGGCCGTGGAGAGCGCCACCCGCCGCCCTAACCTTCCGGAATGGTGCGCCCGTCTCGATCCAGGTAGATCACCGGCCCCAGTCCGAGCGCCGTCAGTCGCGCGCCCTGCGTCGCGCCGTCGCCCACCACCAACCAGATCATCCGGTCGGTGTCGAGGAACCGGGCTGCGAGGGCCTGGGCGCGGGCCACGGTGAAGTCGCGTACCACCGTCTGGCGCTGAAGCACGTAATCGGAGTCGAAGCCGAATGCACTCATGTCGGTGAGGATCCCCAGCTTGGCGCCGAGGGTCTCGAAGGCCCGCGCATTGCTCTTCGTCATGAAGCTCTGCGTGGCCTCGAGATCGGCCGCGTCGAATCCCGGGCCGTACCCCTCGACGATCTCCTGGATCAACTCGAGCGCCTCGAGGGTGACGTTGGATCGGACCGACGAGGAGATGGAGAAGGGTCCGGGAAACCCGCCACCCTGGAATCCGGAGCGGATGCCGTAGGTGTAGCCGCGCCCTTCGCGGAGTTGCTGCGTGAGATCCGACGCAAAGCCCCCACCACCCAGTCGAAAGTTCATGACGGTGGCCGGCCAGTAGTCCGCGTCGGTCTCGGCCAGGGTCAGCGCCCCGATGTTGAGCACCGACTGACTCGCGCCAGGCACGTCGACGAAGTACAGTCCCGCGCGATCCTCGTCCCAGACGGGCGCCGTCGGCACCTCGGGCACCGCACCACGCCATCGCTGGGCAAGCCCCTCGAGCGAGGTCATGACCACATCGCGGTCCACCGCCCCGACCACATGATACGCCGCCAGGCCGGGCACGAGGGTGCGGGCGTGGAAGGCACGCAGGTCATCGAGGCTGATCTCTGCGATACCCGCGAGCGAACCGAGGGGATTGCGACCCAGAACATGCGAACCGTACAGCAGTCGCCGGAACACGCCGCTCCCGATGGCCCCCGGGTTGGCCGATTGCTGCCGCAGCGCATTGGCCACGCGCTGCCGCGCGAGCTCGAAGGCGGCACTGTCGAACCGAGGCTCCAACAGGATCTCTTCGACCAGTGCCATGGTGGCGGGAAAATTGCGGGCGAGCGTGTTGCCACGGACCGTGAAGGTCTCCGCACCCGTCGACACCGAGATGTCGGCTCCCAGGAGATCGATGGCGCTCTCGAGCTCGGCCGGCGTGCGACCGACGGTGCCCTCGGTCATGATCTCGGCCAGCAGGTTGGCCACCCCCACCCGATCGGGGTCTTCGAGCAACAGTCCGCCGCGCATGCGAAGCTCGAACTGTACCAGGGGGATCTCGGAATCCTGGATGCCGAGCACCCGCACACCGTTGTCCAGGGCGTCCTCCCAGACCGCCGGCGCCCGCAGCGTTGGAGCCTCGCCGAAGTCGGGCTCGACCGAACGGTCGATGGCCGAGGGGGTGCGCACCAGGTCGCCCCGGTCGTCGATGACGACCTCGGGCTCGGCGCCCAGGACGATGGGCTCTTCGACCACCTCGGCCCGCTCCGAGCCCGTGAGCGCCAGCTGGCCCTGTCCCATCGGCACGAAGCTGGCCGCCACGAAGGGACGAGCGGCGATATAGGTCTCGTAGACCCGCATCACGTCGGTGGCGCTCACCGCCAGCGTTCGGCGCAGGTCTTCGGCAAGGAACCCGGGATCACCGGCGAAGATGCTGTACTGGGCGAGGCTGAACGCCTTGCCCAGGGCACTCGACAGCCCCCCGTAGAACGACGTCTCGGTCCCTGCCTTGACGCGGCGTAGTTCGTCGTCGGGCACGCCTTCGGCCTCGAAGCGGGCGAAAGCGCTGTCGATGGCACCCCGTACCGCGTCGAGGTCGGTGTCGGCGTAGGCCCGCACGGTCAGCGTGAATCGGCCTGCGAGTTCCTGTGAGCCGTTCGACGCCCGCACCGCAGGGGCCAACCCCTGCTCTTCGACCACGACCTCGTAGAAGGGCGAGGTCTTGCCGTCGGTGAGGAGCGCGGCCAGGGCATCGAGCGCGTAGCTGTCGGGATGGTAGAGCGGAACGGTGGGCCAGGCCATCTGGAGCTGGGGCAGCCGCGCGAAGTTGTCTTCGTGGAAGAGCAGGCGGCTCTCGTCCAGCCTGACCTCGGGCGGCTGTGGCCGCTCCGGCGTGGGGCGCTCCGGAATTTCGCCGAAGTAGCGCTCGATCCAGGCTTTGGTCGCATCGACGTCGAGATCGCCGGCCACCACCAGGGTGGCGTTGTTGGGGCCGTACCAGCGGGTATGAAACTCCTTCACGTCGGCGAGTGTGGCGGCGTCGAGATCGGCCAGAGTCCCGATCACCTGCCAGCGATAGGGGTGACCCTCGGGGTACAGGGCCCGGTCGATCACGTCGTTGGCGTGGCCGTACGGGTTGTTGTCGACACTCTGCCGCTTTTCGTTCTTGACGACCTGCTTCTCCTTGGCCACCACATCGTCGGTGACGGTGTTGATGAACCAGCCGAGCTTGTCGGCCTCGGCCCACAGCGTCTTCTCGAGTCCGTCGATCGGCACCACTTCGAAGTAGTTGGTTCGGTCGCGACTGGTCGAGCCGTTGGTCGAACTGCCGACGCGGGTCATGAGGCGATCGAGTCCCCCCGGACCGAGGTTTTCGGAATCGAGAAAGAAGAGGTGCTCGAAGAGATGCGCAAAACCGGTGCGCCCCTCGACCTCGCGAGCGGAGCCGACATGAAAGGTCATGGCCACCGCAGCCAGCGGATCGGAAGGGTCGACGTGGAGGATCACCTCGAGCCCGTTGGCGAGCTCGTAGCGCTCGTAGGTGACTTCGACCGTGGGGTCGGACTCCACGGCGGTGCCCGGTCGGTCCGAGCCGCCACATGCGCCCACCGCCACCAGGCACGAGGCCACCAGGCTTCTGCAGATCATACGACGCATCGTCCCATCCTCGCCGATCGGGTTCAACTCAGCCCCCGGCACCCGACGGCGCCGTAGCAGCGGGAATCGAAGGCCCGTCCGCCTGCGGGTCAACGCCCCTCACGCCGGGCAGGGGGCTCAGCACCTCTCCCACGGCCTTGAAGATCTCGGCAGGCAGCGCGCTGGTGAAGCGATAGCCGTCGGCATCGGGGCCGGGCACATACGCCGTGACCACGCCGAAGTAGCGATCGTCGAGAAAGAACACCAGGGTCGCCGTGCGGTTCACGGCACGAGACTCGATCAGCGCCCCTCCAGCGCCGTAGACGCGGTACCGGTTGTCGCCCGTGCCGGTCTTCGCCCCCATCGGCACCGGGTTGCCCTGGGCGTCCACCACCGCCCCCCTCGCCCGGCGCGCCGTGCCGTTCTCGACCACGTCGATCATGGCGGCTCGCACGACCGCGGCCACCTCCGGGTCCATCACGGGCTCGCCCCGCGCCCTCACCCGACCGATTCGCGTCTCGAAGGGTGTGCCGTCGGCGAAATGCACCTCATCCAGGCGCACCACCGGGTAGCGCACACCCCCACCCACGATGATCCCCAGCAACTCGGCCAGCGCCAGCGGACGGTCGCCCGAGCTGCCGATGGCCGTGCCGTACGAAGGCACCAGATTGGCGAACGGGTACCCGAGCCGCTGCCACGAGGCGTGGATCAGCTGAAAGGCCTCGAGCTCGAGCATGGTCCGGATACGCTGGTCCTGAGCGTTCCTGCGACGCGTCCGGAACAACCAGGCATAGACCTCCTGGCGGACCGCCGCACCCTCCTCATACAACTCCTGGAGAGTCACCTCCGGGCGCTCGCGCAGCCGCTGGACGACCCAGAGTTCGAGCGGATGGATCCGGGCCAGGTACCCGAGATCATTGAGGTCGAACGGCTCCGGATCGGCCTGGCGGTAGAGGTCCTCGACCACCCCCGGGGCCAACCCGGCGAACGGTGTATTGGCCCGCACGAAGGCGTCGAAGGCAGCCAGGTCGGCCTCGGGCGCCACGGCCCGGAACGCCCATGCGATCCGGGTCGGCGTCAGGGCCCGGTCCTCGACCAATCGGCGAAGGACCGAGTCGGGGGCCACGTCCTCGTACCGCCGGAAGAAGTCCCGGGTGAAGCTGCGCCCCTCCCGGTCGGCAAACCGTTCGAGATAGGCCTGACGGGCCGGGTCATCGGCGTCACGCAAGACCGACGCCGTCGACTCGGGGGCCCGGAACATGAAGTAGTTCACCACGTCGCGCATGGTCCGGATCGACGGCAGATTGACCGACTGTTGAAAGGCCTCTGCCACCGTCAGCACTCGATGGTCGTAGGTACGGTCGAAATTGGTGAAGGTCTGCACGCCCCCGCCCGTGGCGAAGCGCTCGGTCGGGCTCGCCGAGTAGGTTCGCAGCATTGCCGCGTCGAGGAGTGCGCGTTTCGTGACCCCGGGCTCGGCCACGATCCGATCCATCGCCCAGCGGGTGAGCCGATCCTGCGGCGCCACCGGGATCACGCGCAGCGAATCCAGCGACAGGGGAGACAGGCGATCGTGGAGTTCGGCGATGATCTGCAGGTAGGTGACCAGCGTGCGCAGCTTCGCCGTCGATCCGAGCTCCAGGCGACCGGCCGAGGTCAGGTTGAGCGGGCCGTCGAAGTTGTCGGTCTGGACACGGATCTCGTTGCCGAGAGACGTTCGCTCGAGCAGTGTGAAGGTGTAGAGCACCTTGCCGGGGTCGTTTCGAGCCAGAAGCCGGGCATCGGCAAAGGGGCTGGCGGCCACGAACGAGGGGTCGTGGAGGCGTTCGAACAGCGCCGACACGCCGGTCTGCCACGGCAGGTCGAGGGTGGCCTTCGCGGTGAGATCATACCGATCGAGCTCGTAGAGACCGGGCGCACCCAGCAGGTCGAGCAGCCCCGTTCGGATCACATTGGCGGCTTTGAGCGCCACGAAGGGGACCGGGGGCCGTTCCGGAGCCCGGGCGAGCAGCTCGATGGGGGTGGCCAGGCCCCGTCGAGCCAGCGCGGCGGGGATCACGCTGTCGCGGGACATCAGCCGCAGGTAGGAGTCGGTCAGCGCCGAGAGCTCGGTGCGACCCTCGGGCTGCACGAGGTAGTACGAGGGGCGCCGATGGGCCACCAGCAGGCTCACCACCTGCCGAAATACCGCGGCCTGCGCAGCTCCCTCGACCTCGGAGGTGGGGCGACGTCGCAAGGCGACGTTGGCGCTGTCGAAATCGGTGCCGTACCAGGCCCACAATCCGTCGCTCGTGCCCATGACCTCACCGTGCCCGCGCTGGGCGGCGAGGGGTACCGAGTTCAGATAATCGCGTACCGTGCGGCGCCGGTTGCGTAGCGTTTCAGGCCCGTCGATGTAGGCCCGCGCCGCCGCAGCCTCCATCTGCCGCAGCTTCTCGACGACCGATCCCGTACGACCCTCGGGTGAGTGGCGAAACTTCTCCAGCTGCGTGGCGAGGGTGCTGCCCCCGGGTACGTTGCGCTCGCTGCCCAGGAGCTTGAGACCGAGCTCACCCACCGCGCGCGCGAGTCGTGGCCAGTCCACGGCCGGATTGCGCAACACCGCGCCGTCGTCGAGAAAGTCGCGATTCTCGATGTACAACAGCGTCTTCCAGATCAGATCCGGGATCGAGTCGAAATCGGCATATACTCGAGCCGGCATCGGCGTCCGGTGAAACACCTCGAGGTTCCGGTCGAGCAGCGTGAGGCCGCCGGCGCTCTTTTCGGGATAGACCGGATACCAGCCACCGTCGACCCGTTGCTGGAAGGCCTCGGTGACCACCGCCTGCGAGGTGATCTCGAAGCCTCGGGCCTGCGCCCGCTCGACCATCTCGGGAATATGCGTATACCCCAGCCTCGCGTCCCAGGGACCCGCAGCCGGAAAGCGGATTCGCGCACTGGGACCCGTGCGGACCCCCCAGTCGAGATCCTCGCCTCGGGCCGAGAAGAAGCGAGCCTGCAGGGTCGAAGTGCGGGCTTCCCAGACGCCCAGCGGAACCGCAACGACGAGACAGACCCCGACGCCGAGCAGCAGCACCCGCACGATCCGCCTCCATCGCCTGGACGGGCGTGCCCCATCGGGCTGGGTATTCGATTCCTCGTCGGGCGATGCCGGGGAATCGGCAGGTGGATCGGATGGGGTGGAGTTGGGCCGGGCCATATCTGGATTCTGGCGCCGAGGCGGGGGTCGGCGCCAGCCCTCGCACCCCCTCCGCACGGCGCTACCTCATGGATTCCCGCTTCCGAACAGCGCCCGTTCGACGCTGGCGTCGCGGTCGTAGACGTCAGGGTAGAAATGCACCTCACCATGGAGATCGGTGGATGCGGTCCAGTAGAGGATCAGCACCGGCACCGGCACGGCGAGGTCGAGGGAGCGGGTCTCGCCCGACGCCACCAGCGCGGCGAGCCCCGCGCGATCGGGCCCCCCCTGCGGCTCGAGCAGCAACTCGGCCAGCCGGAATGGGTCCTGCACCCGGATGCAGCCGTGGCTGAAGGTACGTTGCTCCCGCTCGAACAAGGCGCGCGCCGGCGTGTCGTGCAGATAGACGTGATAGCTGTTGGGAAACATGAACTTGATCCGACCCAGCGCGTTGGTGGGGCCACCGCGCTGCCGAAACACCCAGGGAAAGGTCGCCCCGGTGTAGGCCGTGAAGTCGATCCCGCTGGTATCGACCGTCCGGCCCGCGGCATCGATGACGTCGAAGCCCTGGGTGCGCAGGTAGGTCGGATCACGGCGGATACTGGCCAGGATCTCCGAGTTGATGCTTCGCGGTACCGTCCAGGTGGGGTTGACCACCAGGTACCGCAGGGAATCACGGAACACCGGCGTCTGCCGGTAGGGTAGCCCGACCACGGCGCGGGTCTCCCAGGCGATGGCCCCGTCTCGCATGAAGTAGACGCGCTGTCCGGCGATGTTGACCGCCACGAATTCGGCGGCGAGGCCGTGGGCTACCCAGCGGGCCCGTTCGAGGTTGGTGCGAAGCTGTCGAATGCGGCGGGCGACGGGCACGTCGAGAGCTGCGACGGTCGCTCGTCCCACGATTCCATCGTCGTTGAGCCCATGTCGATGTTGGAACCGTACCACACCCGCCTCGACCTCGGCGTCGAAGCGCATCGAGGTCGAATCGGTCCCCGGGGCGAGGTCGCCGGTACGCAGTAACCGCAGGCGGAGGTTGGGCAGCCGAGGGGACACCGAGTCGAGAGCGAGCAGTGGCCCCGGGCCGATGCCGGGCCACCCCCCCCGCTCCTCGATGGCCCGATAACTCGCCAGGGCGCCCACGAGCCCCTGGTAGATGAAGTGCGACGGCCGCAGCCGGGCCAGACCCCGCATCACCTCGCCCTCCTCGACCAGCGCACGAAGGGAATCGACCGGCACCGGCGGTGCGCGCGGAGTGTCCTTCCACTGGGGACCCAGGCTGGTGGGGTCGACCCGACCGCGCCGCAGGTCGTGCGCGACGCTCACCAGCACATCGGTGAGCAGCAGATCGCGCTCGGCGAGCCCCGACGGTGTCACGACATCGTCGCGGGCCGCAGCAACCAGGGCATCATACGCGTAGTCGGCGGGGTCGAGGCCGTCCAGGTCGATGGAACCGATGAAGCGGCTCAACTGCGCTCCCGCCTCGGCCGACCAGGTGGGCTCGAAATCGTACTCCTCGTAGAAGTCGAAGACGCTCCCGCCGCCGATGGTCCGCCCCGCCACCTCGATCTGCCCGCCCTCGCGGAGTTGCTCGAGCCGCTGTCGAATCTGCTCTGCGGCCGGGCTCAGCGTGTCGAGACCCGCCGGCTCCTGTCCCCGCAGCTCCGCCGTCGGCAGCAGCGTTGCCACGAGCAGGCACCCCGACAGGGCGGTGCGAGTCATCGGTAGCGGGCCGGCCCCGCCGCTTCTTCGAGGCTCCAGGCGATGAAGTCACGAATGTCCTGATTCGAGCGGCTGAGATCTTCGGCCCTCAGGTACATCATGTGGCCGCTGCGGTACCCCTTGAACCACATCCGGTCCTGGAGCCGCCCCGCCGGATCGAGGTTCCACATGGTGTACTTGGCGCTGAAATAGTCCGTGCCCCCGTCGTAGTAGCCCGACTGCACAAAGAGGTGCAGGTACGGGTTCTCCGACATGGCCTGCCGCAGGTCTTCGCCGGTCTGGTCGCCTTGGCGGTTCCACGGGTTGACCGGCCCGAAGAGGTAGTACTGCAGATCGGTGGTCCACCCCAATTCGCGGAAATACACGTTGACTGCCGGCGAAAACGCATGGTTCCAGGCGCTCAAGGCCGGGTCGTAGTCGTACGACTCGCCGGCGTCCTGGCGGTCGATTCCCTGGTAGCGGGCGTCGAGGCGCCCCACCGTCCGCCCCTGGTCGCGTAGCAGTTCCTTGCGGAACTCGCCCACCGCCGGCCGCAGATTGTGCTCGGACACCCAGCGCTGCGAGGTGCCCGACCAGCGGGCGAACTCGCGCGCGATGCCGTCCCGCTCGGAGCCCGTGAGCGAGCCGCCTCGGGCCAGCGCCGGCAGCAGGATGTCGAGGGTCCACGCCTCGACTTCGGGTAGGAGCTCTTCGAGGTCGCGGGTCTGGAGGGCCGGCTCGAGCCGACCGTGATACCAGGCCGTGGCGGTGTAGTTGGGCAAGGCCAGGGCGTCTCCCACCGGCCCCGCTCGCTCCACGCCGAGTCCGGTGGGCGACACCAGGATCACGCCGTTGAGATACATCCATTCCGACCCCTGGAGCTCGCGGGCGAGCCCCGAGGCGCGCGTGGTACCGTAGCTCTCACCGATGAGGTACTTGGGCGACGCCCAGCGCTCCTTGCGCGTCACGAAGGTGCGGATCCAGTCGGAGAGGTAGGCGATGTCTTCACGGACTCCGAAGAAACGAGCGCGATCGGCGTCGCCCACGATCCGCGAATACCCGACGTTGACCGGATTGACGTACACGATATCGGCGACGTCGAGGATCGAGTTGGGGTTGTCGCGCATGCCGTAGGGCATGATCGGGTAGCCCTCGTCGTCGATCTCGAGCATACGGGGGCCCGTGTAGCCGATGTGCATCCAGAGCGACCCCGACCCGGGACCCCCGTTGAACGACACCACCAGCGGGCGCCTGTCGCGGTCGTCGACATCGGTGCGCTCGTAATAGGTGTAGAAGAGCGTCGCCACCGCCTTCCCCGCGTCGTCCTGCACCGGTTGGTAGCCGACCTCGGCCGTGTACGGCACCGAGGTACCACCGATGGTGATCGAATGCGACGAGACGATCGCGGTGTCGACCGCGAAGTCGGCAGCCACCTGTCCGCGTGCGGAGGTGGGTGCGAGAGTCGCGGCCAGGGCCATGGTGGCTGCGATGAACTGGACGGATCTGGGGTGTATGTTGATCATACCTGTACGGGTCGGCGTGAACGATGTCGCACCCAGCCAACGTGCATCTGCCCGCCGCCTCCAACAAGGCCCGCCCGTGACCTCATCGATCTCGACGCCGCTTCGTCCGCTCGTCCTGGCGCTGGTCGTATTCGGCATGGCCGGTACCCTGACGGAGTTGGTGTTGCTCGAGCACTTCGAGTCGGCATGGCAATGGGCCCCCTTCGTGGCCCTCGGCGCGGGCCTCGGGTCGGCGGGAGCGCACCTGGTGCGGCGGTCTGCCGGTACCCTTCGGCTGTTTCGGGCGGTGATGGGGGGGCTCGTCCTGGTCGGTCTGGTGGGACTCGCTCAGCACTTTCTCGGCAACCGTGCCTTCGAACTCGAGATGCGCCCGTCCATGGCTGGAACGACACTCGTATGGGAATCCCTCAAGGGCGCCACACCCGCCCTCGCCCCAGGCGTGTTGATCCAATTGGGTCTGCTCGGCCTGCTCTATACCTACCGCCACCCCCTGTTGTCGTCCCCCGGCGCCGACGAGCGCCCCAAACCGGAGTCACCATCATGAGACCCACCTCCCCCTTCGCGGCCGCCCTCTTGTGCGCGAGCCTCGTCGCCCTGCCCGCCTCGGCGCAAGCCGGTGCCAACGAAGCGATCCTCAATCCCAATCTCGCGTCGGCCGACGAGCTTGCGGCCCTTGCCGGCATGACCGGGCCGGCGGTCGAGGCGGTGACGGCAGGTCGGCCGTTCCTCACCCAGGCCGCCTTCGACGCGGCACTGGCCCCTCACCTCGCCGAAGAGGCCCGCCTGGCCCTCTACGCGCTGGTGTTCGTGCCCATCAACCTGAACGAGGCCACCCGCGAGGAAATCCTGATGATTCCCAATGCGGGCGCGCGAATGGCACGCGAGTTCTTCGAGTACCGCCCCTACGTAGCGCTCGCTCAGTTCGAGCGGGAGATCGGCAAGTACGTCGATGACGACGAGGTGGCGCGGCTCGCCCAGTACGTCTTCGTGCCCATCGACCTGAACTCGGCCAGCGACGAAGCCATCCTCTCGCTCCCGGGCGTGGGCGCGCGTATGCTCCGCGAATTCAAGGAGTACCGCCCCTACACCTCGATGGAGCAGTTCCGGCGCGAGATGGGCAAATACGTCGACGACGGCGAGGTGGCACGACTCGCCCGCTTCGTCTACATCGGCGAGGGCTGAGGCCCACCAGGCCTCAATCGCCCACCGCCACCGGCTCATCGACGCGGTAGCGGAGTCGGGCCCCCAGACCTCCGGCTTCGGTGTCGAGCAGCTCGGCGCCGGGGCCGGAGACCTCTTCGATCTCGGCGTCTTGCGACAGCGCCGTGCCGACGCACTTGTCGGCGAGTTCCGGGTCCCCGCGCACGAACGAGCGAGAGAGCAGCAGGGTGTCGACCCGCATCTCCCGCAGCGCGGCCAGGGTCTCGTCTCGTCCGAGCACGCCCTTGCCCCCCGCCCGGGCCTGATCGACCACCCCGCTCACCAGTTCGCCTTGCAAGCGCTTGTTCAGAATCGACGCCGCCTCTTCGACGCCCTCCTTGACCTCGGCAGCGCTCATGTCGACATGCAGCGACAATGCCGGCTCCGTGCGGCTGCCCATGCGGTCGGGTAGGAGCGCCTGCATCCGGGCTGCGGCCTCAGGGGTTCCACCGAGCACCACGAATCCGTCGCCGCCACCGTCGCCGAGGCGTTCGACGGCCTCCTTCCACAACCGCTCCGAACTCTCGTCCAGATACCGTTGTGCCGAATCGTTGGCCGTCTCGCCCCTCACGCCACTTCGGCGTGAGCCGCTATTGCTGACCCCCACGTCGGAGAGATCTCCCACATCGCGGTCGCCCGTGAGCGAAGCGCGTTCGACGAGCTCTCCCTCCTCGAGATCGAACAGCCGCACCCGGCGACGGTCGGCAATGGCCACCTGGATCCTCCGCAGACGCTTCAACCCGCGGATGTAGGGGGCGGCACGAATGCCCCGCTCCCACCGTACCAGGTCGGGCATGGGCACCTCGAGCGACTCGGAGTGCCTCAATCCGTCGGCGGTCGCAAAGCCCACCCATCCGCGCCCATGGACGAACCCGGCCTCGCCCAGCGCCTCTTCGATGTGCGACAGCGCCTGGCGAAACGAGGCCTGCTCCCCCTCATCCTCGATCCGACGCCCCTCGAGCGAGGCCTCCCGCTCGAGCCGGGTCTTCCACGCTCTGCGGAGAGCGGGATCGCGCTGATCGACGTCGAGATAGACGCTCAGAACCGGTTGGTCCTGGAGTTCGCGATACAGTTGAGCGAGGTGCGCGCGGTCGAGCATGGTCCACCCCTTCTGGCGGGTCCGTGACGGAAACAGCGAGACTCTATGATCCCCGAGCGGCCGATGGAGTTCCGAGGCCCAGGGGGGTTCGACAGGTTCCGACCCCCCCGCTAGCTTCCGCTCCATGAAAGTACTGATCGTCGGCGGCGGCGAGGTGGGGTTTCATCTTGCGCGGCGCCTCTCCGAAGAGAACCAGGACGTCATCCTCATCGAGTCGGACCCGGAACGGGCCGACTTCGCCACGCAGCAACTCGACGTCCTCACCATCACCGGCAACGGCGCGTCGCTCCCCGTACTCGAACGCGCCGGGGTGCGCGGCGCCCGCATGCTTCTGGCCGTGACCAGTCAGGACGAGGTGAACCTCATCTCATGCCTGGCGGCCTCCCGGATGGGGGTGCGCTACACCATCGCCCGCGTCAGCAACCCCGAGTACTACGAGCGCGGCTCCGTGTTGTCGCGAGAGGCCCTCGGTATCGACCTGCTGATCAACCCGGAACGCGAGTGCGCGCTCGAGACCTATCAGCTCCTGCTCAGCGCCGCCGCCACCGATGTGGCCCAGTTCGCCGACGGACGGGTGCAATTGCTGGGAATCGTGGTCCGGGAGGGTGCCCCGGTGGCGGGCAAGACGCTGGCCGAGATCGGGCAGGAGCTGCGCGAGTTCCATTTCGTGACGGCCGCCATCGTCAAGGACGGCCGCACCATCATTCCGCGGGGCAGCGACCGCATCGATGCCGGAGACCAGATCTACCTGCTCTCGCCGACCTCGGAGGTGCAGAGCGTGCCCCCGCTCGCGGGCTACGAACACCACCCCCTGCGCCGCGTGATGATCGCCGGGGGAAGTACCGAGGGGGAGTACCTCGCCGAGCTGCTCGAGGACAACAACGTCGAATGCACGATCCTCGACCACGACCGGCGGCGGTGTCTCGAACTTGCCGAACGGTTGCCGCGCTCCCTCGTGCTCCACGCCGACGCGACCGATCTCGAACTGCTCGAGATGGAGGGCGTATCGGGGATCGACGGCTTTGTCGCGGCCACGGGCCACGACGAGACCAACATGCTGAGTTCGCTGCTCGCCAAGACGGTGGGAGCGCGCAAGGTGGTCAGCCTGGTGAACAAGTTCGACTACCTGCCGATCGTGACCAAGGTCGGGATCGACGCCGCCGTGTCGCCGCGCATGGCGACGGTCAACGCGATCCTGCGGTACGTGAGGCGCGGACGGGTGATGACGGTGGCGACTCTCAAGGGGATCGACGCCGAGGCCATCGAGTTCAGCGTGGCCGAGGGCGCGCAGGTGGCCGGACAGGCGCTCAAGGATCTGCACTTCCCGAAAGGCGCCCTCATCGGCACCATCATTCGAGGTGACGAGATCATCATCCCCCGCGGAGACGACCAGATTCTTCCCGGCGACGAGGTGATCGTCTTCGCGCTTCCAGGAGCCATCTCCGAGATCGAGCGCCGGTTCGAATGATCCGGGTGGCGGAGAACCTCTGATGTCGGTCCGCAACGTCGTCAGCGTGGTGGGGCTGCTCCTCGTATTCGTGGGACTGGCCATGCTCGGGGCCTTTGCCGTCTCGGTGTGGTATCGCGACGGTGATTCGCTGGCGATCCTGCTCGCGGCGATCCTGACCGTGGCCGCAGGCGCCGCCGCCTGGCGGCTCACCGGCATCGAAGCCGACATCTCGCCGCGCGAAGGCTACGCCATCGTCACCTTCGCCTGGACGGCCACCGCCGTGTTCGGGGCCCTGCCCTACCTCATGAGCGGGACCATCAGCTCGTTCTGGGCTGCCCTGTTCGAATCGATGTCGGGCTTCACGACCACGGGTGCGACGGTGTTTGCGGATATCGAGTCGCTTCCCCACGGCATATTGTTCTGGCGCGCCCTGACCCACTGGTTGGGGGGCATGGGGATCATCGTGCTGGCCATTGCCGTGTTGCCCTACCTTGGCGTCGGGGGCATGCAGCTCTTCAAGGCCGAGGTTCCCGGTCCCACTCCCGAACGACTGCGCCCCCGCATCGCGCAGACGGCCAAGCTGCTCTGGTTGGTCTATGTGGGACTGACCGGGGCGCAGGTGTTGCTCTACGTCCTCGCGGGTATGGGATTCTTCGATGCCGTGACCCATTCCTTCGCGACGCTGGCGACGGGCGGCTTCAGCACCAAGAACGCCTCGCTCGGACACTTCGAGTCGCCCTTCATCCAGTACGTGACCATCATCTTCATGTACATGGCGGGAATCAACTTCACCCTCCATTTCCGGGCCGCGGCTGGACGACTGACCTATTGGCGCGACATCGAGTGGCGGTTCTTCACCGGCATGCTGCTCGGTGCCACGCTGCTCGTGGTGGTCGTCAACCTGGCCGCGGGCACGTACGACCTCGTGGCCCTCGAGGCGGCCGTACGCGACTCGCTCTTCACGGTGGTGTCGTTGACCACCACGACCGGCTTCGTGACCGCCGACTACGAGCGCTGGGCACCGGCGGCGCAGATGGTGCTGTTCGGGCTGCTCTTCGTCGGGGGCATGGCGGGCTCGACCGGTGGAGGTCTGAAGGCCGTGCGGGTTCTACTGTTGCTCAAGCAGAGCGCCATGGAGTTGCGCAAGCACCTGCACCCCCGCGCGGTGCTCCTGGCGCGGGTCGGGCGACATGTCGTGCCCGAAAATGTGCTGGCCAACGTCATCGGCTTCGTGATCTTGTACCTGCTGTTGTTCTTCGCCGGTGCCGCCGCCATGAGCTTCCTGGGTATGGACCTGCTCACCGCTCTCGGTGCCAGTGCCGCCACCGTAGGCAACGTCGGACCCGGAATGGGCGCTGTCGGTGCCACCGACAACTACGGCTGGATGTCGGGTCCGGCCCTGACGATCCTGAGCTTTCTGATGCTCGTCGGCCGTCTCGAGATCTACACGGTGTTGTTGTTGTTCCTGCCCGAGACCTGGAAGCGCCGCAGAGGTGGGCGCCGGGTCAACTGAAGCCGACGCGGCTCACCGCGTCCCGAAGAGGCGGTCTC
Organism: uncultured Gemmatimonadaceae bacterium; assembly: GCA_964521385.1. GTDB lineage: Bacteria > Gemmatimonadota > Gemmatimonadetes > Longimicrobiales > Gaopeijiaceae > Gaopeijia. The sequence goes on along the minus strand of CAZFRU010000010.1, from coordinate 18,069 downwards.
CTGCGTCGCCCAACCCGGGCAGAATGAAACCTCCGTCGCTCAACTGACGATCGAGGGCCGCAGCCAGAACCGGCACGTCGGGATGGTCGCGCTGCATCTTCGCCACGCCCTCGGGGGCGGCCACGATGCAGAGAAACCGAATCGATTCGGCCCCGCGCTGCTTCAGCCCCGTCACCGCCGCCGACGCCGACCCTCCGGTCGCGAGCATCGGGTCCAGCACCAGGAAATCCCTCCCCGCGGCGTCGGGAGGAACCTTGAAGTAGTACTCGACCGGCTCCAGCGTGCTCTCGTCACGGTACAGACCCACATGTCCGACGCGAGCTCCCGGGATCAGCGAGAGCACTCCCTCGACCATGCCCAGTCCCGCCCTGAGGATCGGCACCACCACCAGCTTCTTGCCCCGGATCCGCCAACCTTGCGTCCGCTCGAGGGGTGTCGTGATCTCGACCTCCTCGGTCTCGAGTTCACGGGTCGCCTCGAACACCATGAGCATGGCGATCTCGTCGACCAGTTCCTTGAATTCCTTCGTCGGCGTGGTGCGAGCGCGCAGGTACGAGAGCTTGTGGGCGATGAGCGGATGATCGACCACCCGCAGGTTGGGATGTTCGTGAGGGCGGGCGCGCATGGGCTACCTCTTGATCCGCTCGCCGTGGTCTTCGTACCGGAAGATCCACGCCGCGAGACGGCCCGGCCGGAGTTCGCCTGCCCTGTCGCCGTACTCGTGGTCGGCGCGGGATCCATCGATCAGCCCCGGGCGCACGGCGATCTCCTCGAGGATCGTCGCACACCGCTCCCGCCAGCGAGCCCAGTTGGCGGGGCGCAGGTCGACCCACCCGGCATCGACCACCCGCGGGTGATCGACGCTCAGACCCGGCTCGGGGGGTACCTTCACCACCGGTCCCCTCAGCAGCGTGACCCCGTCGGGAAGCAGGATCGGCAGCCCGATCGACACGATCCGCTGCCGCAGATCGGCATCGGTCTCGATCAGGGCCCGTGCCTGGTCGGCAACGCCCTGGGGATCGAGCGCCGCGGCCGCAGCGAGCGTGCCCAGCAGCCGCCGCAACAGGTCGGCCTCGAACAGCAGCTTCGAGAGTCGCGGGGGCCCGAGCATCTCATACGCCACCGAGGTATGGCCCTGTCGCTCCTGAAGCACGTCCATATGGTCGAGCGCGCTGCTGCGCAGCACTCCGGCCCGGTAGGTGGGTCCCATGGTCGCGGCATCGAGCGCCGCCACCACATCTTTTCCCGTGGGGTGTGACCGGATCTCGCGTACCACGTTCTCGGCAATCTCCTCCGGGGTCACGAACTCCATGAGGCCGAGGGCCGTGAGGGTCTCGAACTCGGCCGGGCTGAACAACCCGTTCTCGCCGGCGTCGAGGTAGACCCCCTCGATCGGTCCCTCGACGTCACACCACGCATCGTCGGTCGTCTCATCGAACGCCTCGCCCAGAGGCAAGGGGCGGGTCGCGTCGACTCGCATGATGGGTCG
>CAZFRU010000010.1:0-16570 GCA_964521385.1 uncultured Gemmatimonadaceae bacterium | reverse complement strand
CCCGGGGTGCGTGCCATGAGAAACAGGAGCAACGTGTGGGCTCCGGCCAGTGACGACTTGGCGAGCAGGACCCGGCTGGGACGTTCTTCGGAATGGGTGAACGGAATGTTCAGCCCCATCCCTCCGGAACCGGCCGTACCCACCTTCACATAGATGGCCGTACCGGCACGTTTCATCCCCTCCAGCGCCACCTGCACATGGCGAATCAACTGGGGTAGATAGAGGGTGGAGAGATGGCGCTCCACCGCCTCGGTATCGGCCGCACCCTCGGCGGCCCGCTCCCGCAGCCGTTGCGCCGAAGCGAAGGCGTTCTGGTAGGCCAGGGCGCCGGCCGTATTGATACAATCGACGATCACATCGGGAGCGACGTCCATCAGGAGCCGCCCCAGCGCCGAGCGCTCGAGCACCGCGTCGGTGAGTTCGCCGTATACCTCGTCGACCAGCAACCGTCGCGCGTCTCCGTCGGAGAGGACTTCGGCACGTGCCCGGTCCTTCAACGATTCGGGCACGAAGAGGTCGCCCCCGCGAGCCTCGATCTTCGACGCCAGCTCCGGAACGGCGCGGGCGATTTCGTCGCGGGCGGCTTCGGCCTCCGCCAACCGCAGCGACGACACGATGAGACGGCGCGGTTCATACTCCAGGATCCTACGCGACACGGCGAGCCCAACCAGCCCCGCGCCTCCCAGTACGAGCACCGAACGGTCCTTCAGTTCCATTTCACGTCCCTCAGCGGTTCTGCGGCGGAGTAGTGGGGTTCGAGGCCGATTCCTCGGGCTCCGACGTCATGGCTTCGAGCGCTTCGACTTCCCGCGGAGTCAGCTCCCGCCATAGACCGGACTCGAGCTCTCCCAGCTCGATCGGTCCGAAGCGGACGCGCTCGAGCCGCTCGACCGGGTGTCCGACGGCGTACAAGAGGCGCCTCACTTCGCGGTTTCGCCCCTCGGTCAGCACGACCCGGAGCACCGCACCCTCGGGACCGGATCCGACGATGCGGACCCTGCGGGCACGCGCAGGGCCGTCGTCGAGTTCCACGCCCGCACAGAGAGCGGCCAACACCTCCGGTCCCGGGACTCCCGAGACGTGCGCTTGGTACTCCCGCTCGACCTGTGAGGACGGATGGAGGAGTCGATGCACCAGGTCTCCCTGATTCGACATCAGGAGCAGACCACCGGTATCCATATCGAGGCGACCCAGATACTTGAGCGACTTCAGCTCGCGCGGCAGGTAGGCGTAGATCGTGGCCCGCTGTTGGGGGTCGTGCCGGGTGGTGAGCACCCCGACCGGCTTGTTGAACGCGATCCAGCGAGGGGGCTCGAGGCTGACACGGCGCCCGTCGACCTCGATGCGGTCGTGTTCGGGAGTGACCCGGATGCCGAGTTCGGCTGCGACCTCACCGTTGACCCTCACCCGTCCGGCCAGCATCAGCCGCTCGGCTTCACGCCGTGACGCGGCGCCCGCCCGCGACAGGTACTTCTGCAACCGCATCTCTCCGTTCATGCCGGAGGCTCGCCCACCGGCGCGTCGGGCGCACGACTCGACCCTGCGGAATCCAGCGCGAGTTGCGGCTGGAGGCCGGGGTCTGCCTCGTCGTCGTCGCCCTCGTCGACGCCCAGTGGAATCCGCTCCCGCAGCACGATGGGCAGCTCGTCGGGACGGGGCAATTCGTCGAGCGATGCAAAGCCGAAATGCTCGAGAAAACGGCTCGTGGTGCCATACAGGAGCGGCCGCCCCAGGCCCTCGCCTCGCCCCACGACCTCGGCCAGTCCGCGATCCTGCAGGCTCCGGATCACCCCAGCCGAACTCACACCGCGGATATACTCGATCTCGACACGCCCGATGGGCTGGCGATAGGCCACGATGGCGAGCGTCTCCAGCGCGGGACCGGAGAGCCGCGACGGCCGGGGTACGGTATCGAATCGCTCCAGATAGGGCGCAAAATCAGGGCGCGTGAGCAGCTGGTAGCCCTCGGCAACCTCGACGACCTGAAAGGCCCGCTCCGACTCGTCGTAGTAGCGCCTCAAGCTCTCCAGCGCCTCTTCGACCCGGTCCTCGTCGAGTGCTTCGTCGGCTCTCGCGATCTCGTCGGCCTTGAGCGGTGCGTCGCTGGCGAACAGGATCGCCTCGACGATCTGGCTTGGATTCACTCCGTCTCCTGATGGTCGGGGGGGTCATCGTACGGCTCTTGCTCAACCTCGGTGCCGTCGCCCTCCGGCCGACGGTACAACCAGAGCTCGGTGAACGGCGCCACCTGGCGAAGGAACAACCAACGACGCCGGGTGAGCTCGAGCGAGGCGAGCAGCGTCATGACGCCGTGCATGCGTGCCTCGATTCCTTCGATGCCGTCCATCAGGCGGGAGAACTCGATGCGCGTCGCCTGGTGCAGAGTGGCCAGAATGAGCTGGACCTTCTCTTCCATCGCCACGGGGCGCAACGTGACGCGGTGCCCCCGATCATGGATCTCGGGCAATTCCACCCCCAGGGCCGCTTCGAACACGTCGTTCCAGGCGGTCGTGAGGGGTACGTCGGACAGGTCGGCCCGGGGCCGGGGAGGCACGTACCCCTTGCCGAACCGACGCCCACGCTCGAGTTCGGCCACCGAGAGCCGCGACGAGATCTCTCGGATCTGCTCGTACTCCAGCAGGCGACGCACCAGTTCGGCCCGAGGATCCTGGTCTTCGTCTTCGCCGTGCCGCGGCAGGATCATCTGCGCCTTGATGCGCACGAGTGTGGCAGCCATCTCGAGAAACTCGCCCGCATGGTCGAGTTGATCTGCCTGGATCCCCTTGATCGCGACGAGAAACTGCCGCGTGATGGTCGATATGGGTATGTCGAAGACGTCGATGTCCTGCGTACGGATCAGGTGGAGCAGCAGGTCGAGAGGCCCCTGGAAGCGGTCCAGGTCGACGAGCAGGAACCCATCCTTCGGAATGAAGAGACTTCCCGAGCCGAGGGTCGGCGCCGTCAGGCCCACAGGCGAATCCAGCGGTCGACGAGTCCCATGGTCCAATCGACGGGGGTAAGCAGCAGGCCGAGCACTCCGGGCAGGAAGAAGACGATCCCCATCAGAGCCAGGAGCCCGTAGCGCCCGAAGCGCCGATACGACGCGGCAAGACGGGGAGGCAACAGGTGCGCCATCACGTGCGACCCGTCGAGCGGCGGGATGGGGATCAGGTTGAAGAAGGCCAGGACCAGGTTGAGAAAAATGCCGTACGACAATGCGGTCCGGACCCCCTGGGCCACCGCAGTGCCGCTGCCCAACCACCCCGACAATGGCCCTGCCACCAGAGCCAGCACCGCCGCCAGCCCCAGATTCGATACGATGCCGGCCAGCGATACGCGCACATCCGACCATGGATGCGACCGGAAGTTGCGGGGATCGATCGGCACGGGCTTGGCCCAGCCGAAGATCAGGCCGCCCGAGGCGTACAGGAGCGCCGGCACCAGGAACGATCCCACCAGGTCGAGATGCGAGATGGGATTGAGCGTGATGCGCCCGAGGCGCTCGGCGGTGGGGTCTCCCTCGCGCCGTGCCTGCCACGCGTGGGCGACCTCGTGAAGCACCACCGAGGCAAGGAGGATCGGGACGAACAGGGCGAGGCTCATGGGCCGGAAAGCTACCGGAGCGCGGGGAGGGAGGCCACCCCCGCACGCCCGGGCGCGCGCAGGCCTCGACGGTCGGATCTTGCCCGTCGCACCCCGATCTACGAACCTCTTCGTACATCAACACGGTCGCACACTTTCGCCACCTTTCATGCGCGCTTCCTCCCTGTTCATCCCGCGGCCGCTCCTGGTCCTGGCGCTCACCCTGCCCCTGGCCGCCTGCTCCGGCGTCGATGAGAGGCCGGTGGCCATGGTGCCCGACCTCGAACTCGGTCCTCCGACCATGCGCTTCGGCAGCCTCGACGACGAGGCCACCGCCCTCGTGCCCGTCCGCGCCCTCACCCTGGATGCGGACGGGGTGGTCTGGCTGACCCAGAGCCAGGACGGGGAGGTGCTCGCTCTGTCACCCTCGGGTGCGGTGTCGAGGCGGCTCGGGGGGCTGGGCGAGGGGCCGGGAGAGTACGGATCGGTCGATGCCCTGGGGTGGGTCGGCGATACACTCTGGGTGTCGGACCTCCAACTCCGACGTGTGACCCTCTACGACATGGGGGGCACGGGCCTCGGCACCCTCCCCATTGCCCCGCTCGCGATGGGCGAAGAGCGGTCGGCGTCGTTCAGCGCACTCGTGCAGGGCGGGGCGCTCTACACGACCGCCCCAGCGCTAGGGGGCGTCGGCCCCGACGCCTTCCCCCAGCAGGGCGTCGACTCGCTTCGAGTCGCCCCTCGGAGCGGCGGGTCGAGTCGCGCCATCGCGACCCGGTCGGCCACCCGGGCCCGGGCCCTGGTGATCAACGCCGTCGGAGGGGAGGTGCGAGCCATCCAGGTGTTCGTGCAGCCCTGGAGCGACGGTTCGCTCCACGCCGTGACTCCCGGGGGCGAGGGGCTGGTGGTGGTCGATCGAGAGGTGGACCCCGACCAGACGACTCCCCAGTACCGCGTGACGCGCCTCACCCTCGCCGGCGACACCCTCTGGTCGACCCCCCGGGGCTACACACCCCACCCCCTCGATCCTGCCTACCGCGATTCGGTGCTCACGACCTACGCCCGCGAGCCCTTCGACCTCGACGAGGTCCGGGCCGCCGTCTTCACTCCCCCTACCCTGCCCCCGGTCACCTCGATATTTGCGGCTCGTGATGGTCGGGTCTGGGTGGGGCGGGAGCACGCGGTGGGCGCGACCGAGTGGCGTTGGGACGTGTTCGACGCCACGGGCCGACTCGAGCTCTCGGTCGTCGGGCCCGCCCAGGTGGTCCTCCTCGCCGCACACCGGAACGTCGTCTGGGGGGTCGAGACCGATCCCTTCGACGTCTCGTACGTGGTGCGCTACTCCCTTCCAAGCAGTTGATCTCACTCCCGGTGGGCCGTATTATTCTTGGCTCACCCACGCCCATCGGGGCGGAATTCAGGATAGCCGACGAAGACGCATGCCCAATATCAAGAGCTCCACGAAGCGGATGAACCTCAGTCGGGTCGCCAACGAGGCGAACCGGAAGAAGCGCTCCACGCTGCGCACGGCCATGAAGAAGGTGCGTCAGGCCGAGACGGCCGAAGACGCCCGGGCGTCATACCTGCGCGCCGTGTCGCTGCTCGATCGGGCCGCGACCAAGCGGTTGATCCATCCGAACAAGGCGGCGCGCCTCAAGGGCCAACTCGCTCGGCACGTGAGCTCGCTCGAGGGCTGACCGCAGGGCGTTCACCGCCGCACCACGCGAGCGGGGTGGGACGACGAAGGGCCCCGGGGACGACCCCGGGGCCCTTCGTGTCGTACGCAGGTGGCGCGCGCCCCCGGCTCGGGTGCAGGGTGCCGGGTGCAGGGTGCTCAGGCTCCGTGCACCACTCGTCCATCCACGATGGTGAGCAGGGCCCGACCCGTGAGCTCCCAGCCCGCAAAGGGCGTATTGCGGCTGCGCGAGACGAACGCCGCCGGATCGACCGTCCAGGTGGTCGACAGGTCGAGTACCGTGACGTCGGCGGGTGTTCCGGGGGCGAGCGTTCCCCCCGGAAGCCCGAACGCTCGGGCCGGCTGGCAGCTCATGCGGTCGATCAGGGTGGCGAGGTCGAGGGTCCCCGCCCCCACCACATGCCCGAGCATCAGCCCCACGGCGGTCTCGAGGCCCACGATCCCGTTGGGTGCGTCGTCGAAGGCCTGCTCCTTCTCGTCGTAGTGATGCGGCGCGTGGTCGGTGGCAATCACATCGAGAGTGCCGTCTCCGAGCCCCTCCAGCACCGCGAGCCGGTCGAGTTCGGAGCGCAGCGGAGGGTTCATCTTCGCCTCGGTCCGATATCCTTCGACCGCCGCGTCGGTGAGCAGCAGGTGATGTGGGGACGCCTCGGCCGTCACATGGACTCCCCTCGCCTTGGCCTGGCGGATCGCATCGACTCCGAAGGCGGTGGACACATGCTGCAGATGGATGTGTCCGCGGGTGAACTCGGCCAGCAACAGATCGCGCACGATGTGCACGTCTTCACTCGCATTGGGCTTGCCTCGGATCCCCAGACGACTCGAGACCAGCCCCTCGTTCATGTGGCCGTCGCGAGACAATCCCAGATCTTCGGGGTGATCTGCGATCGGTACTCCGAAGCCCCGGGCATATTCCAGGGCGAGCCGCATGAGACCCGAATCCATGACCGGATGGCCGTCGTCGGTGAAGGCCACGGCGCCCGCCTCGACCATCTCGCCCATCGGCGCCAGGCGCTGACCGGCAAGCCCGAGCGAAATCGCGCCCGTGGGATAGACCCGGGCCGCCCCCGCCTTCAGCCCTGCGGCCGCCACAAAGCCCACCAGAGCCGGTGAGTCGATCACCGGATCGGTGTTGGGCATGGCCACCACCGCGGTATACCCACCCGCAGCCGCAGCTCGTGCGCCGGTGGCGATGGTCTCCTTGTGCTCCTGCCCCGGCTCCCGGAGGTGCACGTGCACGTCGATCAGACCGGGGGTCACGACCTTGCCGGTCACGTCGATCACCTGCGCGGCCGACGCCTCGAGCGCGGGTCCCACGGCAGCCACGCGTCCGTCGGCCAGCAACACGTCGAGAGACAGGTCGAGCGCCTGGCTGGGGTCGACCACCCGCCCGCCACGCAAGAGAATGGGTCGCTCGCTCATGATTCTCCTCCCTGCTTGGCCGCTTCGGCCTTGTCCGGGGTCCCACCCGCCAGGAGATAGAGCACCGCCATGCGGACCGCGACCCCGTTGGTCACCTGATTCAGAATCACCGAGTGGGGTCCGTCGGCCACGTCGGAGTCGATCTCGACGCCCCGATTCATCGGGCCCGGGTGGAGTACGAGAATGTCGCGCGGCGCCCGGTCGAGCCGAGCCCGCGATACCCCGTAGATACGGTTGTACTCCCGCAGGGATGGTACGTACCCGCCCTGCATGCGCTCCAGCTGCAACCGAAGCACATTGACGACATCGGCCCACTCGAGGGCCTCTGCGATGGTGCGAAAGACCGTGACGCCCATCTCTTCGATGCCCACCGGGAGCAGGGTACGCGGGCCGCAGACCGCGACCTCCGCCCCGAGCGCCAGCAGCCCGAAGATGTTGCTGCGCGCCACCCGCGAGTGGAGCACGTCACCGACGATGCAGACCTTGAGCCCCGCGATGGGGCCGCGATGGTCGCGAATCGTGAGCAGGTCGAGCAACCCCTGTGTGGGATGCTCGTGCCGCCCGTCGCCGGCGTTGATCACATTCGACGGGATCCGCTCGGCGAGGAAGCGGGCAGCTCCCGACGCCCCGTGTCGGATCACCACCATGTCGATCTTCATGGCCTCGAGATTGCGGGCCGTGTCGACGAGCGTCTCGCCCTTCGTCACCGATGATCCGCTCGATGAGATGTTGACGGTGTCGGCGCTGAGTCGCTTCTCGGCGAACTCGAACGACACACGGGTGCGCGTCGAGGGCTCGAAGAACAGATTCACGATGGTCTTGCCGCGCAGCACCGGCACCTTCTTGATGCGCCGCTCGCTGATCTCCTTGAACGGTTCGGCCGTATCGAGGATGGTTCGGATCTGATCGGCAGACAGCCCCTCGAGACCCACGAGGTCCTTGCCGAGGGGGGCCCCCACCGCAGGATTCACGGCTGCTCTCCGGGATCGACCAACTCCACCGCGAGCCGACCGTCGAGCGATGGGACCAGCACCTCGACCCTGAGGTCACCGCGTACCTCGACCGTGCGTCCCACGATATCGGCCTGTACCGGAATCTCACGCCCCCCGCGGTCGGCGAGCACGCACAACAGCACTCGTGCCGGTCGTCCCCAATCCATCAACTCGTTCAGCGCGGCCCGCACCGTGCGTCCGGTGTAGAGCACGTCATCGACGAGCACGACGGTCTTGGCATCGAGTCCGTCGGGAGGCAGCTGCGTCTCGCCGATCACCGGCCGCGGCCCGATCACCGCCAGGTCGTCGCGGTAGAGGGTGATGTCGAGGGCGCCGATGGGTGGGCGCGTGCGCTCGGCGCGCTCGATCTCATCGCCGAGCATGGCCGCGAGGTCGTCGCCCCGACGCCGGATTCCCATCAGGACCAGCCCCTCCATGCCCCCGTTGCGCTCGACGATCTCACGGGCCATCCGTGCCAGGGCACGCCGTACGGCCGGCTCGTCCATGAGGGGGTGTCTGGCAGGTGGGGCCATGAAGGGTCCGGTTCGGGTATCGAGGTGCCCACGGCACGGGCCATGCGGGCGCCGGAATGTGCCGCGGCCCGCGGCGGCGTGTCAACGCAGTGCCTCTGTGGGGGTCGCCTTTACATCGAACGGCCTCACGCGCATTGTGACCCACCCGCGCGACAACCACCCTCGACACCCGCACTGCGAGCCCGTTGAATGCCCCGATCCTCTCGCTCGATCCTGGCACTTCTCACTGTCGTCACGGCGCTCCTCCTTCCGGTCTCGGGCGCTCGAGCCCAGGGGTTCGACGAGCCCCCCCCGGTACTTCTGAAGGGTGTGCCCTTCGCACTCACCATCCGCGGCGGCGAGGTGGCGGGGCCGGCCCAGGCCTGGCAGATCACCGATGCGTCGGGGCGCACGCTGGGCCAGGGCAGTGTCGAGGCCTTCGGCTCGACCGTGACCGACGACCTGGTGGTACGGGAGTCGACGGCGCTGCCCCTGACGCTTCAGGTCGGTGACACCAGCGAGACGCTGGCCCCGACGCTGGTCAACGGCTGGTTCTCGCTGGCTCCCCCCATCATCGCCATCATCCTCGCCCTGCTCTTTCGCGAGGTGATCACGGCGTTGGTCGCGGGCGTCTGGCTGGGGGCGTTGGCGGTCGGTGGCTTCAACCCCATCGCGGGCACCTGGCGGCTCATCGATACCTTCATCGTGCCCGCGATCGCCGATCCCGACCATGCCTCGATCATCGTCTTCTCGATGCTGTTGGGGGGCATGGTGGGCATCGTCTCGCGCAACGGAGGCACCATGGGCATCGTCGAGGCGCTGGCGCCCTTCGCCTCTACACCCCGCCGGGGCAAGCTGGCCACCTGGGCCGCAGGGCTGGCGATCTTCTTCGACGACTACGCCAATACACTCATCGTCGGCAACACGATGAGGCCCATCACCGATCGCCTGAAGATCTCACGTGAGAAGCTCGCCTATCTGGTCGACTCCACCGCGGCCCCGGTCGCTGCCCTGGTCCCGGTGAGCACCTGGGTCGGATACGAGATCAGCTTGATCAACGACGGCATCGCGATTGCCGTGGCGCAGAACCCGGGCAACGTCACGCTCGTGGCCGACCTGGCCTCGACCAGTCCCTTCACGGTGTTCCTCCACACGATCCCCTACCTCTTCTACCCGCTGCTCGCCCTGGCCTTCGTCTTCCTGACGTCGGCCATGGACCGGGATTTCGGCGCCATGGCGGTGGCCGAACGCCGCGCCGCCTCCGGCGGTGGCCTCTACCGTCCCGGGGCCCAGCTCACCATGGACACCGCCAGCGCCGAGATGGAGCCGAAACCGGGCCTCCGCCACCGATGGTGGAACGCAGCGGTCCCGGTGCTCACCATCGTGGTGGTGGTCCTGGCCGGCCTCTACACCACCGGCTCGGCTGCCGCCGGTGCGGACGCCTCGCTCATGGACATCTTCGGCGCAGCCGACCCGTTCGCCACCCTGCTGTGGGGTTCGCTGGCGGGCTGCCTCGTGGCCTTCGCCATGTCGGTGGGTCAGCGGCTGCTGACCATGAACGAGACCATCGAGGCGTGGCTCGGCGGCATTCGCGCCATGCTGATGGCCATGATCATCCTCACCCTCGCGTGGTCGCTCGGCGCCGTGACGGAGTCGTTGGGCACCGCGTCGTTCCTGTCGCAGCTGCTCGAAGGCAACCTGCCCCTCCAGCTCCTTCCCTGGCTGGTCTTCGTGACCGCGGCCGCGATGTCGTTTGCGACAGGGACGTCGTGGGGCACCATGGCCATCCTGATCCCCCTCGTGATTCCCCTCACGGTGTCTCTGGGCGGGGGTGCGGGGTTCGAGAGTGGCGGGCACTACACCATCCTGCTGGGCACCATCAGTTCGGTACTCGCCGGCGCCATCTTCGGCGACCACTGCTCACCCATCTCGGACACCACGATCCTGTCGTCTACCGCGTCGGGCTGTGACCATGTCGATCACGTGCGGACCCAGCTTCCCTACGCATTGCTGGTCGCTCTGGTCGCGATGGGACTGGGCGACATCGGCACGGCGTACGGGCTCCCCAACTGGGTGGCCCTCGGCGGTGGGCTGGTCTTGCTCTGGCTGTTCCTGAAGTACCGGGGTGTCGCCGTCCACGACCCGGCTGAGGTGTCGTGACCTCGGGCCGCCGCCTGCCGGTGTCGGCGGCCCTCATCACGCGCGACGCGGTCCGCACGCTCGAGGCTGCTCTCGCCTCGGTGGCCTTTTGCGACGAGGTGGTCGTGCTGGATTCGGGCTCGAGCGACGGGACGGTCGAGCTGGCACGGGCGCAGGGAGCCCGGGTCGCGCACCGCGACTGGACGGGCTTTCGCGATCAGAAGAACGCGGCGGCCGCCGCCTGTCGCCACGAATGGATCCTGAGCCTCGATGCCGACGAGGCGGTGACCCCCCTGCTGGCTGACGAAATCGGTCGTCTCTTCACCGAATCCACCCCCACCGCCGCCGGCTTCACCATGCCCCGTCTGACCCGGTACCTGGGGCGGGAGATCCGCCACGCCGGGTGGTACCCGGACCGGGCGATCCGTCTCTATGACCGCTCCCGCGGGCGGTGGGTCGGCGGCGCGGTCCACGAGCGGGTCGAGGTCGACGGCGCGGTCGGCGGGTTGCAAGGCGACCTGCTGCACGATCCCTATGCGTCGCTCGCCCACCACTTCGAGAAGATGAACCACTACACCTCGCTGGCCGCCGACACCCTGCATACCCGTGGGCGTCGGGCCAGCTGGATCGACTGGACGATTCGGCCCGGCCTCGTGTTCTGGAAGAAGTACGTGGCGCAGCGGGGATTTCTCGATGGGGGCCCCGGACTGCTGGTCGCCGCCAGCACCGCCACCTATTCGTTCCTGAAGTACGCCAAGCTCTGGGAACGACAGCGGGGCGATGCGGCGCTACCGCCGAGCCCGGAAGAAGGCGCGGAGTAGCGCGGCCGACGCGTCGGCCAGCACCCCGCCCCTGACCCCGGCCCGGTGGTTGAGGCGAGGGTTTCGCAGCAGATCACCGAGCGACCCCACCATGCCCGCCTTGGGATCGTAGGCACCGAACACCACCCGGGGTACCCGCGCCAGCACCAGCGCACCGGCACACATCGCGCATGGCTCGAGGGTGACGTAGAGCGTGGTCTGCTCCAGTCGAAAATCGCCCTGGGCGGCTGCCGCCCGGCGTATCACCACCATTTCAGCGTGGGCCGTGGGATCGGCCTCGCACACGGTGAGGTTGTGGCCCTCGGCCACGACGCGACCGTCCCGAACCAACACCGCGCCCACGGGCACCTCACCCTTCAGCGCCGCGAGTCGCGCCATCTCGAGAGCGCGAGCCATGAAGCCCTCGTCGTGCGGTGAGGCCGCCTCCGGGAGGGGGTCCTCGAGCGAGGCCGAGGAGGTGCCGTCGGTATGCCGCCCGGGCGGGCTCAGTGGGCGGTGAGGCTCACGGTGGCGTCGGCGCCGTCGAAGCGCCGATAGAAGCCGGCGATACGGCCCAGGACACGAACCCGCGAGGTGTCCTCGACCAGGGTCGCCTCGTCGCTCCCCCGCAGCCCCTGCAGATACACCCCCCGCCCATTCCGCGAGACCCGCTGGTAGGACGCGCCCTTGCCGGCGACCTGCGCCGCGATCACACCCCCATCGGGCACATCGTGGATGTCGGCCGGCTCGAGCAGCACCCAGTCGCCCTCGGCGAGTCCGAGCACGGCCAACTCATCCCCTCGGGCCCGCACGAAGAACGACCCCTTCGCTCCGGCCAGTCGTCGATCGACGGTCAATTGCGATTCGGCCCGGTCGGCGCGGGCTGCCGCGCGATCTGCCGGGAGTCCTGCGAAACACGGAACGGTCACGGCTTCGGGTTGCAGATCCACACCGAGGATCTTCACCCCCCGTGAACGCGATGGATCGCGCTCGAGGTGGCCCTTGTCGGCCAGCGCCTGAAGGTGCTCCGACACCGTCTTGGTGCTCTTGATCCCAAACCGCTCACCGATCTCACGGATCGACGGCTGGTAGGTGTTCGAGCGCAGATACACCACCATGTAGTCCAGAATCTTCCGCTCGATGTCGGTCATCGTCTGCGACATCCGGACTCCGTTCTGTCAGGGGATAGCTCAAGAGGGTGCGTGCCCCCACCGAGAGGCGGGACCACACTCTGGGCGGCTAGACTAATCTTGCCCGGGAACCCGTGTCAAGAAAGGAAAACGTTTGGCGCACGGAGTCGGGCCAGCGCCCTCTCGATGCGGGTGCGCGCACGGTCCCGACCCAGCACGACCAGCACCTCGAAGATCCCCGGGCTGCTCGTCTGGCCGGTCAGGGCCACTCGCAGCGGGTGGATCAGCCGTCCGAAGCCCACCCCGAGCCGCTCCGACACCTCTCGCAAGGCGGCTTCGAGCGATTCGGCGTCCCATGCCGCCTCGAGCAGCGCGGCGAGGGTGACGTCGAGGCGCTCGGCCACCCCGACGGGGTCCTTCGCCCAGTGTTTCGCTACCGCCTCGGGGGCGATCTCGGGCTCATCGATCAGGTAGGGCACGGCCATTCCGGCCAGATCGTCGACGGTGCGGGACCGGGTCTTGAGCATCTCGACGAGGGCCAGAAAACCGTCCGACGAGGGGTCCGGAGCGCCGTCACCCCAGGCTTCGGGGCCCACGGCACGAGCCTGCAGACGGTCCAACACCCGAGGTGCCAGCTCACTCGCGGGCGCGAGGGCCATGTATTGACCGTTGAACCAGGAGAGCTTGTCGGTGTCGAAGATGGCGCTCTTCTTCTGCACCCGGTCCATCGCAAAGGCGGCGACCAGCTCGCTCCGGGACATCACTTCCCGCTCGTCGCCCGGATTCCAGCCCAGGAAGGCCAGGAAGTTGACCATGGCCTCCGGGAGGATCCCCTCATGCTCGTAGTCGCTCACTGCCGTGGCCCCATGTCGTTTCGACAGTCGTTTGCCGTCGGGGCCGAGAATCATCGGTACATGGGCGAAAACCGGCACCTCGAGCCCCAGCGCTTCGTACAGCAGAATCTGCTTGGGGGTGTTCGACAGGTGGTCGTCCCCGCGAATCACATGGGTGATGCGCTGCTCGGCGTCGTCGGAGACCACCGCCAGGTTGTAGATCGGAGAACCGTCGGAACGCAGCACCACCAGGTCGTCGAGGTCGGCGTTGGCAAACGACATGCGTCCGTGTACCAGGTCGTCCCAGACGGTCTCGCCCGGCGGGACGCGCAGACGAATCGCATGGGGCTCTCCGGCTGCTGCACGCGCTGTGGCCGCCTCCACGCCGAGGGCGTCCGCCTTCTCACGCGCCAGCACGCTCGGGTGCCCGATGCCGCGTTCGGTGGCCTCGGCGCGCAACTCGGCAGGGTCCACGAAATCACGGTAGGCCCGACCCTCTTCCAGAAGCTGATAGGCGGCGGCGCGATGCCGCTCCACCCCCTCACTCTGGAAGAAGGGCCCCTCGTCCCAATCGAGTCCCAGCCAGGTGAGCCCGTCGAGGATCGCCTGCGTGTGGGCGTCACTCGAACGCTCGCGGTCGGTGTCTTCGATGCGGAGCACGAAGACGCCGCCGTGACGGCGCGCGAGCAGCCAGTTGAAGAGGGCGGTGCGAGCGCCTCCCACGTGGAGATACCCGGTGGGTGACGGCGGAAAACGAACGCGCATGGGATTGGGATCGGGTTTGGGGTGCATGAGGTCAGTCGTCGAGAGCGGCCTGCAGAAGCCGACGAGCCAGCGTCGGATCGGCCCGTCCGCCGGTCGTCTTCATGACCTGCCCCATGAACAGGCCCAGCAGGTTCGCGTTGCCCTCGTGGTACTCGGTGACCTTGTCGGGCCACTGGGAGAGCACCTCCTGGACGATGGGGGTGAGGTCGGCTTCGCTCGACACCGGAGCGAGCCCATCGCGATCGACGATGGCCTGGGGGTCGCCCCCCGTGCGCACCATCTCGGCCAACACCTCTTTGGCCGCGCGGCGGGACACCGCCTCGGCACCGACCATCGCCACCAGCCGACCGACGGCGCGCCCGTCGATGGGGAGCGCTGCGACGCCCTCGTCGGGCAGCAATCCCCAGACCTCGTTGACGATCCACGCAGCGGTGGCCACGTCGTCGCCGGCCACCTCGGCCGCGTCTTCGAAAAAGGCGGCGGTCGCCATATCGCGGGTAAGCAGGTCGGCCTGTTTCATGGACAGTCCGCGTACCTCGTGATAGGCCTCGAAGCGTGCCGCCAGGGCGGGGTCGGCAACTCGTGCAGCTCGCCGCTCGTCGGAGATCCGATCGGCGTCGGTCTGCACGATCCGCTCGGAGGGGGCTTTCCGTGACGCTCGCGCCACCGGCTCCGCTCGGGTCCAGCTGTCGCGCAACGGCACGATGCGATTGAAGACGGGGCGGGCCGGGGTGAAGTCGGGATCGCGGGTGAAATAGCCCACGCGCTCGAACTGTACCCGCACCTCATCGGGCTCGCCGCTGAGGCCGAAAACCCCAGGCGCGCCCCGCGCGAGCGAGGGTTCGACCCACCCACGCTCCACCCGTTCCGATTCCGGATCGAGGAAGTCGGTGAAGTCCCCGCCTTCAGGCACGTCAGTGGGATCGCGCACCGAAAACAGGGGGTCATAGAGACGAAACTCGGCCGGGACCGCACCTTCGGCCGAGACCCAATGGATCGTCCCGCCGATCCGGCGATCATCCGGGTTGCGGCCGAGGGTCGAGCGGTCGTGGGTGCAATGAAGGGTCATGGGCCGGCCCTCCGGGTCCTCGATGATGGAGTGGCATCGAATCACGTACCCGTGCCGCAGGCGCACCTCGCGCCCCGGCGCCAGCCGCTTCCAGTCGTCGGGCGGGTCCATCCGGAAGTCGTCGGCGTCGATCCACAGCCCCTGCGCCATGCGAATGGTGCGTGTGGGCGAGTCGTCCCGATCCGGAAAGAACGGCGCCTGCAGCGACTCGACGTGGCCCTCGGGCCAATCGGTCAGGACGACGCGCAGGGGTTTCAGCACGGCCATGGCCCGAGGCACTTCGGGGTTCAATACGTCTCGAACCGCCGAGTCGAGCGCGGCCGGATCGAGGCTCGAATTGACCTTGGTGACCCCCGACATGCGGCATAGCCGCCGGATCGCCGCGGGGGGTACACCCCGGCGCCGCATACCGGCGATGGTCGGCATGCGAGGATCGTCCCACCCCGCCACATGCCCCTCCTGGACCAGACGGATCAACATGCGCTTCGACAAGACGGTATAATCGAGGTTCAGGCGGGCGAACTCATACTGATGCGGGCGGGGCTCGGCGAAGCCCGCCGCATCGAGTATCCAGTCGTAGATCTCGCGGTTGTTGTCGAACTCGAGGGTACACAGGGAGTGGCTCACCCCCTCGAAGGCGTCTTCGAGGCAGTGGGCGTAGTCGTAGAGCGGATAGAGGCACCAGGCATCGCCCGTACGATAGTGATGCGCGTGCCGGATGCGATAGAACACCGGATCACGCATCACCATGTTGGGCGACGCGAGGTCGATCTTGCCCCGAAGCACGTAGGCGCCGTCGTCGAACTCACCCTCCCGCATGCGCCGGAAGAGGTCGAGACTCTCGGCCGCGGGCCGCTCCCGATCGGGGGTGGGCCGCCCCGGCTGGGTCACGGTGCCCCGGGCCTCGCGGATCTCGTCTTCGGAGGCCGAGTCGACGTAGGCCCTGCCGTCCCGGATCAGACCGACCGCAACGTCGTACATGCGCGGGAAATAGTCCGATGCGTAGTAGAGATGCTCACCCCAGTCGTAGCCGAGCCAGCGAATGTCGGCCTGCATCGAGCGCGTGTACTCTTCGTTCTCGGTCAGGGGATTGGTGTCGTCATAGCGCAGATGACACCGCCCGCCGTACTCGTCGGCGATCCCGAAGTTGAGCACGATCGACTTGGCGTGCCCGATGTGCAGGTATCCGTTGGGTTCGGGCGGAAACCGGGTCACCACCTCGTCATAGCGGCCTTCGGCCACATGAGCGTCGATGATCTTGCGGATGAAGTCCCGGCCGCCGCTGCGACCGGTGTCGGGCGCGTCGTGCACGTCGGACACTCGTGAGTTACGAAGAGAATGGATTGCGTCGGAAGAAGCTATCGGGATGGCGGCCGCCCGTCACCCGGGCCGAACGCCTCAGGGGGCTGCCTTCCGCGGGCCTCACCGCCCAGGTTGCCGCCCGCCGGGGTCGCTGGCGGCCGCCCGGGGCGCTGCCCGGCAGGGTCGCTGTCCGGCAGGGTCGCTGCCAGCCGGGGTTGCTGCCCGCCGGGGTCGCTGCCCGCCGGGGTCGCTGGCGGCCGCCCGGGGCGCTGCCCGGCAGGGTCGCTGCCAGCCGGGGTTGCTGCCCGCCGGGGTCGCTGCCCGCCGG
>CAZFRU010000009.1:0-109510 GCA_964521385.1 uncultured Gemmatimonadaceae bacterium | reverse complement strand
GTGCCTCTCGACTGCCAACCCACCCATTCCTTCGTGGTCTCGATCAGGGCGAGCAGCAGCCAGACCCCCAGCACCGCCAGCGCCGTGACCCATGGCCCTCGGCTCGCCCGGTGGCTGGTCAGCGGCGGCGAGGGAGCGGATCCCACGGAGAGGGTAGCGGTCACGGAAGGTCACCAGGGCGGAGTGGAGTCCTCAATGGGTAAGCGCGATCCGTGCTGCAGGTCCACTCCCGGGCTCTCCCGGGTCGATCCGGCTCGGCCGCGCCTACGCACCCGGGCCACCCCCTCATCCTGCCCCCGCGCGTCTCGTACCCCCCTCACGCGCCTCATCCTGGCCGGAACGCTCCCGGCGCACGCCCCGCGTACATACCAGCGACTCTCTCCTGTCGACGATCCCCCCTTTCTCGAGGCTCAACCACATGACGCGCACGCTGTCCCGCTGGTCCGTGATCGCCGCGCTCTGCTCCGCTCTGGGCTGCGGCGGAGACGCTACGGGCCCCTCGCTGGGCGAGGCCGACCTCCGGATCCTCTTTCTCGGCAACTCGCTCACCTACACCAACGACCTGCCCGGACTGGTCGAGACGGTGGCGGAGGTGGCGGGCCACGATGTGGAGACACTGAGCATCACGCACCCGAACTACGGCCTCGGCGACCACTGGGTGACCGGCGCACCCCAGGTGATTCGAGAGGTGCGGCCCGACATCGTGATCCTCCAACAGGGGCCGTCCACGCTATCCTCGAGCCGGGCCTACCTGCTCCAGTGGGCGGACTCCCTGGCTCGCGTCGCCCGTGAGGTGGGCGCGCGGCCGGCACTGCTCATGGTCTGGCCCCCGGACGATCCGCGCTACACCTTCGACGCGGTGCGCTCATCCTACCGTGCCGCAGCCGAGGCGGTGAACGGCATGTTCATCCCCGCCGGGTCGGCCTGGCTCGAGGCGTGGGAGGCCGACGAGCAGTTCGCCTTGTACGGACCCGATCGCTTTCACCCAGCTCCCCTGGGATCGATCGTCGCGGCGTTGACCGTGGTGGCGACTCTCTTCGATGGGAGCCTGGTCGGTCTTCCGGCGCGGATGATCCCGACCGATCGGAGCCGCCCGGACGTCGTCCTCAGCGCGGGCGAGGTCGAAGTCCTGTATCCCGCCGTCGATCGGGCGGTGGCCGAGTTGGCGATCCGCTGATGTGGACCGCGCCGGTAGCGGTGTTCGCTCAGCCCCCGTCCTGAAGCTCCAGGAGGCGAATCTCGAGTTCTCTCGCCTCACGCGACGTCCCCACCCATCCGTAGACCTGGGTGATGAAGACGAGAAGGAGAAGCACCGCCAGCAGGACCGTCTCTCCTTCGGCCAGAAGTCCAAGGGCGGGGATGGCGGCCGCCGGAGAGACTCCCAACGCCAGCCAGAGCACATGTCGACCTCTCTTCTTCCGCACCGCCTGAAGCTTCATCTCCAGGTCGTCCCGCTCGGCGAGGGCGAGAGCCATCACTCCCTTGTCGTCCGTCTCCGGTCCGGTGGATATCACCTCGTCGCCGTGCTTCATCGGGGCTTCCGGTGGGGTGTGTCGAGCGTGTCCGAGCCGGCCGGCGCACGCTCCAATCACTCCTACGATAACGCCTGCCTCGAGCGCCGCCCAAGCGCTGACGACCTGCGTAGACGCCCGATCGTGCAGATGTGAGCCGGAGGCAGAGGGAGACGGACTCTGCGGCCGGGTGAATGCACGATCATGCATATCGTACTTGCGAGTAGGAGTGAGGAGTGGATCGACCGGGTAGGCGAGTTGCCGTTCGACCGAGGGGTAGTGCGCAAGCTGCGGCGGGCAATCGCATATCGGCGGGAATGTTTGGCGGGGTGAGACCAGGACCCACACAGGGCGGGGCGACGCTGGATTCGGGCAGGGGTCGAGCTCGGCTGAAGAACGTCTTGATCTGCTCCGGGCGCTGGCGGCGCGGGCCCTCGACTTCGCATGTTGTCGAGCGGCCGGACCCAGCACTCTTGCCCGTACGAGTCCCACCTCCCGACCGGCCTGCAAGGAGTCTCGTTATGTCGTCCCGCCTCGCCGTTCGCATGCTCGTCCTCGCTCTTGCGAGCCTCCTGCCCGTCGGCGTCCACGCCCAGTCGCCCGACCTCGAGGCGTTCGTCGACTCGATCGTCGCGGGCCCCCTCGCAGCGGGAAGACTCGCCGGCACCAGCATCGGTGTGGTGCAGGGCGGCCGCCCGTTGTTGATGAAGGCCTACGGGCAGGCCGACATGGAATGGAAGGTGCCGATGCCCGTCGATGCCATCTTCGAAATCGGCTCGGTGACGAAGCAGTTCACCGCGGTGGCGGCGCTGATGTTGTGGGAGCGAGGCGATCTCGATCTGGATGCCGACATCACCCGCTATCTGCCCGACTACGACACCCAGGGGAGGACGGTGCCCATTCGCCGATTGCTCGACCACACTTCGGGGATCCAGGGCTATACCGAGATGGCGTCTGCGATGAACGAACTCGCTACCCGCAGGCTCCCGCGAGACACCCTCGTCGATCTCATCGAGGCCGAGCCCTTTCAGTTCGAGCCCGGTGGAGCCCTGATCTACAACAACTCGGCGTATTTCCTGCTGGGACTCATCATCGAAGAGGTGTCGGGTCAGTCGTATGCCGACTTTCTCGAGGAGCACGTGTTTCCCCTGGCCGGTATGGACGACACGTCGTACTGCACCAACGACGAGATCTGGCAGCGGCGTGCGCACGGGTACGCGGCCGATGCCGAGGGCCTCGATCGTGCCGCCTACCTCGACCATACCTGGCCCTATGCCGCGGGCTCACTGTGCTCGACGGTTCCCGATCTGCTCGATTGGATCGACGCGCTCCACAGCGGAGAGGTGCTGAGCGAGGCAGCCTACCAGCTTCTCGTCACGCCGCGGCCGCTCATCGACGGTACGCCGACCCGCTACGCCTCGGGACTCGTTCGGTACGAGGGCCCCGGCGGGCTCATGATCGGCCACGGAGGCGGAATCAACGGGTTCCTGTCGGAGACGCGCTACTATCCCGAGCACGACGCCAGCGTGGTCGTGCTCGTCAACACCACGGGCCCACTCGCTCCGGCGGTCGTGGCCGATGCCATCGGGGGCCACCTCTTCGGCTCGCCTGAGCCGGTCGGCGGCGAGTATCCGGGCGATCTGGCCGCCCTGGTCGGGGAGTACGTCGGACCCGTGCGTGGCAACAACGAAGCGACGGTCCGCGCGGATCTCGACGACGACGGGGGCTTGGTCGTGAAGGGGCTCGGGGGCGCTCAGCCGCTCACGTTCGTCGAGGGTACCACCTTCGTGAGCGGCCAGAACCGCTACACCTTCACCCTCGCAGAGGGGCGCCCCACCCGCCTCGACGCCGACCAGATCTACGGCCACTACGTGCTGGAGGCCGGCACCCTGGGTCCGCCGGTCGAGAGCGAGGTCGCGACCGCGGTGATGGAGCGACACGTCGGTCGGTACGACGCGGCCGAGTTGGGGGCCGTGGTCGAGGTTACGATCGACGATGGTTCGTTGTGGGTCCGGCTCGGCGAACAGCCGAGGCTGCGGCTCCGTGCCGACGGCGACAACGAGTACCACATCGTCGAAGCCCCGGCCTTCTTCACCTTCGAAGTGGTCGATGGCGAGACGGTGGCCTTGAACGTCAAGCAGGGGCCCAACGAGCTGCGGGCCCCACGGATCGGCGAGGGGCACTGATGTAGCGTGCCAGGGTCGAAATTCCTGCGCCTGCGGACAACGGTCGCCGCAGCCGTGCGGTGCTCAGTCGCGCAGGACCGGCGGCAAGGGGTCGCCACGGCTTCCCGAGAGCGACACCTCCAGGTCGTCGGTGACCTCGAAGATCCAGTCGTGTCGGTGGGTGCAGCCCGATGGGCAATCACCCCAACCCACCGAGTAGACGAAGCGGCGAACGCCGGGTGCTCGCTCCATGGTGAGGGTGTTGCCCCGGGCTCCGACCGGTGTGGCGCTCCTGCCCCGACTCCACTCCTCGACCCGAGGCGCACGCTCGTCGAGCCGCACGAGCACGGAATGGGGATCGGCGATCCGAGGACGGATCTCGTACCGGCCGCTCGAGTCACTCGCGGGATGCTCGTAGGCGGCCACGGCTCTGAGCGCGAGACGAATGCTGTCGATCAGCGTCGCATGAGGTGAGACGGCGACATCGGCCACCGACGCGTCGATCCTGCCGGGCATCCCCACCGCCAGTGCCTCGGCGTCGCCGTCGTTGCGCGATCGGAGGCGGCGCCTGTGATGGGTCGGCCAGAGGCCCGGTCGAACGGGCGCACATGCAGGTCAGCGCGATTGCCTGGAATGACCAACCCGCGCATCTCGCGCGGGCCTTCACCGCCCGCGCGCGTCGCCGGCGACGAGCGAGGCGGTTCCCATTTCCAAAGCGGCGGGTGAGGCGCCCGGGGGGAGTTCCGGCCCACGCGCGATGCGATTGGCCGCAGCTCCGAGTGCTCCGCCGACGCCGAGGAGCCACCAGGCACTTGACGCATAGCCGACCACGATCTCGACCACGGGGATCGCGTGGGGCTGGAACGCCACCAACCCGACGGCGAGAGGAGCGAGGAACAGCGCTGCCGCTCCCGACAGGATCGCGATCAGGGCGACGCCGGCGGTCAACGCCACCCCGATTCCCGCGCCCATGGTTGCCGGGAGCGCGGTGGCGCGACATCTCGTACCCGGCAGGCGGTCGTCCATGATCCGTGCTCCTCCGTGCGCTCGAAGACCCGCCCCGAGGCGGGCGAGCCGGGGCCGCATCGGGCTCCAGGATGAAGACGCCGGTTGCTCGGCTCTTCTCGCCAGCATTGTGAGTCCTGGGTCACCTGCGGTCGCTCACCGGGATCGATCGAACTGAACGACGAGCCAGTCGGTGATCGTCTCGAGCACCTCGGTCGGCAGGCGGTGAGACGGCAGCGAGCGATACCCGGCGGGATTTCCGTTCGGGTCGGACAGGAACATGTGGTTGATCTGCGGGAAGACGCGCAGGGTCACTCCCGCGCTCCGCCCCGCCCGCAAGGCGGCCGCCAGGGTGTCGGCCTGGTCGGGCGAGATCTGTTGATCCGTCGCGCCGTGCAGGACGAGGACGGGGGCCGCGATGGTACGCGCAGTGGGCAGCGGATCGTAGTTCCAGACCGCGCGCCTCCAGGCGCTTTCGAGGGCCTCGAACTCAGCCGCGGGGTCGGTTCGGTCGAGTTCCGCCTCGATCTGCTCGGCCGAGGGTGGCGAGGGCGAAAGCTCGAACCGTTTCCCTCTCTGCTGGCGGTTGACCCGCCGAAGCGTGTAGGCCGGTGCCGCCAGGAGTACCAATCCGGCAAGGAGCGAATCCGACGCGGCGACGTGCGGAGCTACGACCCCTCCCTCGCTGTGTCCGAGCAGCGCCGCCCGAGTGCCGTCGACCTCCGGCCGTGACCGCAGGTAGGCAAGGGCGGCGCGCACGTCGTCGGCATAGTCGAAGGGCGTGGCATCGGCCCCAAGCGCTTCCGACCCGCCCACGCCGGGGTCGTCGAATCGAAGGGTGGCGACGCCCCGTCGAGCGAGCGCATCGGCGATGTCACGAAAGGGCCGATGGTCGGCCCCGACGCCGCGGATGTGCTCGTCACGGTCCTGTCGCCCCGAACCGCTCACCGTCACGACTCCGGGCCACGGCCCCCCACCCAGGGGTAGCGTGAGCGTACCGCTGAGCGTGCGGCCGTCGAGAGCCGCGAACTCGACGTCTTCCGCCCGGTACGGCGCGTCGGGTGGCGCCGCGTAGGGCGAAGGCGGGGGGTCGGCGTCACAACCGGCGAGCGAAAGCAGGCCGCCCACCGCGACCATACACATGTAACGCGGCACGAGCGGCGAATGTGGCCTGCCGTGATCCGTCGGAGCTCTCGACCCTTTCACGAGGCTGAGCTTCGCTCGACGTACTCGATCCCATTCGCCTCGAGCCAGTCCCTCGCGATGTTGCGCAGGGCCTCGTCTCGGTAGTTGAACCACCGATCTCGAAGCCCGAGGCGAGCGACGGATTCCTTGAAACGCCGGAAGGCTCCGGAACCTCGAATCACATCGGCCAACTCATCTCGCGCATCGGCATCTTCGACCGACTGCGCGAATCGCCTCATGAGGTCCCATTCATGGATGTCGAAGCTGTCGGGAAGGGCCAGGGCGCGGCCGGAGTCGAGCAGGCGTCCCAGCCGTGCCAGCGAGTCCCGCTCGAGGTTCGGTGCCTGGGGCGTTTCCGAACCGGATTCGGCCTCCTCGAGGGCCAATCCTTCGTCGTCGCTCACCGTGAAGATCTCGCCCGTGTCCGGGTCGAGGAATGAGGCCCACTCCTCGGGAATCTCCATGGCCTCGACGACATCGTCGAGGTTCACGACTACACGCATGGTTCGTGTCCTCCCTTCGAGTGTCCCCCCCAGCCCCTGGGATTCCGCGTGGAGCCTCGGGGTGTCGCCCGCTTGCGGGGTTCCAGACCCTCAGCGAGCACCGAAGATTCGCGGCATGGGCTCCCGCCGAGTGCATCCAGCCCGAAATACCTGCCCCGCCCGCGGATCACGCCTCAGGTCGATGCAGTCGCCCCGCGGCGAACGCTGACGAGGGGGTACGCGCCCGGCCGTTCGATGCTATCCAGCGTCAGATCTACGTCGAGATCCGGCCAGTACAGATGATCGCGGGTGGGCCGCTCGATCCTGGAAAGCTGTCTGATCGTTGCGTCGTGAAACCAAGGAAAGGCATCGAATGGGAGGTAGTGCTCCCGGGCGTCGACGAGCAGCCAGAAGCCATGCGGAGAGACGTTCGCAAGCTCAACGGCCAAAGTGCTGGTTCCAGGCTTTACGGATCTCATCTTCCCGCTCCTTGATCAGGTCCATCGCTGCGCCGAGCGTCTTGTCGGCGAAACCGTGGTTCCGCGCCAACTCGATCCCTGGCTCGACCCAGAACTTCGCCTCCCCTTCCTCGCCAACCACGTGAATGTGCATCCGTTCTTCTTCCCGTGAGAAGAAGAAGAACCGCATGCCGCTTGCCCTGAAGACCGTCGGACTCACCGATCTCAAACCCCGTTACGCGTTGCCAGGATCCCCAAAGAACGTTTTGGTCGCGGTCCCGCCCCCGCAATACCTGGATGGGTCGCCTTTGCGGCGGCGTGGACATCGGCGCCCATTGTCCCAGGATCTCCGGTCAGGTCGCGATGGACGATGGGCGAAGCGTTGGCGCGTGCCCACCCTCACCGACCGCGTCTCCCTGCCGGGACTCAGCACCACAGAATCACCGCCCGACTGGCGAATTTCGCCGCCCACGAGCATTCTGGTGTGATGAACCTCGCTGAACGCGTCGTCCACTGGGCACGGGAAGCCAAACGCCGCCGGGTCTATACCACCGCGATCGCCTACGTGGTCGTGACGGTGACCGTCATCGAGTTGTCGGGTGCGATTTTCGAGGCGCTCGCGCTCCCCGACTGGAGCAGCCGGCTCGTCACGATCCTGCTGTTGCTGGGCTTTCCGGTCGTGCTCGTCATGGCCTGGACCTTCGACCTCACCCGGGAGGGGGTGACCCGCACCGCGCCCGATCCGTTGCCGGACTCCGCGGCGACTTCCGAGCCGGCCTCTGCGTCGCGTCGGGTCACCCGCAAGGGAGCGCGAGCGATCATGCCCCTCGCTCCGGGTCCGAT
The DNA here is from genome assembly GCA_964521385.1 of uncultured Gemmatimonadaceae bacterium. Classification (GTDB taxonomy): domain Bacteria; phylum Gemmatimonadota; class Gemmatimonadetes; order Longimicrobiales; family Gaopeijiaceae; genus Gaopeijia. The sequence goes on along the minus strand of CAZFRU010000009.1, from coordinate 101,861 downwards.
CGCGGCCCGGGCGTCGATTCCGGAGCCACCATCCGAGGCCGAGGCCGAGCCTCCCGATCCGGCACGTCTACGCAGGGCGGTCATCGGCCACGTTCGTCACGAACTCAAGACGCCGATCAACGGAATCCTCGGCTACTCGGAGATGCTGCTCGAAGACCTCGACGACGCCGATCGCGACCAGATGGCCCCCGACCTCGAACGGATCCGGGAGGCGGGCCGACAGCTGCTGAGGCTGATCGACTCGATCCTGGATCCCGAGAAGATCGACAAGGCGGGCGAGTTCGAGTTGGACAGTTACGGCGGGACGATCAGGGCCGACCTGCGCAATCCCGTCAATGCGGTGATCGGCTACGCGGAGCTGCTGATCGAGGCGGCCGAGGAAGACGGGGGTGACCAATACGTGCCGGATCTGGAACGCATCCGCACCGCCGGACAGCAACTTCTGGAACGGAGCACCGACATCGTCGAGCTCGCCACGGCCTACGACGCGTCGACCGGAAGCGTCGCCGCCGCGAGCACCATCACCGAAAAGGTGTTGGCACGCGCGCGCCCGACGTCGGGGCCCAACGATCATGGCATGGGATCGCTGCTCGTCGTCGACGACAATCCGATGAACCGGGAGCTCTTGTCGCGGCAACTCGCACGGGCGGGCTACATGGTCGAGACCGCCGCCGATGGTTGGAACGGCCTCGAGCGGCTCGAGCAACGTGACTTCGATCTGGTGCTGCTCGACGTGATCATGCCGGGGATCGACGGGCTCGAGGTGTTGCGACGGATCAAGGCCGACGAGCGCACGGCCCAGGTACCGGTGGTCATGCTCTCGTCGCTCGACGACGTCGACAGCGCGATCCGGTGCATCGAGCTGGGCGCGGACGATTTTCTGCACAAGCCGTTCCATCCGACCCTCCTCCAGGCCCGGATCGGTGCTTCACTCGAGATCCGCCGCATGCGCGACCGACTCCTGCAGACTTCGGCACGCTTCGAAGGGGCGGAGGACCTCACCCTGGGCATGCTCCGGGGCTCGTTTCCCGACGCGATCGCGGCTCGGGTCCGTGCAGGCGAGGACGGGATTCTCGAGACCTATGGGCAGGCCGCGGTGCTCTGGTGCGATGTCGAGGCCATGGCCCGCCATCGGGTGCGGGATCCGGCCCGGGTCGCGGGGCGCATCCAGGCGCTGCTGGCCGCGCTGGAAGAGGTGGCCCACAGGCATCGGATCGAGACGGTGGCGGCCTCCGGTACCGGCGTGATGCTCGTCGCAGGAGTCCCGACGCCCGACGACGACGACATCGGGGCCGTGGCCGACACGGCCCTCGATCTCGCCGAGGCGCTGGGCCCTGATTCGGGGCTCGATGCGCCGCTGCGAGCCGGGATCGATTGCGGCGAAGTCACCGCGGGCGTCTTCGGTGCGAGCCGCAAGGAGTATCGGCTCTGGGGAGATCCCGTGGATCTGGCGCGGGGCCTCGGCAGTGGGGCGGCCGGCGATGGCATCGTGGTGTCACCCAACGCGCATCGTCTCCTGGCCGAGGGCTACGCCTTCACCTCGGGCGGAGTACGGGAGCTTCCCGGCCGCGGGCAGTTGAAGACCTGGATGCTCGCGGGGCGCTGAGCCACCGGGCACGGGTCTCTCCGAGCGTTGCGGCCTCCCCGAGCGCTACGGTCCTTGCCCGATGAGCCCCTCGATCTTGCCGAGCAGCCGCTTGAGATCGACCGGCTTGGTGTCGAAATCGTCGCACCCCGCCGCCAGCGCCTTTTCCTGATCCCCCGCCATGGCGTGCGCCGTGAGAGCGATCACCGGAATCCGGGCCGTGGCGCCGTCGCCCTTGAGCGCCCGGGTCGCCGTCCACCCGTCCATCACCGGCAGGCTCATGTCCATGAGAATGATGTCGGGGTCGCCGGTACGGGCCATGTTCACGCCCTCCTCGCCGTCGACGGCGATCGTCACCTCGTAGCCACGCTTCAGCAGGCGACGGGAAAGCATGTCGCGGTTCATCTCGTCGTCTTCCACGAGGAGGATCTTCGTCACGGGGTCATCCTTGGGATTGCGCCGCCGCTCACTGCGGTGGCTGGGTCGAGGGCATGGTGTCGCAGGGGATTCGCAGGGTGAAGGTCGATCCCTCACCCGGGGTACTGTCGACGAAGATTTCGCCCCCCATCAGGTTGGCGAAACGCCGACTGATCACGAGCCCGAGGCCGGTGCCACCATAGCGCTTGGTGGTCGACGCGTCGGCCTGACCGAAGGCCTCGAAGATCCGTTCGAGCTGCGCGTCGGTCATGCCGACTCCGGAATCCTCTACCGAAGCCTCGATCCAGGGGCCCGCATCATCATGGGCATGAGCTCGGACGGTGAGCCGGATCCGACCCTGCTCGGTGAACTTGCTCGCATTCGAGAGGAGGTTGAGCAGGATCTGGCGCAGCTTCATCGAATCGGTGTGCATGGTCGGCAGCGACCCGGGGCATTCCACCTTCAGTGTGTTGCCGTTCTTCTGGACCAGGGGCTCGACGGTGGCCGCGACCTCATGGACGAGGGCGTGTGGGTCTACCTCCTCGACGAAGAGCTCCATCTTTCCGGCCTCGATCTTGGAGAGATCGAGGATGTCGTTGATCAGGGCGAGTAGATGGCGACCGGCCCCCTGCACCTTCTGCAGGTCGGGAATGAAGTCGTCCTGCCCCATCTCTTCGGCTTCTTCAGCCAACATCTCGCTGTAGCCGATGATGGCGTTGAGGGGCGTCCGCAGCTCGTGGCTCATGTTGGCCAGGAACTGGCTCTTGGCTCGATTCGCGGTCTCTGCGTCGCGGCGAGCGGCGAGCAGCTCGGAAACGTCGTGGTAGAGCGCGAGAATGCCCGCCTTCTCGCCCTCGACCTGAACACTGCAGGCGGCGAGCTCGACGTGGATGAAGGTGCCGTCCTTGCGGCGGCGTCGCCCGATGGCGTGGAGCGTCTTGCCTTCGGCCGCGGCGTCGGTGTACCCAAGCGCCTCGGCCATCGTCTCGGGCGTGTTCAGGAAGTCGTCGAGGACCTCGCCCACGGCCTCGTCGGGCGACCATCCGAAGAGGCGTTCGAAGGCCGGGTTGAGCGAGACGATGCGCCCGTCGAGGGTCAGCACGACGATGGCCACCGGGCTGTTCGAGACCAGAATCTCGAAGAACTGCCGCTGCCGCTGGGCCTCGGTGTAGAGGCGGGCGTTTTCGATGGCGATCGCCGCCTGAGGCGCGAAGAGATTGAGCAGTCGCAGGTCTTCGGGTCCGAAGGCCCGCTCGCCGTCCGTGTGCACGCTGGCCAGGGTACCGAGCAGTCGGGTGCCGATCATCAGGGGCACGACGGCCACGCCTCGGGCGGTGGTGTCGTCGTACTTGCTGGAGCGATGCTCCCACTCCTGATAGTTGGGAATGATCAACGGCTCGCCGGTCTGCGCCACCATGCCCATGGCGCCCTCCCCGAGGCACATCCGCGTGCCGATCGCGTTGCTGCCGATGTTGTGGCTCGCCACGATCTCGAGTTCGTCGCATGCCGGGTCGAAGATGGCGAGCTCGCCTCCGGTCGCCTGGAGCAGCGTCACGGCGCGCTCGAGCACGGATTGCAACAGCTTGCCCAACTCCAGTTCGGAAGAGAGGTCCTGCATCGTCTCGAGAAGCGCCTTCTGCTCTTCGGCACGCTGATACTCGGCGGTGTACAGGCGAGCGTTCTCGATGGCGATCGCCGCCTGGGGCGCGAATAGGTTCAGCAGGCGCAGATCCTCGGAACCGAAGCTGCGATCCCCAGCCGTGTGGACCGCGGCGAGCGTGCCCACCAAACGGGCACCGATCATCAGGGGAACCACCGCCACGCTGCGAGCCGTGGTGTCGTCGTACTTCGGCGAGCGTGCCTCCCACTCCTGGTAGTTGGGGATGGTGAGTGCCTGCCGGGTCTGTGCCACCATCCCCATCGCCCCTTCACCGAGCGCCATGCGCGTGCCGATCGAGTCGCTGCCGATGTCGTGGCTGGCGACGATCTCGAGCTCGCCGACCTCTTCGTCGAGGATCGCCAGCTCTCCACCGGTCGCGTCCAGGAGCGCCACCGCGCGCTGCACCACGCGCTGGAGGAGTCGACCGAGTTCCAGTTCGCTCGAGAGATCCTGCACGGTGTCGAGGAGAGCTCTCTGTTCACGCGTGCGCTTGCGTTCGGCCTCGAGCAGTCGCGCTCGTCCGATGGCGATCCCCGCCTGCTGGGAGGCTGCGGTCAGAATGCGGAAGTCGTCGTCCACGAAGGCGTTCTGCTCCGCGCTCTCCACCACGAGCACCCCGACCACGCGCCCGTCCACCTCGATCGGCAGGTCGACCTCGGAGCCGTCGGTGGCACCGTGCACGTAGTGGGCCTCGCTCGAGGGAGCCGGCGAGTAGTGGAGCCGACCGTCGAGGATCGGTCGCTCGCTCAATCCCTGCCCGGGCGGCAAGCGGAACCCCTCGGGCTTGCTATCCCATCCGACACTCGCCCGCAGCACGCGGTCACCGGTTTCCCCGTCCAGCAGAAAGACACCCACGAAGTCGTAACCGACCGCGGGATCCCGTAGCCCGTCGACCACGCTCCTGCACACCGCCTCCTCGCCGTGGGCTGCCGCGATGCCCGTGGCGAGTCGGAGCAGGGCAGCCTGGCGAGGGGCCTCCGGTGATGCGCGCAGGGGGTGGGAGCTCACGCGGGCACCTCGGGTGGATCGAGTCCGATGGCCTGGCGCACCCCGGTCAGAATCTCGGCCCGGAGCGACGAGTCCTTCCGCAGCACGCGCGCGACACCCCCGTTCAATCTCATCCGCTCGTCATCGGTGAGGTCCTTTGCCGTGATGACCACCACCGGAATCTCGTCGCCGCCGGGACGGGCCCGGAGTTCTTCGAGAAAGCCGAAACCGTCGAGTTCGGGCATCATCAGATCCAGGAGGATCAGCTCCGGCCTCACCTCGTCCAGTCGCTCGAGTCCGATGAGACCGTTTTCGGCCTCGGTCACCTGACAGCCCACCTGTTCGAGGGTCCGACGGACCACGTCGCGGGTATCTTCGTCGTCTTCCACCACCAGGACCCGTGTGCCCGCGTCCCTCGCAAGGTGCTCGACCACACCGACGAGTCGGCTCCTCTCCACCGGCTTGGTCAGGTAGCCGGAGGCGCCGAGCGAGAGCCCGAGCGGCTTCTCGTCGAGGATGCTCAGCATGATGACCGGAATCGACGCCAGCGCGGGATCGGCCTTGAGGGTGGCGAGGACCGACCATCCGTCGACGCCGGGCATCATGACGTCGAGTGTGATCGCGGCCGGGCGGAGTTCTTCGGCCATGCGAAGTCCGGTCTCGCCGTCCGAGGCGGTGGCGACCCGGTAGCCGTCGCGTTCGAGGTAGCGTCGCACGAGATCGCGCGACGCGCCGTCGTCGTCGACGACGAGCACGAGCGGACCCGCTCCATCTCCGATCTGAGCCTCGGCCACCCCCGGCTCCTGGACCCGGCGCGGCAAACGGATCGTGAAGGTCGAGCCCTCACCCTCGACACTCGTCACCGTGACGTCGCCACCCATCATGCGACAGAACATGCGGGTGATCGTGAGCCCGAGCCCGGTACCGCCGAACCGGCGTGAGGTCGAAGCGTCGGCCTGGGTGAAGGCCTGGAAGAGCCGAGAGAGCTGCTCGTCGGTCATGCCGATTCCGGTGTCCCGGACCTCGAAGAGGAGGATCGCTCCAGCCGAGCCGGGCTCGGGTGAGACGGTGACCGAAATCGTGCCGTGCTCGGTGAACTTGCTCGCGTTGGACAGCAGGTTGAGGAGCGACTGCCGCATACGGGTCTGGTCGGCGTGCATGACATCGACATCGTCGGTGCAGCGGACCTCGAGGCGGTTGCCGTTCTTCGCCACCAGTGGTTGGACCGTGGTGGCAACCTCCTCGACGAGGCTCGCGACGTCGAAGTCCTCGAGAAAGAGCTCCATCTTGCCTGCCTCGATCTTCGAGAGGTCGAGTACGTCGTTGATGAGCGCGAGCAGGTGCTTGCCGGCAGAGTGGATCTTCTCCAGGTCGGGCACGTAGTCGTCGTTGCCGTCGTCTTGGGCCTCCTCCTGCAGCATCTCGCTGTACCCGAGAATCGCATTGAGGGGTGTTCGTAGTTCGTGGCTCATGTTGGCCAGGAACTGCGACTTGGTCTGGTTGGCCTCTTCGGCCTCGCGTCTCGCCTGGAGCAGATCGGACACGTCGTGGTAGAGGGCCATCATTCCCACGGCCTCACCCTCGACCTCGACCTTCACGGCCAGGATCTCCACGTCGACGGTGGAGCCGTCTTTGCGGGTGCGCTTGGCGATTCCGTGGGTGGCGCGGTGACGGGCCTGCCTCGTATAGGCGATGGCTTCGGCGCGTTGGTCCTCGGTCGTGACCAGGGTGTCGAGGTTCTCGCCGATCACCTCGTCGGCCGGGTAGCCGAACAGCTTGGTGAAGGCAGGATTGACCGACACGATGTTCTCCTGTGGATCGAGGGTCACGATCGCTACGGGGCTGTTGCGCATCACCGACTGGAAATACTCCTTCTGACTGCGCGCTTCCTGAAAGAGCCGCGCATTCTGGATCGCGATGGCAGCCTGTTGGCCGAAGAGGTTGAGCAGGGCGAGATCGTCTTCGGTGAAACGGCCCTCGGGGTCTTCGTGCCAGACGTTGATCGCACCGACCGGCAGGTGTCCCATGAGGAGTGGTGCCACGACCACCCCCCGGGCGTTGATCTGGGTGTATTGCTCGGAGCGTCCCTCCCAGCTCTGGTAGTCGTCGATGATCATGGTCTCACGCGTCTTCACGACGTGGCCCATGGCGCCTTCACCGTAGGCGAGTTCCGCACCGCGCGAGTCCTCGGTCATGGCGTGATTCGACACCACCGTGAGCCGCTTGCGCGATTCGTCATAGGTCGCGAGCTCGCCGCCGACCGCACCCAGGAGCTTGACCGCCCGCCCGAGCACCGAGTCGAGCAGATCACGCGGATCGAGCTGGGCGGAGAGGTCGGCGATGGTGGCGAGCAGGGCGTCGCGCTCGTCGGTCCTGCGGCGCTCGGCTGCCAGGAGCCGCGCACGGGCGATGGCGATCCCCGCCTGGTTGGCGGCTGCCTCGAGAATCTCGAAGTCTTCGTCGTTGAAGGCGTCCTCCTGCGCGCTCTCGACGGTGAGGACGCCGATCACCTCGTCGCCCGAACGAAGCGGCACGTCGGCCTCGGCACCGGTGCCGAGCGTGGTGACGTACGAGGGCTCGTCGGCGACCCTGGGGCTGTAGTGCAGGCGCCCGTCGAGGGCGCGTTCGTTCAGCCCCGTTCCGGGTGGCAGGCGCAAGCCCGGTGGCGCGTGGGGCCAGCCGAACGAGTGGGTCAACACGCGATCGCCGGTCTCGGGATCGATGATGAAGATCCCCAGGAACTCGAAGCCGAGGGACTGGTCGTGGAGGCCCTCGGCGACCCTTCGACATATGTCGGTCTCGTCGTGAGCCGCCGAAATCTCGTGACTCAGGCGGATGAGCGCGGCCTGACGGCGCACGAGCGGACCTCGCCCGCGATCGGGGGTACCCGACTTCATGGCAACTCCTGCTGGGAGGGTCTCCGCCCGTGTGCCAGGTGAGCGGAGCGGGACCAATGTTTGCCATGCGGGGGCTGCGTGCAAGCAGGTTGCCATTTGACAACCCGGCTCGGACCGAGCGACCCTTCGCCCGTGATCCCTCCCCCCCGTTCCAGGTTGTCTCGTGCTCGGTTCTCTATTCCTCAAGGAGCTGAAACAGCGCCGTATCGTTCAGATCGTGGCGTCGTATGCGGTGTCGGGATGGGTGGCCCTCGAGGTGGCCGGGGCCCTGATCGAACGCGACATCCTGCCCGATATCATCTACCGGGTGGGCCTGGTGGTGTACCTGGGAGGGCTGGCGGTAGCGGTGATCGCCGGCTGGTTTCATGGAGAGAAAGGTGACCAGAAGGCCAGTCGTGGCGAGATCGCTCTTCTCGTCCTGGTGGCCGGAGCCACCCTCTTCTTTTCCGTTCAGACCGTGCGCAGCTACAACGAGGCGCAGCTGGCGGGAATGACCGGTACCTCGGGGTCGCTCAACCTCGATCGCGTGGCCGTGCTCTATTTTCAGGATCTGTCCCGTGACGGTGAGTTGGGCTATCTGGCCGACGGAGTCACCGAGACGCTGATCGAGCGCATGGAGGGCGGTAGTGGGGCCCTCGATCCCATCTCGCTCAGTGGCTCCGAACAGTTTCGTGGCAGCACGCTCCCGCGCGACAGCATCGCCACCTTGCTCTCCGCCGGAACGCTGCTCGAGGGGTCGGTCGAGCCTCGCGGCGAGCAGATCCGCGTCCAGGTGGCTCTCTTCGACGGCGAGAGCGGCGCCGAGATCAACCGGACGACTCTGGACCGCCCGGCCGCCGACCTCTTCGCGCTGCAGGAAGATGTCGCCAACGAGGTGTCCGACCTGCTGCGGGTCTGGCTGGGTTCGGAGATCAACCTGCGGCGAGCCCGGCGAGGCACCGACAACGTGGTGGCCTGGACCGATCTGGAGCGGGGAGACCGGGCGCGGCGAGAGGCCGAGGAGCGACTGCAGGACGACGATGTCACCGGGTTCGTGGCCGACATCCAGCGTGCCGATTCGCTCTACGCTGCGGCTGAATCCGCCGACCCGGAGTGGGCGGATCCGACGGTACGTCGGGCCATCGTCGCCAGCCGATGGGGAGAGCTGTCGGCAGGCGACGATCCGGGCGAGGCCCGCGAGTATCTGGACCTGGCGCATGAGCGTGCGGGTGAGGCGCTCGTCAAGGACCCCCGCAGCGCGCACGCTCTGTATGTCCAGGGTACCGTCGACTATCTGGTCTGGGCAATGGGGCTCTCCTCTTCTGCGACCGAGGCCGACGAGCGCTTCGCCCGTGCGCGAGCCAGCCTGGAGGAGGCCACCGATCTCGACCCGACGCTGGCGGCCGGCTTCAACACCCTGAGCATACTCTACTCGCAGATCCCCGACCTGGTCGAGGCCAATCTGGCAGCGCGCCGCGCGCTCGAGGCGGACGAGTTTCTGCGGTCGGCCGACGGCGTGCTCCGACGCCTCTACGCCACCTCGTACGATCTCGAGCAGTTCAGAGAGGCGATCCAGTACTGCGACCAGGGCAAGGAGCGGTTTCCCGATACGCCCGAGTTCACGGAGTGCCGCCTGTGGCTGATGGCCGCGCCGCGCGGCCTCTCGGCCGATGTCGACGAGGGGTGGCGGATCGTCGACGAACACCTCGCCCTGTTGCCCGAGACGGAGCGGGCGAGGGCTGCGGTTCAGGACCGGTTGGTGATGGGCGCCGTGCTCGCCCGTGCCGAGATGCCCGACAGTGCCCGGGCCGTACTCGCCGCCGCCTCGGCCGACGCAACTCCGGCCCTCGATCCGGAGCGTGAACTGCTGGGGGTCGAGGCTCTGGGGTACCTCGCGCTCGACGATCCGGACGCAGCGCTCGACCGGCTGAAGGTCTACCTGACGGCGAGTCCTGAGCACCGTGAAGGATGGCGGTGGAGTTCGCATTGGTGGTGGCGAACGTTGCAGGACGACCCGGAGTTCAAGAGGCTCATCGGGCGCTGAACTCCTCCGCCCGGCCGTGACGGTAGGGGAATGAGAGCATTGGCGCGGGGGCCGCCTGATGAGTTATGGTGGAAAGCTGTTCCCCTCCCCTCCCACTCCAGGCCCCCCCCATGACCCGTCGTATTCTATGGATGTTGTCCGCCTGTACGCTTGCCCTCGCGGCTTGCTCGGATCAACCCACCCAGAACTCCACCGAAGACATTCCGCGTGAGCTGCTCGAGCCCACGCTCAGCATCGTCGACGCCCTCACGGGCGGTAATCAGCATTTCTTCTGGCTCGACCCGATCAGCGATCCCGGAAACCCCGGCGGCGTGGCCGACCCCGACCTGTATCCCCGAGTCGAGATCTGCGAGCGCGTGACCTTTGGTGATACCTGCACCAACGCGCCACTGCTGGCCACCTTCTACCGCGACCAGGGCGCCAACCGCGATCGGATCAAGGTCGACCATCGCGATGAGTACTCGGTGAAATGGCGCATGAACGATAATCGTCCGGATCGCGGCGGGATCTACCGGATCCGGGTGCTGGTCGGCACGCAGGAGCTCGGTCACGCCGATATCATCGCCATTCGCAACCCCTTCCTGCGTGCGTTCATTCGGCACATCACCAACGAACTCGTGCCCATCTCCGACCGCGGCAACTTCCAGATCGGGTTCCGGGTCGAGGAGGGCGCGCTCGAGGGTCAGCTCTGCGACTTCGACGGGGACGGAGATATCCAGGACTGCGACGTCGGGGTGGAACGGCCGGGTGACGGACAGCCCACGCAGGTGCAGGTGACGGGCACGATCGGCGGGCAGTCCGTGATCGCCGGGGTGATCACCGCCCCCGACGGCGTCTTCACCGACATCAACGGCAATCCGATTCCAGATGTGATCCTGACGGCGGAGCTCGAGATCACGCCGCCGAGCGACGACGTGTTCCCCGATCCGCTCGAGCTGCCGTTCTTCGTCGAGGTCAACACCTTTCCGGAAGATGTCTACATCGATCCCAACGGTCCGGGGGTCAGTGTCGTGATCTGTCAGGACACCCCGGCGCTGGTGGCGAAGAACGTCACGGAGGCGCTGCATCCGCAGCTGGTGCTCTACAAGGTGGGCGACAACGGCACGACACGGCGCCTCGTCAGCACCTTCGGTGCCCCCGAGTGTGACAACCACGGTGGGGGTCCTGGGGGTGTCAGTGGCTTTGCGAGCCTCATGAGGAAGGGAGCGCAGAAGCTCCTGGGTCTGGTGGGTCCACAGCCCCTGACGGCACGGCGGCTCCACGGCGGACTCAACACCGTCATTCGTCGCGACGTGAGCCTGAACGAGGTCGCGTTCAGCACCTTCGGAGCGGCGCTCGGGGCCAATGCGGCGCAGAGCTCGGCCGTGGTGCCTCCGACGGTGGTGCAGGGACAGCCGGTCAACATCTTGATCCAGACCCGGACCGCGCTGGGCGATGACTTCCTGTTCGGGGGTGACGTGCTCGATGTCCAGGTCGCGTCGGGCCCCAACGCGGGGGCCACCGTGGCAGTGATCGACAACCTCGACGGTACCTACGCTGCGAGCTACAACGCGGCGGCGGCGGGAGTCGACCAGATCAGCATCATTCTCGATCGGCAGGATGTGATCGTGCCGGCGCCGATCGGCGGCAGCCCGTATTCGGTGACGGTCACACCGCTGGCAGGCCCGGGTGTGGCCGATGGCGCCAGCAGTGCGGCGACGGTGCCGGGTGGGGCGCCCGGTTTTCCGACCTACATGTGGGTCACGCTCTCCGACGGCTTCCAGAACCCGCTCACGGTCGGCGGCGACAACGTGCAGGCCTCGGTTTCGGGGGCCAACACTGCTTCCGGGACGGTGACTGACAACGGAGACGGGAGCTATCTGGTCGAGTACACGCCCGGTACGCCGGGGCTGGACCAGGTGGCCCTCACCGTCAACGGAATGCCCATCGCCAGCAGCCCGTTCAATTCGACCGTGCACGCTCCGGTGCAGTGGAGCACCGGTGCCGGCAGCAACAACCATTGGTATCAGTTCCGGCCGATCCTGAGGCGGGCGCCGTACAGCCTGTGGACCACGGCGAATGCCGAGGCCAATGCCTCGAGCTACCTTGGCATGCCGGGCCACCTGCTGGTGGTCGATGCGTTGGCCGAGCAGAACTTCCTGGCGCCGTACCTGCCCCTGGGGGGCAACACCGGGTGGATCGGGTTTGATGACGCCGGTGCGGACGGCACCTACGAGTGGGCCACCGGCCAGATCCTGGCGACCGGCGTGACGTCGCCTCAGATCGTCGGCACCTGTGTGGCGTCGTTCTGCAACTTTGCCCCCAACGAGCCCAACCGGAATGGTGGCGTCGAGTTCTACGGCGAGATCGGAGGTTCGGGCTTCGGGAGCCTTTGGAACGACATCCCGAACGATGCCGGCCAACGCGTCATCGCGTCGGTCATCGAGTACGAGCCGAGTTCGGGTTCGCTCGAGGTGACGGTGACGGACGGGGCGAGTGCGATCCCGGGCGTGACCGTGTCGCTGCAGGCGACGGCGTTCGCGGCGGTCACCAACGCCAACGGGGTCGCGACCTTTACTGCGATTCCGACCGGAAGCTACACCGTGGGTGCGTCGCTGGCCGGATACACCTTCGGGACGCAGCCGGCCACCGTGAACCAGTTTGCGCTCACGACCACGACGTTGGCCGGAACGATGCAGTCGCCGGGCGTGATCACCGGTACGATTCCGGGGTCGGGCACCAGTGGCTTCGGGCAGATGATCACGATCAACGGCACCGACTTCCCGGCGGGGGCGACCGTCGAGTTTTCGCAGGGTGGTCCGCCCATCCCCGCGCAGTTCACGTACAGCAGCGGCAGCACACGCTTCGTGGTACGGTCGCCGGATTCGGGGGTGACCGTGGGGCCGGTCGACATCACGGTGACGAGCAGTCTCGGCACCAGCGCCTCGTTCCCGTACACCTTCACGGCAACGCCGGCAGCACCGGTGATCACGTCCCCTCTGGCGGGGGCCAACCTGACACTCGGGGCGGCGGTGCTGGTGGAAGCGCACGGCATGGACACCAACTCGTCCAGGTACGAAATCGAGTTGATTCAAAATTCCGACACCCTTTCGATCAAGGGTCTTTCAACCAGTGGCGGACCCAACGGGCTTCCGGCCAATATTGCGACGATCCCGATCGGTACTCCGTGGAGTGTCGGTTCGGCGACGATCCGGATGCGGATCGGCGATGGGGGCGTGTTGCCCTTGGGCTTGCCATACGGACCCTGGACGACGCTGATCGTCAACCTGATCAGCCCTTGATCCACTGACGGAGGGGCTCGAGCGGGGCCGCGCGGAATGTCCGCGTGGCCCCGTGAGGGCCTCATCTCGACTACACGATACGGACCGACTTCTGCGACGCTGCGGTTTCGCGTTGCGGCCTTGACCCACCCCAGGGCCGTATGGACATTTAGCGGCTCTGGTACGCGCCCGTAGCTCAGCTGGATAGAGCGTCGGCCTCCGGAGCCGAAGGTCAGAGGTTCGAATCCTCTCGGGCGCACTGCGGCCCTCCCGGTCGACACGACCGGGGGGGCCTTCCCATACCCGGGCAGACGTCATGAAGGATCACACCGAACCCCGCTTTCCCCGCGGCTTTCGCTGCGTTGCCACCCACTGCGGCATCAAGACGCAGGGCGACGACCTCGCCCTCTTCGCCTCCGACGTGCCGTGCACGGCCGCCGCCGTGTTCACGCGCAACCACTTTCCGGGGGCGCCCATCATCGTGGGTCGCGAGCTCTTGAAGGGGGGGCGGCTCCAGGCCGTGGTGGTCAACTCGCGGGTCAGCAACGTCGGAACGGGCGCGCCCGGCATCGCAGCGGCCCGACGCATGGGTGCGGCCGCCGCCCGCGAGCTGGAAATCGCCGCCGACCTCGTGCTCATGAGCTCGACGGGGGTGATCGGTGTGCCTCTGCCCATCGACAAGATCGAGTCGGGCGTCGTGGGGCTGGCGGCTCGGCTCCAGGCCGATCCCCTGGTGGGTGCGCGGGGCATCATGACCACCGACACCCACCCCAAGGCGCTCTCGTGCGAGATCCGCGGGCTCGACGACGTTGCGGTCACCCTCACCATCGTGGCCAAGGGCGCCGGCATGGTCGCCCCCAACATGGCCACGATGCTGGCCTACCTCTTCACCGATGCCGAAATCGAGGCACGCCCCCTCGACGCCGTGCTCCGGCGGGTGGCGGATCGCACCTTCAACATGCTTTCGGTCGATACCGACACCAGCACCTCGGATACCTGCGCGATTCTGGCCAACGGGCACGCAGGCCCGGTCGAGGGCGGGCTGTTCGAAGAGGCGCTCTTGCACCTCTGTACGCGTATGACCGAGATGCTCGCCCGAGACGGGGAGGGCGCCACCCGACTGCTGCGCATCCAGGTCACGGGCGCCGCGACCTCTGCGGAGGCGCGCACGGTGGCGCGGTCATTGGTCGAGTCCCCCCTCATCAAGACCATGGTGCACGGCGGCGATCCCAACGTCGGCCGGATCCTGATGGCGGTGGGCAAGTGTGTCGACGTGCGCGTCGAACCGGAGCGGGTGCGGGCTCGCGTCGGGCCGGTGGAGATCTTCGGCGACGGGCGACGAGCAGACTTCGACGAGGCGGCGGTGCGGCGGCTTCTGCTCGATGATCCGGTCGACCTCCACGTCGATCTCGGAGTGGGCTCGGGCGAGTCACGTGCCTGGGGGTGCGACCTCTCACACGGCTACATCGACGAGAACGCCTCGTACTATTCGTCTTGACCGTCCCGGGCGTACCCTTCATCATCCGGTGCTTGTCAATTATCTTGACAAGCTTGGGATTCCGCATTCGGGGCGCCTCCGGGCGATCCCGCCCGGCATCGGTCCGACAGGCCGATCCAGTGCCACCGTCATCGTATCAAGGACACATCGACCATGAAGCGTTTTGCTTTTTCCACCGCTCTGTTCCTGGGCCTCACCGCCTGTGGCGGGTCCGATTCTGCCGAGACGGGTGCCCCGGCTACCCAGACCGCCGCACCGGCTGAAGCCGCCGCTCCCGCGGGCACCATGTCCATGCCGAGCTGGTACCGCCAGAACGGCGACCAGATCGAACTCGACATCGTTGCCGGCCAGACCGACAAGGGCAACTACTGGAACTACAACGGTGCCCAGCACGGTGAGATGACCATCACCGTGCCGGTCGGGGCCAACGTCACCATCAACTTCTCGAACAGTGACCCGAACATGGCGCACTCCATCGGTGTGTCGGCGGGATTCACGACGCCGCCGGCCATGATCGATGCGACGCCGGTGTTTCCGGGCGCGATCTCGCCCAACCCCACCTCGATGACCGAATCCACCATGCCGGGGCAGTCGACCGTCGTGTCGTTCGTAGCCAGCGAGGCCGGTGAGTACTCGCTCGTCTGCTATGTGCCGGGCCATGCCGTGAGTGGCATGTGGCTGCACTTCGTCGTTTCCGCCGAGGGTGAAGCGGGCGTGCTGGGTGCCATGTAGTTCGAATCCGTTTCCGGATTCATCGGCGGGCGCCGCTCCCTCATCGGGGGGCGGCGCCCGTCGGCTATTCGGCTGTCTGTGCGGGTGCGTCGGCCCCCGGTAGCGTCGCCCCGCGGAGCTGTACGGGGTCGCGAGCGTCCTTCTTCAGGCGCAGGTTGAGCGACTCGACGAAGATCGAGAAGCCCATGGCGAAGTAGATGTAGGCCTTGCTGAAGTGCTGGCCGAGTCCCTCGGCCACCAGCGTCATGCCGATGAGCAACAGAAAGCTGAGCGCGAGCATCTTCACGGTCGGGTGCCGGCCCACGAAGCTGCTCACGGGCTCGGCGGCCCACATCATGAAGAGCACCGACACCACCACGGCCGAGACCATCACCCCCAGGTCGTCGGCCATCCCCACGGCGGTGATGACCGAATCGAGCGAGAACACCAGGTCGAGAATCGCGATCTGGATGATCACGGAGCGGAAGGTCGCGGTCCCGCCGTGGCCGTGCGCCTGCTCTTCGCCCTCGAGCTTGTCGTGGATCTCCCGGGTCGATTTGGTCAGCAGGAAGAGTCCCCCGACGATCAAGATGATGTCGCGCCCGGCGATGGGGTGGCCCACCACCTCGAAGAGCGGCCGCGTCAGCGACATCACCCAGGTGATCGAGAAGAGCAGCAAGATACGGGTCACCATGGCCACCGCGAGCCCCACGGTGCGCGCTGCCTTCTGGTGCTCCACGCGGACCTTTTCCGAGAGGATCGATATGAAGACGATGTTGTCGATGCCGAGCACGAGCTCGAGCACCGTCAACGTCGCAAAGGCGATCCAGGCGTCGGGGCGAGTGATCCAGTCCATGTCGCGTTCGGGTGGGTGGAAAGACGAAAAAGCGTTCGACCGGGAAAGCTAAGCCCAATGCGCCGCGAAGACAGCGGCCCGCCCGGCGGGTTCCAGCACGGTCTTCGGTACGACAACCCCACCTCATCCCGTGGGCCGGAGGCGTCGGGGACGCCCGCAGGGGACACCTGGGCAGGAGCAACGTGCGGCCTGGACCCAACCACCGCAGGGCTCGCAAACGGAAGCGGAGCCCAGCACCGTCCCCGAAGGGCGTCCCCGACGCCTCCGGCCCTCCTCTCCCCCCCGTCTGCAACTTTTTCGGTCCTCCCGTCGTCTGAACAAAAGTGGCACGGACGATCACGACCCCTCCCGCGAGTCCCGGAGACGAGAAGCACATGAGCGACCAACCCCTGATCCACCTGCGCGACCTCTCCAAGGTGTTTTATACCGAAGAGGTCGAGACCCACGCGCTGTCGGGGGTCAATCTGGACATCCAGAGCGGCGAGTTCGTCTCGATCGCGGGTCCGTCAGGGTGTGGCAAGACCACGATGCTCTCGATCCTGGGCCTGCTGGACTCGCCCACGGGCGGCAAGTATCTGCTCGACGGCGAGCCGGTCGAAACGCTGAGCGCGAGCCAGCGGGCCAAGATCCGCAATCAGGCCATCGGGTTCATCTTCCAGGCCTTCAACCTCATCGGCGACCTCACGGTCTACGAGAACGTCGAGTTGCCGCTGACCTATCGGGGCATGCCCGGGTCGGAGCGCAAGGAACGGGTTCAGTCGGCCCTCGAGCGCGTCGGCATGGCCCATCGCATGGGCCATTACCCGAGCCAGCTCTCGGGGGGGCAACAGCAGCGGGTCGCCGTGGCGCGGGCCATCGTGGGCAAGCCGCTGATCCTCCTGGCCGACGAGCCCACGGGAAACCTGGATTCGAAGAACGGCAATGCGGTGATGGGACTCCTGAAGGAACTGCATCTCGAAGGGGCCACCATCTGCATGGTTACACACGACCCGCGCTACGCCCACGTGGCCGACCGCGCGGTGCATCTGTTCGACGGACAGATCGTGAGCGAGGACGACGCCCGCCGGACCCATGAACTGGAAGAAGCGGGGTTCGATCTGAGCTCGGAGATCTGATCGCAGAGGGTGGTGTGGGGTGGTGGGTCGCCCGGGAGACTGGGTGACGGGGTGGGGCAGGCCGGCGCGTCCGGTCTGCCCCTTTTCTCGCTGGTGTGTGCAAGAAGTCGAAGGTGGCGCGTCATACGGATCGAGCACCGACACTCGAACCGGAGAACTCCGATGGTCTTCGCGAATCTTGCCCGCAGGGCGTTGAATCGATCCACCCACCTCGTGCCCGCCACCCTGGCGGCGAGCCTCATCGTGGCCCTCGTGCCGGGCGAGGCGCGCACGCAGGGATGGATCGACCCGGTTCGGCCCGGGATGGGCTCGGTCGAGCGCGTCGAAAGTCGCGTCTCGGTCGTCGTCGAGGGCGCGATAGCCACCGTCGAGGTCGACGAGTGGTTCGTCAACTCGGGCGAACGGGTGGCCGAGGGACACTACCTGTATCCGTTGCCGGCCGGCGTGGCACTGTCGGGCGCCTCGCTCTACCAGGGCGAAACGGAGCTGCGGGGTGAGGTGATGGATGCCGACGAAGCCCGGAAGATCTACGAAGAGATCGTGCGCCGCATGGCTGACCCCGCACTGGTGGAGTACCTGGGTGAGGGGCTGTTTCGGGCTCGTGTCTTCCCGATCGCACCCGGTGAACGCCGCCGTGTAACCCTGCGCTACAGTCAGCTCCTGACGCCGGCAGGACAGAGCCTGCAGTTCCGCACCCCGGGCGCGTTGCGGCCGACCATGGCCACGCACGGCGACGGGGGCAAATCCCGCACCGCGGCTCCGGCGCCGGTCGATCTGACCATGCGGGTCACACCGGCGTCGAGCTTTCTCGAGCCGTTTTCGCCGAGCCACGCCCTCGACGTGGACCGTCACCAGGACACGCTCCGCATTGGTGTCTCGGCTGCCGAAGGCCGGGTCTCCGTGTTCCTGCCGCGCAGCGGAGACGCCGTGGGGCTCACCGTGCTCCCGCATCGTCCTGCGGGTGACGACGGCTACCTGTTGCTCAGTCTGACGCCTCCTGCGACCACCACACGGTCGCAGGCGCGCGACGTGGTGGTGGTGGTCGACGTGTCGGGCTCGATGGCGGGCACGAAGCTGGAGCAGGCGCGCAGCGCCGTCGAAGGGTTGCTCGCTGGGCTCGACGACGAGGATCGCTATCGACTGGTGGCCTTCAGCAACAGCGTGAATCGGCTCGATACCGAGTGGCGGCGTGTGGACGACCGATCCCTCGCCGACGCGCGCCGTTGGCTCGGTGATCTCCGGGCCGACGGGGGCACGAACATCGCCGGTGCCCTGGCTGCGGCGTTCGAGACCGCACCGGGGCAGGAGCGGTTGCCGGTGGTCGTGTTCCTGACCGACGGGCTGCCCACGGTCGGCGAGCGGGATCCGGACCGCATCTCCAACGAGGCCGAGGGCCAGCGGGGCCGGTTTCGGGTCTTCGCGTTCGGGGTCGGCAACGACGTCAATACCCGGCTGCTCGATCGCCTGTCCGAGGCCACGCGCGGCACGACCCAGTATGTCGAGCCTCACGAGGACGTCGAGCGAGCCGTGTCGCTGCTGGCCGCGCGCATCTCGCAACCGGTCTTCACCGACGTACGGGTGGTCGAGTCGCCGGTGGCGATCTCGGACTGGTACCCGGTGCACATTCCCGATGTCTTCGCCGGCGAATCGCTCATCCTGCTGGCCCGCTACCGGGGCGAGGGCGAGGGGCGGGTGGTGGTCGAGGGACGTGCCGACGGGCGGGTGCAGCGGGTGACCACCACCGTGCGGTTCCCGCGACTGGAGCAGGCCAACGCCGAGTTGCCCCGGCTCTGGGCCGCGCGCAAGCTCGGGCATCTGACACGTCAACTGTGGACCGAGGGTGAGACCGCCGACCTGGTCGAAGAGATTCGCACCACGGCGTTGCGCTATGGTCTGCCCAGTCCGTTTACCAGCTTGCTGGTGCAGGAGCCCGACATGATCGTGGCCGACGCCGCACTCGGCCCGCCGCGCCCAGCGGCACCGGCCGACCAGGCCCGGCGCATGAGCCAGGCGGTGGCGGGCGGAGTGGGTGCTCCGGCCGTGAAGGTG
The DNA here is from genome assembly GCA_964521385.1 of uncultured Gemmatimonadaceae bacterium. Taxonomy (GTDB): domain Bacteria; phylum Gemmatimonadota; class Gemmatimonadetes; order Longimicrobiales; family Gaopeijiaceae; genus Gaopeijia. The sequence goes on along the minus strand of CAZFRU010000009.1, from coordinate 82,803 downwards.
GCTGAGCGTTCGCGCCGGTTCCGCGCGGCGGGCCGGACGCAGGAACTCGAGGCGCTGGCCGAGCTGGCGGCGGAAGGAGTCCCCGTCGATACGCGGGTGCTGGCCGGACGTGTCTTCCACCTGCAGGATGGGGTATGGATCGAAGCGGGCATCGATTCGATGCTGCCCGTGGTCGGGGTCAAGCCGTACGGCGAGGCGTGGTTTGCGCTGGTGGCCCGACTGCCGGCGCTGGAGGCGACATTTCGGGCGGGACGGATCGAGCTGGCCGGCGACGGTCTTCGTCTACGGATCGACGACGGTGGCGCCGAGGCCCTCAGTGCCACAGATCAGCGCCGCGTGCTGGTCGCATTCGGGGCCGGCGACTGACACGCCCTTTTCATGCCGAGTTCTACGGGAGCGGGAGTTGAGCATCGATTGGACGGCGGTGTATCGCGAGACCTTCCCGGGCCTCGTGCGGTTCCTCCACCGCAAGGTGTGGGATCCGGAGCGGGCCCGGGACCTCGCCCAGGAGACGTTCGTGCGGGCGCTGCGTGAAGAGCCCGACGATCCCCGGGCGTGGCTCTTCCACGTGGCTGCCAATCTGGCCCGTGACGAGGCTCGCACCGTGATCCGGCGCCGCGATCACCTCGCGCTGATCGCCGGGGGCGCATCGGAGGTGGATCCGCAGCCCGATCCGCTCGAGGCGACCGCGCAGGCCGAGCAGCGGGCGCGGGTCCGGTCGGCGCTAGCGCGGGTGGGCGAGCGGGACCGCGAGGTGCTGCTGCTCTGGGATGCGGGACTGGACTATGGGGAGATCGCCGAGCGCACGGGCCTCGCGGCCAGCGCTGTCGGCACCACTCTGGCCCGGGCGCGGAAACGCCTCGTGGCTGCGTTCGACATCGAGGAGCACGACCATGCCGCAGAACGATAGAACACCCACCGTGGGTGGGGCGCACCTCTCCGAGGGCGAACTGCACACCTATCTCGACGGCGCCCTCGACCTGCTGGACGACGGTCGCCAGCGCGAGGTGCGGGCGCATCTGGATCGGTGTCGCGCCTGTCGGGACCGCCTGGCCGTCGAGTCGGCCGTGCGCGACCGGGCTGAGGCGATTCTCGGGGCCGACGATCCGCTGGCGGGGGTGTCGTTGCCGTGTTTGGTGGATCTGCGGGTGGTGGCCGGTGGTGTTGTAGTGGGCTGGGCGGGGGGCGTGGGGCGTCGCCGGACGCTCGCGCCGGCGCTCGGGTGGGCCGCTACCGTGGTGCTCTCGCTCGGCGTCGGCTACGGAATCGGGGTCGTGGGTCCTTCGGCTTCGCTGCCTGAAGCGGGGCGGGCCGCAGGCGACGCGTCGGCGGTCCAGGCCACGCCCCTCTCGGAGCAGGCGGCCGCCGGGATCGAGTCCGAAGCCGATGCCCGTCGTGACGAGCGGTCGGTCGACGAGACGACGTCGGTCGAGACCGCGCCCCTCGCAGAGCAGGCGGCTGCGTTGCCCACCGCCGCCCGGGAGCGGGTCGCCGCGCCCCCGCTGGCTGCCGAGCCGCTTCCGGCACCCCCGGCTGCGGCCGTGAGCGAGCCCGGGCGGGTCGACGATGCCCCGCCCGCCGCAGCCAAGGCCGATCCTGCGACCGAGCCCGATACCAATGCCTTGCTTGCCCAGCGCGAGCCGCTGGTGGCCGTCGATTCGACGCTCTTGCAGCGCACGCTCGACGTGCTGGACACCGTGGCGGGTCGTGGCGGCGAGACCGCGCTCCGCTCGGAGCGCACGGGGACCGCCGCCGCCCTCGCACGAACACGCGAGCAGCTCGCGCAGCAGCAGCGATCGCGGGTCACGAGCGCGGGTGCACCCCTGGATCTCTCGGCGCCCCCGCGTGACATCGCCCCGACCGACCTCCAACGACCCGACGCCGACGCCCCGGCCGGCCTCGCGTTGGCGCTGCCCGGGCTCACCATCGACGAGATTCGCTGGAGGGAGGTGTGGCCGGGCCAGGAAGGACTGGTGGTACTGCAGCGCCTGGCCGACGGGCGACGAGTCGAACTGCGGGTGGCGGGTCGGCCGGTGGGCGGCGACGAGCCGGTCCTCGAGCCGCCGGTCGACCTCGAGGGGGCGGCGCCCGGTTGGGCACGGGCGGTGCGTGAGGTGAGCGGTGGCTGGGCCGCGCTCGATGGGCCACTCCCGGCCGCAGAACTCACCGCGCTTCTGGAGGCGCTCCGGCAGACCCCGTGACGGACCGGACCCCCGAGGCTACCTTCGCCCCGTCGATTCGCAGGGTCCGATCCAGTCCCCATTCCGGAGTTTCCATGCGGTTCCACCTCATTGCGGCCCTTGCCCTCCTGACGGCGACTTCGGCGCAGGCGCAGTCCGTGCTCGACGCCACCACCCTTCCCACGCGGGCCGAAGCCACCGGGTACATCGAGACGAGCCGCTACGCCGACGTGATGGCGTTTCTCGAGACGGTCGCTTCACGGCGCACCGACATGCACCTCGTGTCGATGGGGTATACGCAAGAGGGGCGCTCGATCCCGATGCTGGTCATCGGGGCGCCGGATCCGTCGCCCGCCGCGGTGCGTGCCACGGGTAAGGTGCGCGTCTATCTGCAGGGCAACATCCACGGCGGTGAGGTGCCCGGCAAGGAAGCGCTGCAGATGCTGGTACGGGATCTCGCCAACGGCACCGCCCCCGCGTGGACCGACGACCTGGTGCTGCTCGTGACGCCGCTCTACAACGCCGACGGCAACGAGCGTGTGACGCTCACCAATCGTCCGCGTCAGCACGGACCCCTGGGCGGTATGGGGCAGCGTCCCAACGCCATGGGGCTCGATTTGAACCGTGACCACATGAAGCTCGATTCTCCCGAAGCACGGTCGGTGGTGGGGATGATGAACCGCTACGATCCGCATCTCTCGGTCGACCTCCACACGACCGACGGATCCCGCATCGGCTACCACCTCACCTATTCGCCGCCGCTGCATCCCGGTGCGCCCGCGTCGGTGGTCGATCTGCTGCGCAACGAAGGGCTGCCGCGCATCACGGCCCAGGTCGAGGCGGAGCATGGATGGCACTTCTACTACTACGGCAACACCCAACGTACGCCGGACGGCGAGATGGGCTGGTACACCTTCGACCACCGGCCCCGTTTCAACAACAACTACATCGGACTCCGCAATCGACTCGCCATTCTCGGTGAAGCCTACGCCTACGCCACCTTCGAAGACCGGGTGAAGGCCTCGCTCTGGTTGGTCGAGTCGATTCTCGATTGGGCAGCCGCCGACGCCGACGCGATCCGCGCGGCGGTGAAAGCAGCCGACGCATCGGTCGTGGGCTCTACCCTGCCGACCCGGGCCACCTTCGCTGCGGCCGACACCCTGTCGACCATTCTCCTGGGTGAGGTGGTGGAGGAGCGCAATCCCTGGTCCGGAGCCACGATCCTGCGGCGGGTCGATGTGCTGACGCCCACATTGATGCGCGAGTACGGCACCTTTGCGGCCACCGATACGGAGACGGCGCCGGTGCGGTACTACGTGCCGGCCGAGGTGGTCCCGGCGCTCGATCGCCTGGCGGCCCATGGAGTGACCACCACGACCCTTGCGGCCGAGCGCACCGAGCCCGTCGAGGTGTTCGTCGTCGATTCGTCGACGGTGTCCGAGCGGGAGTTCCAGGGACACAACGAGGTCGAGTTGCACGGCCGCTGGACGACGGCCTCACGGTCGCTTCCCGCCGGCACCGTACAGGTCGACGTCGCGCAACCGCTGGGGCGTCTGGTCTTCTATCTGCTCGAGCCCCGCTCCGACGACGGGCTGGCCAATTGGGGGTTGCTCGATCGGTACATCCACGAGGGCACCTATCCGATCCTGCGGGTTCCGGCCGGGTGAGGCGGGGCCGCGGGGTGGGGCTCGTTCGCGCCATAGCGGTTGCAGCGTCCGTCTGGGTCGCTGCGGCCGCGCCCACTTTCGCCGCTCAGCAGCCGGGCGAGACCCGCAGCGTCGAGATCGTCGGTACCGGCCAGAGCCTCGAACTGGTCTTCGTTCCGGCCGGGGTGTTCCGGCTGGGAAGTGCGGCCGACGAGGTGGGCCGCGACGCCGACGAAGGCCCGGTACGCACGGTGCGGCTCCCGGGGTTCTGGATGGGGACGCACGAGGTGACCTACGACCAGTACGCCCCTTTTCGCTTCCGGAGCTTCGACGACGATGGGTCGACCACCTCGTCGAGTGACTTCGACGCCGATGCCGTCACCCGACCGTCACCGCCCTATGAGGATCCCGGTCACGGCATGCCCAAGGGCGATCATCCGGCCACCGGCATGACCCGCATGAACGCGCTGCACTACGCGCGTTGGTTGTCCGAGAAGACGGGTCGGCTCTTCCGTCTTCCCACCGAGGCCGAATGGGAATACGCCTGCCGGGCCGGGGGTGAGACCCCCTTCGGTACCGTCGAGGGGGCTCGCCTCGCCGAACAGGCGTGGTTCGAGGCCAACAGCGGTGGTTCGCACCACCCTGTGGGATCGAAGGCCCCGAACGGTTGGGGGCTGTTCGACATGAGCGGCAATGTAGCCGAGTGGGTGGGCGATGGATTCCTGGCCGACGCCTATGCGCGCCTTCCCGAACAGGGCGAGGCGCTCGAGCCCCGGGCCGGCGACCCCCTGCGAGGGCAGGGGGTGGTTCGCGGCGGCGCCTTCGACGATCCGCCGTCCGACCTGCGTTGCGCGGCTCGGTTTCCCGAGACCCCGGCGTGGAAACGGCGGGACCCGCAGATCCCGAAGAGCAGCTGGTGGAACACCGATTCGCCCCACGTGGGCTTTCGCCTGGTGAGTCCTGCTCACGACTACTCACTGGACGAGATCCGAGCCTACTGGGCGGAGATCCTGCCAGGAGAGTAGTTTCGCCTCGAACCCATGAACCAAGGAGATCGACGATGGACCGGCGCAACTTCATGAAGACGGGAGCGGCTGCGGCTCTGGGCGGGATCTCCCTCGCGCAAGCGACACCGCTGCGGGCTGCGAAGCCCAGCTCGGCAGCCATCCGTATTGGTCTGGTCGGGTGTGGCGGCCGGGGCACCGGAGCCGCGGTCCAGGCGCTCAGCACCTCGCAGGACGTGCAACTCGTCGCCATGGCCGACGCCTTCGCCGATCGCGTGGAGGGTAGCTACACCAACCTGGTCAACACCGCCTCCGACAGCTGGTCGGGGGGCGTCGACCTGACGCCTCGTATCGATGTGCCGCCCGAGCGCCGTTTCGCGGGGTTCGACGCCTACCTGAAGGTGCTGCCGCTGGTCGATGTCGTGATCCTGGCTACTCCTCCGGGGTTCAGGCCGCTGCACTTCGCCGCTGCCGTCGACGCCGGCAAGCACGTGTTCATGGAAAAGCCCGTGGCCACTGACGGGCCCGGCATTCGCACGGTGATCGCCGCCGCAGCCCGCGCCCAGGAGCGCAAGCTCAACGTCGTGGTGGGTCTCCAGCGCCGCTATCAGACCGTGTATCGCGAATGGGTCGACCGTATCCACGCCGGCATGATCGGCGATGTGATCCTGGGTCGGGTCTACTGGAACGATGCGGGCGTCTGGGTGCGGGAGCGGCAGCCGGATCAGACCGAGATGGAGTACCAGATGCGCAACTGGTACTACTTCACCTGGCTGTGCGGAGACCACATCGTCGAGCAGCACATCCACAACCTCGATGTCGCCAACTGGGTTCTGGGCGACCATCCCGTACGAGCCCAGGGGCAGGGGGGACGCCTGCTCCGGACCGGCGTGGATCATGGTCAGATCTTCGATCACCACTTCGTCGAATTCGAGTACGCGTCGGGCGCTCGCGTGCTGAGCCAGTGTCGGCACATGCCCAACACCGCGAGTCGGGTCTCGGAGGGGTTTCACGGGACCAACGGCACGGCGCCCCGACCGGGACAGATCGTATCGGCCAGCGGCCACTCGTTGTTCGCCTACGACGCCGAAGGCGATCCCAATCCGTATCAGGTCGAGCACGACGAGTTGTTCGCCGCCATCGCGGCGGGTGACTTCGCGTACGCGGACGCCGAGCGGGGAGCCATCGCCACGATGACCGCGATCATGGGCCGGATGGCCACCTATTCGGGACAGATCGTCGAATGGGACGAGGCGCTGAACTCCGACCTCGATCTGAGCCCCGCGCGCTACGCCTGGGACGCGCCGCCGCGCGTCGTGCCCGACGCGACCGGCCGGTATCCGGTGGCGGTGCCCGGAGTCACCCGGGCGTTCTGAACGTCGTGAAGGCCCCGGGCGGTCGGGTCGGCTGGCACCTCGCTCTCGGCGCTCGGATCACGCCGGGTTGGGCGAGTGCGGCTGCTCTGATGCTTGCAGGGTGTGCGGCGACCCCCCACGGGGGGACGGGCCGTCGCCATGAGTTCCAGGAGCCGCACATGGGCACCATGGTGCGCCTGGTGATCCACTCGGCCGACACCGGGGGGGCGGCCCGCGCTGCGGCAGCGGCGTTCTCGCTCGTGGTGCGGCTCGACTCGCTGTTCAGCGACTATCGCCCCGAGAGTGAGATCGCCCACCTCGCGCAGGCCGCGGGGACCGGGGTGCCGCTGCCGGTCAGCGACGAGCTGTGGGAGGTGCTCCAGGCTGGCGCGGCATGGGGCCAGCGTACCGAAGGTGTATTCGACGTCACCCTCGGGCCCCTCACCCGGCTATGGCGGTGGAGCGTGCGCCGGGGCGTACTGCCGGAGCCGAGCCGCCTGGCCGCCGCGCGGGCCCGGTCGGGAGCGTCCGGGTTGCATCTCGACCCGGATGCGCGCACGGCCTACCTGGCGCGCCCGGGTATGGCGCTCGACCTGGGGGGCATCGCCAAGGGGTTTGCGGCCCAGGCGATGCTGACCCAGTTGACCGCCCGCGGCTTTGCGGCCGCTCTCGTCGATGCGGGTGGAGACCTCGCCCTGGGCGACCCTCCACCGGGCGAGGCGGGGTGGAAGGTCGAGTTTCCCAACGGCGAGACCCATCGACTGCGCAACGTTGCGGTGGCCACCTCGGGAGATCGCTACCAGGCGCTCGAGGTCGGTGGCGTGCGGTACTCGCACATCGTCGACCCCCGTACCGGGCTGGGCGTGCCCGACGCACCGACCGTCGTGGTCGTTGCCCCCGACGCCACCACGGCCGACGTTCTGGCATCGGCGCTGAGCGTGCTCGACCGGCGCCGAGGTGAGCGCCTGGTGGCCGGGTTGGAGGGGGTCGCAGTGTGGGTGACCCCCCGCAGCGGTGGGGGTGTCGCCTGGCAGACCGAGGGATTTCCAACGCCGCGCGGGCGGCCCTGACCGGATCGGTGCATGATGGAGCGACGAGAGTTCTTGAAGGCGGGTGCGGCCGTGGGGTTCGGTGGGGTGGTGCCGGCCTCCGCCTCTCTCGGCGCGCTTGCGCCGCGCGCGGAGCCGTTCTCGCTCGACTACGCACCCCATTTCGGGATGTTCAGGAATCGGGGTGGCGACGATCTGGTGGGCCAGCTGGAATTCATGGCCGATCAGGGATTCCGCTCGCTCGAAGACAACGACATGCGGTTGCGGCCCGTCGACGAGCAGGAGCGGATCGCGCGCGCCATGGCCCGTCTCGGCATGCGGATGGGGGTGTTCGTGGCTCACACGATCCACTGGCGCGAGCCCAACCTGGCCGGCGGGGCCGCCGACCGGCGTGCCGAGTTTCTCGATGAGATTCGGGCCTCGGTCGAGGTCGCGCGCCGCGTCAACGCCACCTGGATGACCGTCGTACCGGGGCATGTCGATTTGCGTCTGCACCCTGACTACCAGACCGCCCACGTGGTCGAGTCGCTTCGACAGGCCTCGGCGATTCTCGAGCCCCACGGTCTCGTCATGGTGCTCGAGCCACTCAATCCCAGAGACCATCCGGGGCTCTTTCTGAAGGGAATCCCCCAGGCCTACCAGATCTGCCGGGCCGTCGACAGTCCGGCTTGCAAGATCCTCGACGACCTGTACCACCAGCAGATCACCGAGGGCAACCTCCTGCCGAATCTCGACGCGGCATGGAGCGAAATCGCGTATTTCCAGGTGGGCGACAATCCTGGGCGCAAGGAGCCCACGACCGGTGAGATCAACTTCGCCAACGTCTTCGCGCATATCCGCGACCGGGGGTTTGCCGGCGTCATCGGTATGGAGCACGGCAACTCACGCCCGGGCGCCGAGGGCGAGACGGCGGTGATCGAGGCGTACCGCAGGGTCGACGCGGGCTGAGAGCGCCTGGGGTGGTGGGCGTGAGCGGTTGAGGGGACGCGAAGTCGAGACCGATTGCCTATGTTGTCTTGCTGTGGCAGCTGCTGTCGAGTTCAACCCTGGTCGGAGTAGGCGGTCCATGTCTATCGGTCTTCGAAGCTACAGGCCTCTTGGGGCCTTGTCCGCGTCTGCGTTGTTCCTGGTCGTCGTAGCCGGCTGCGGCAGAGGCGAGGCGACCGCGGTGAGTGGCCCTGCGGCTCCCGTCACCCCCGAGGCGGCGGCAGCTGCGGCAGCGACGATCACCGCCGACGACCTGTACCAGCGCATCTCGGTGCTCGCCGACGACAGCATGCGAGGCCGCGACACGCCCAGTCCCGAGCTCGAAGAGGTCGCCGTCTGGATCGGGGCCGAGTTTGCCGCCATGGGAATCGCACCGGGTGTCGACGGCGGCTACATCCAGCGCTACGCGCTCCGGCAGTATGCCGTCGACGCCGACGCGTCGTCGGTCACCTCGTCGGGCGGGGCCTCGCTGTCCTGGGGCACCGACCTGATGGCCATCCAGGGACTGCCCCGCGAGGGCGAGGGGACGGGCCCGGTCGTGGTGATGTCGGGCAGTGGCGCAGCGGTCCTCGACGACCTGCCGGCCCGGGCGCAGGTGTTCATCTTCGCGGGACCCGAGATGGAGGCGACTCGGGCCGAAGGGTGGACGGCCCGGGTGGCCGCGCTCTACGAGGCGGGTGCGGACAACGTCTTTCTCGTCACCACCCTCGACGACGAACGCTGGAATCGCTCGGCGGCCCGCGCCGCCGCCGGCACGCGGGTGGTGGGTGAACTCGACCCCGAGCGGACCCCGGTGATATCGGTCCGTGCCGCTGCCGTCGAGCGGATGCTCGCCGGTACGGGGGTCGAGGTGGCCGCCCTCCAGGCACGCCACGGCGAGGCCGTCGAGGTCTCATCCGTGGGCGACCTGACCTTGTCGACCGCCACCGCGCTTTCGCTTCTGCAGGACGACAGCGCTCCCAATGTGGTGGGGGTTCTCGAAGGCAGTGACCCGGTACTCAAGGCCGAATACGTGGTCTACTCGGCCCACATGGATCATGTGGGTGTGCGGGCCAACGCCGAAGGCGGCGACTCGATCTTCAACGGGGCCGACGACGACGCCTCGGGCACGGCGACGGTGATGGAGGTGGCCGAGGCCCTGGCGTCGCTCGATCCCCGACCGAGGCGATCATTCGTGTTCGTGCTGGTGAGCGGTGAAGAGAAGGGGCTGCTGGGCAGTCAGTACTACGCCGAGAATCCCACGGTGCCCGTCGAGGCCATGGTCGCGAACCTGAACGCCGACATGGTGGGCCGGAACTGGCCCGACACCATCGTCGCCATCGGCAAGGAGCATTCCGATCTCGGCGCCACCCTGAATCGGGTCAACGCGGCTCACCCCGAGATCGGCATGACCGCCATCGACGACATCTGGCCCGAGGAGCGGTTCTATTTCCGGTCGGACCATTTCAACTTCGCGCGCAAGGGCGTGCCGATCCTGTTCTTCTTCAATGGCACGCACGAGGACTACCATCGCGCCTCGGACGAGCTCGACAAGATCGACACCGAGAAGACCGCTCGCATCGGACGCCTGCTGCTCTATCTCGGAATCGACGTGGCCGATGCCGACGCGCGACCCGTATGGAATCCCGATTCGTACCGCGAGATCGTCGAGGGTCCGGGGCGCTGAGACCACTCTACCCTGGCGCGCTGGGGGGACCTGGTGACAGCGTTGGGGTAGCACCCTGCGTGTCCATGACTCGATCCTCCTTCCATCGGCGGCGATTGCCCATGCGTGTTCGTGCTCGACGATCGACGGCCCGAGCGACGTTCGCTCTGGTCCTGGCCTCGGCTGGCGCGGTCCTGATGCCCGTGACGGCCGAGGCTCAGAATCCGGCTCAGGACACCTACCTGCAGGCGGTGGCCGAGCACTATCGGGTGTCGGTCGACGAGGTGAAGGTGCTGGCCAGTTGGGGGTTGCCCGTGGCCGAGATTCCCGTGGTGCTGTTCATCGCGGGGCGCGGCGGGGTATCGCCCGACGCGGTGATCGCCTTGCGCCGGTCGGGCCGTAGCTGGAGTGAGCTGTCGGGCCGCTACCAACTGCATGCGGGTCAGTACCACGTGCCCATCGGCGATACCGTCGACGCAGCCCCCCTCGACCGTGCCTATGGGGAGTTCCGTTCGCGCCCGGGCGCCAGTTGGGCTGCGATCGAACTCGCCGACGAGGAAATCGTGGGTCTGGTGCACCTGCGGTTCTTCACCGAATACCTGAATCTGCCTGCGGCTCAGGTGCTGGGTGCGCTGGCGCGGGCCGGTGTGGGCCCGCCCGCGCTGCAGGCGTTGCGCCGCGGAGCTTGAGTCGGCTCGAGGCCGCGAACCGACGCTGGGTGGTCGGAGTTTGCTTGACGAGCCCGCGCTCGTAGCAGATTGTCTCCGTTCGTTCCCTCACGGAGTCTCCATGGCGCCCTCGCACCGCACGGTACCCCTTCCGAGTCGGCCCGTATACTCGCCCGAAGAGATGCGTGCCCGAGCCCGGGCGTTTCTCGATGAGATCCGGCTGCGCCGGTCGGTGCGCGAGTTCGCCGACCGGCCGGTTCCCCGCGAGATCATCGAAGACTGCATTCGGGCGGCGGGTACGGCGCCCAACGGAGCCAATCAGCAGCCCTGGCACTTCGTCGCCGTCGGTGATCCGGGCATGAAGCGCCGGATCCGTGAGGCCGCCGAAGAAGAGGAGCAGGCCTTCTATGGCGGGCGGGCGCCCGACGAGTGGATCGAAGCTCTGGCGCATCTGGGCACCGACGCCCGCAAACCCTTTCTCGAGGTGGCCCCGTGGCTCATCGCCATCTTCGCTGAGAGTTGGAGTCGCGACGCGGAGGGGGAGAAGCACAAGAACTACTACGTGACCGAGTCGGTGGGGATCGCCACCGGCTTCTTGATCGCCGCACTTCATCATGCCGGCCTGGCTACGCTCACGCATACGCCATCGCCCATGGGGTTCCTGAACGACCTTCTCGAACGGCCGATCAACGAACGGGCGTTTCTCCTGCTCGTGGTGGGGTTTCCAGCCGAGGCCGTAGAGGTGCCCGACATACGCAAGAAGTCGTTGCTCGAGATTTCCACCTTCGTATAGGGCATTCATGGGTCAGGATCTGGTTCCCGAGCAGACTCCCCAATCGGCACGCGCCTTTACGCGCGCCCTCCTGAACGACCTTCAGGCTCTCGAGCGCATGCTCGAGACCGGAATGATCGAATCCGGGGTTCGACGCATCGGGGCCGAGCAGGAGTTCTTTCTGGTGGGCCCGGGTTGGCGTCCTGCATCGAAAGGCGTCGAGGTACTCGAACGCCTCGGTCCCCCCTTCACACCCGAACTCGCTCGCTTCAACCTCGAGGTCAACCTCGAGCCACGGATGCTCGAGGGCGACGCCTTCGCGCGCTGGGAAGCCGAACTGAACGACCTGCTCGGGCAGGCCCGTGTAGCCGCCCGCGCAGAGGGCGCCCAGGTGTGTCTGACCGGCATCCTGCCCACCCTCACCAAGTCCGACCTCACCCTCGACAACATCACGCCGCGGGCGCGCTATTACGCGCTGAACGACGCACTCAACCGCATGCGAGGAGGGCAGGCGTACCGCCTGAGGATCGAGGGCACCGATGAGCTGCTGGTCGAGCACGACTCGGTCATGCTGGAATCGTGCAACACGTCGGCGCAGGTGCACCTCCAGGTGTCGGCCGACGAGTTCGTGCCTTTCTACAACATGGCGCAGGCCATCACGGGTCCCGTTCTGGCTGCCGCGGTCAACTCTCCCTTGCTCTTCGGCAAGCGCCTCTGGGCCGAGACGCGGATCGCGTTGTTCCAACAGTCCCTCGACACACGCAGCGGCACGATGCACATGCGCGAGATGTCGCCCCGGGTGCGATTTGGTGATCGCTGGATTCGCGATTCGGTGGTTGATTTGTTTCAGGAAGACATCGCGCGTTTTCGGGTGCTTCTGGCGATGGAGGTCGAAGAGGATGCCACGGCGGTGCTGGATGCGGGGGGTGTGCCCCGCCTGCAGGCGCTGCAACTGCACAACGGCACGGTCTACCGTTGGAATCGCCCCTGCTACGGCATCAGCGAGGGGCGCCCGCACCTGCGGATCGAGTGCCGCACTCTGCCGTCGGGACCCACCGTGCTCGACGAGGTGGCCAATGCGGCGTTCTGGATCGGTGCGGTTCTCGGAGGGGTGGAGGAGTACGGCGACATCACCCGGGCGATGGACTTCGACGACGCGAAGGCCAACTGCCTGGCGGCCGCCAAACTCGGCCTCAAGGCGGCGATGAACTGGGTGGGCGGACGTACCGTTGCGGCACCCGATCTCGTGCTCGGGACGCTCCTGCCCCTCGCGCGTCGCGGACTCGAGACGTACGGCATTCGCCCGTCGGACATCAACCGCTACCTGGGGGTCGTGCAGAACCGGGTGGAATCGGGGCAGACCGGGGCCAACTGGACCCTGCGGTCGCTGGCGCACATGAAGGGGCAGGGCACTCGTGGAGAGCGACTGGCCGCGGTGACCGCCGCCACCGTCCGCTTGCAACAGGAAGACGCGCCTGGACACCAGTGGCCGCTGGCCGAGCTCGAAGAAGCCGGCGGGTGGAAGCTGAACTACCTGCGGGTGGAGCAGTACATGACCACCCACCTCTTCACGGTTCACGAAGACGAACTGGTGCAGATGGTCGCGTTCCTGATGGATCGCAACCAGATCCGGCATGTGCTGGTGGAAGACGACAACCATTGCCTCGTGGGACTGGTTTCGTATCGTTCAGTGCTGCGGCTGATCGCTCAGGCGAGAGGGGTGAGCGACGATGACGACGCGCGACCCGTGAAGTCGATCATGGATCGGGATCCGATCACCGTCTCGCCTGAAACGCCGACTCTCGAGGCCATCGTGCTCATGCGCGAGCATCGGGTGTCGTGCCTGCCGGTCCTGAGCGACGGCAAGCTCGTGGGAATCGTGAGTGAGCGGGACTTCATGCCGATCGCCTATCAACTGCTCGAAGAGCGCCTGTCGGAAACAGAGGAGTAGGACTACCGGTGGAGGCAACCCTGGAACGGGTGTTGGGGCGGCTCGGACATGCGCGCTCTGGCCAACCCACTCTGATCGTGGTGGGCGGCGTCCACGGCAACGAACCGGCGGGTGTCGAGGCGTCGCAACGGATGGTGCACGCGCTCGCGGCCCGTGAGGACCGCCTGCGTGGACAGGTGGTCTTTCTGGCGGGCAATCGCCAGGCGCTCGCGCTCGGCAAGCGGTTCGTGGACCGGGACCTGAATCGGGCGTGGACATCGGCCGGGGTGGCGGCGTTGCTGCAATCGCCGATCGGTATGGAAGGCCTCGGTTCGGCTGAAGACGCCGAGCAACTCGAGCTGTTGGCGATCCTCGACGAGTACCTGGTCGGGTCCGAAGGGCCGGTCTATCTGCTCGACCTTCACACGACGTCGGGCAGCGGCGGTCCATTCAGCACGGTGTCTGATACCCTGCGGAATCGCCAGATCGCGCTGGCGATCCCCGTGCCGTTGGTGCTGGGGCTCGAAGAGCTCGTCGAGGGCACATTGCATGACTATCTCGGCACCCGCGGCTGCATCACCATCGCCCTCGAGAGTGGTCAGCACACCGAGGCGGCTGCGGTCGACCGCGCTGAGGCCGGTATCTGGATCATGCTCGCCGCCACCGGGATCGCGCCCGAGTCCGAGCTGCCGGAACTCGGGGCGGCCCGCCGTTTGTTGCGCCGCGACAGCCGCCATCTGCCGCGGGTGGTCGAGATGCGCTACCGTCACGCCGTTGCCCCCGAAGACGCATTTCGGATGCGCCCCGGGTACGGCAATTTTCAACCGGTACGGCGGGGTGAGGTGCTGGCCGACGATCTGCGGGGGCCGGTGACGGCAACGGAGTCGGCACGGGTGCTCATGCCCCTGTATCAGCAGCTGGGACAGGACGGGTTCTTTCTCGTGCGGGAGTTCAGCGCCTTCTGGCTGGCTGCGTCGAAGGTGCTCCGCAAGGTCGGGTTTGGGCGGGTGGTGCACTGGCTGCCGGGAATCCGCATCCATCCCGATCGCGACGACGCATTGATCGTCGATCGAGGCATCGCCCGCTTCTATGCCCTGCAGGTGCTGCACCTGCTCGGCTACCGCCGGCAGCATGAGGATGGCGATCAGTTGGTGGTGCTCCGCCAGAACCACGGCGACTGAGCCCGATGTGCGGCAGATACACCCTGGCCGCACCGCTCGATGAGGTCATCGACGCCTTCGACATCGATGTCACGGTGTTCGAGAACTGGCACCCCCGCTTCAATGCGGCGCCGACCCAGGAGCTTGCGGTGGTGCTGCAGTCCCCGGCTGGAGAGCGCCGCCTCGGCCCGATGCGTTGGGGACTCGTGCCGCCGTGGGCCGACGATCCCTCGATCGGCAACCGGATGATCAACGCCCGCTCCGAGACGGCCGCGAGCAAGCCCGCCTTTCGAGAGGCGTTCGCCCATCGTCGCTGCGTCGTGCCCATGGACGGGTTCTACGAGTGGCGCCCGCGTGAGGTGGCCGGCTCGACCCGGCCGACGAAGATCCCCTTCTGGATCCACCGCCCCGATCGGCGACCGTTCGGGGTGGCGGGACTCTGGGAACGCTGGCGGGGCTCGGGCGACGACCCGCCGGTGCTGATCACCTTCACGCTCCTGACGACGCGGGCGAGCGCCTGGATGCGGGCGCTCCACGATCGCATGCCCGTCACGCTCGACCGCGAGGGGGTGAGTCGCTGGTTGGACCGCACCACCGAGCCCGATGCGCTGCACGACCTGTTGACGCCGGCCCCGGACGACGCGTTCGAGGCGTGGGAGGTGTCGACCGTGGTCAATCGGCCCGGGGTCGATGGGCCCGAGCTGGTGGAGCCGGTGCCGGACGGCGTCTCGATGCGCTGAGGCGCCGCTCGACCGACGGTCGGGTTCGATTCCTGGGCGTTCCTCAGCCCTCGTCGAGGGCGTGCACTTCGACGTCGAGATCGGCGAGCCGCTGGTGCATGTACGCCAGCGCGTCCTGGACCGCCTGGTTGTAGATCTGCGGACCGAGCGTCGACAGTGTGAAGTCGAGCAGCTGTTCGGCGCGAAACGAGCTGAGGTGTTCGTCGAACTCCTCCTGGTAGAAGGCCCGCAGGCGGGCGTTCAATCGCTCCCTGCGGGCCTCATCCAGTTGGATCGTCACCGGAGGGCGAGCCCTCCGGCGCGGCGAATGCCCGAAATGCTCGCTTCGCCCATGGCGCCGCCCATACCACCCGTGAAACCATCGCCCTCGAAGAGGAGCTGCACGGTCGCTCCCACCTCGGGCACGCTGAAGGTCAACTCACGCCCGACCAGAGCGAGGTTCGACAGCACCGCGCCCCCCATCTCGGTGTCGATGCTTCCGGTGAAGCCGGTCTCTGGCGACCCCTCGATCACCATGATTCCCGGAATCGACATGCCCTGGGCGTTGATGCTGATGTCGTAGGTGCCGCTCGGGTCGAAGGGCGGGGGAGCGGGCGGAGCCGGGGGCGGGCCGCCGGAACACGCGCCGAGCAGAAGGCCCAGAGCAGCGGCAACGGTGAGGCGCTTGAACATGACGTGGCTCTCCTGATCCTGGGTAGGGGACGGAGACGGGCGGCTCCGACCGATTGTGCATGGATATACGGGCTCGGCTTGCCCGTGTCGAGTCGGAGTGCGCCGCGGTGCAGGGGGCCCCCTCGCTTTCCCCTGGCGACCTTCGTTCGTAATCTCCCCGCAGGAATCCCTCCCGATCCGACCCCACCTCGTTCGCGCCGCCACCCGCTCCCTTTCCACCGAAACGTCCCTGCCATGTCCGTATCGTCGCGCCGCCACGCCTGGCCCTTCGCCACCCTGTCGCTCTCCGCTCTGCCGTCGCTCTCGCTCGGGTCGGCCCTTTTCTTCGGGTCGGCTCTCTCGCTCGGGTCGGCCCTCGCCCTCACCACGGTGGCTGCCGCCCTCCTGCCCGACGCAGCCGTGGCTCAGGTCGCCGCGTCCGCCGCCACGGCCACCGCATCACAGGGTACAGGCGCCAAGCGCCCACTCGAGATCGCCGACTACGCACGCTGGCGGGCCGTGTCGGGTGAGACGCTGGCGCCCGACGGACGTTGGGTGGCTTGGAGCTATGGTCGGGTACGGGGCGACGACACACTGCATGTGAAGGGACTGGATTCTGCGGTCGAGCATACGGTGGCCTTCGCGACACAGCCGGTATTCTCCGACGACGGTCGCTGGGTGGCGTATCGGGTGGGCGCTTCGTTCGCCGCCCAGGAGAAGAGCAAGGCCGATATTCCTGCCAAGGCCGGTCTGATGGAGCTCGCCACAGGGGCACGGTGGGCATGGGAGAACGCCGACGCCTTCGGCTTCGCACCCGGCTCGTCGCATTTCTGGGTGAAGAAGGCCAAGGTCGACGACGAGGCGGACTACGACGGCACCGACCTGATCCTGCGCCACCTGCGGGTCGGGAGCGTGGAGCTGCTGGGTAGCGTCGCCCAGATGGACTTCGACGCCGACGGTCGCTGGCTGGCCTGGACCGTCGACGCCGCCGACCGGGAGGGCAATGGGCTCTACCTCATGGACACCGCCAGCGGCATGCGCCGCACCCTCGACGGGGCCGACGCCCGCTACAGCCGTCTGACCTGGGCCGACGACGCAGGTGCGGTCGCAGTGTTGCGCGGCGCCAATCCAGAGGGAAAGGTCGAGCGCGACAACACCCTGGTCGCGGTCACGGCGCTCGACGCCGCCACACCCCGCATCGTGACCATCGCCGCAGACGCGGGGCTGGCCGATGGATGGGTCTTGAGCGAGAAGGGGTCGCTCGCCTGGAACGATCCCGCCACCATCGTGTTCGTGGGCACGCGTCCCCAGGCCGATTCGCTGGCCGAGTGGCCCGACACCGCCCTCCCGCTGGCCGACGTCAACATCTGGCACTGGGCCGACGACCGGATCCAGGCCGAGCAGCAGACGGCGGCCAACCGGGACCGGAATCGGAGCTGGCGGGCTGCGGCGCACCTCGACGATGGTCGGCTGGTGGCGCTCGACGAAGAGCGACGCTTCACCGTCGACGTCACGAGTGACGGGCGCTGGGCGATCTCGCGTGACGATGCGAATTACATATCAGACTGGAAGCCCTCCTATGGGGACTTCTACCGGGTCGATACGCGGACCGGAGCCCGTGTGCCCATCGTGCAGCAGCAGCTGCGCACCCTGGGGCTGTCCCCCCTGGGCACCCACTGGCTCTACTGGAAGGATGGCAACGTCCACGCGTACGAGGTCGCGACAGACCGCCATACCAACCTCACCGAATCGGCGCCGGTGACCTTCGTAGACGCCGAATTCGACCGCCCGGGCGAGCGCCCTCCCTACGGCGTTGCCGGCTGGACCGCAGACGGACGCGCCGTCGTGCTCTACGACCAACACGACCTCTGGCGTCAGCCCCTCGACGGCAGCACCGCGACCAACCTCACCGGAGGGTGGGGCAAGGCCAACGACGTGCGTCTTCGGCACCTCGAGTTCGATCCGAAGGCCGAGACCATCGATCTGAGCAAGCCGGTCTTGCTGCGGGGCTTCGGCATGCACACCAAGCAGGACGGGTTTTTCAGGCTGAGCGGGGGGCGGCTCGAGACGCTGGCCTTCGAAGACATTCGCTTCGGGCGCCCGGAAGAGGCCGACGACGCCGATCGCGTCCTGGTCACGCGCCAGAGCTGGACCGAGTTTCCCGATCTCTGGATCACCGACGGGTCCTTCGGGAGCTGGACGCGGGTGACCGAGGCCAATCCCTGGCAGGACGAGTACCTCTGGGGTCGCCGGATTCTCTTCGACTACCAGACCTCGGACGGGATTCCGTTGCAGGGCACGCTTGCGATCCCCGAGACGTGGCAGCCGGGGCAGAAGCTGCCGATGATCGTGCGGTTCTACGAGCAGTATTCGCAGGACCTGCATGCGTATCCGGTGCCGGCGTACCGGCATCAGCCCAACTTCGCAGGCTATGTGAGCCGCGGCTATCTGCTCATGCAGCCCGACGTCCATTTCCGTACGCGCACGTCGCATTCCGACATGCTCGAGGCGGTCGAGGCGGCGACCCAGGCCGTGATCGATCTCGGCTACGCCGATCCGGCAGCGATCGGACTCAGCGGTCATTCGTACAGCGGAGGCGGAGGCGCGTATATCGCGACACGCTCGAAGATGTTCGCGGCGGTGGCTCATGGGGCTGCCCCCATCAACCTCGTGAGTGAGTTCAACCAGCTATTCGTGGGCAGCGGCCAGAACAACCACAGTTACGACATCTACGGACAGGGGCGGTATGCGACCAACCCCTACGACGACTTCGATCTCTACTGGGATCAGTCGCCGATCTCGGGCGTCGAAGACATGAATACGCCGGTGCTGTACCTGCACGGTGAGTCCGATCCGACGGTGAACTGGGAACAGGGCCTCGAGTGGTACAACGCACTGCGATTCCTCGGCAAACCCATCATCTGGCTGTCGTACCCGGACGAAGGCCACGGGCTTGCGAAGATCGAGAACCGGATCGACTTCCAGATGCGGTTGAAGCAGTTCTTCGACCACCACCTGAAGGGTGAGCCGGCACCGGCATGGATGATCGAGGGTGTGCCATTCCTCGCCAAACCGGCGCACATGCGCGAGACGGCACCGCAGGGCGTACGCTGGGGTGGGAGCGGAGGCGGGAGCGGGGCTGGCGGTGGAGGCGGAGCCGGGGGTGGAGGTGGAGGCTTGGACTGAGACTGAGCCGGAGGCTGTAGCGGAGCCGGAGGCTGAGGGGCGACAGCCGCCACTTGCAGCGAGGGTGGCGCGTCACTGCGGGGCTTTCTCACCCCTCCAGCTGATCCAGCCTGCGACGACGAGCACCAGCGCGCCTCCGGCCAGCGTCCGTGCCGCCGGGCGCTCACCGAGCAGCGCAAACGCCAACGCGACGCCATAGACCGGCTCCAGGGCCGTGATCACCGAGGCCCGCGAGGCGGACACGCGGCGCAGGCCCCGTATGAACAGCGCGTGGGCGCCGGCGGTGAAGACCACGCCCAGCAAGGCGAGCAGCCCCCACTCCGTCGCGGTGGGAAGTCGGGGCGCCGCAAGAGCGAAGGGGGCCAGGAACACCGCCGCCCAGGCATCCTGGTGGAGCGCCAGACGCAGAGCCGACTCGCGGCGCACCCACGCCCGGTTGGCCAGGCTCAAGAGGGCGAAGGTGAACCCCGACACCACACCCCACAGCGCGCCCTGGGTGACCGCGTCGGCGAGATCGGGGGTCGGCACGACGAGTCCGACTCCCACCACCGTCAGCGCCGCTGCGACGAGTGCGCCGCGGTCGAGGCGCTCTCCCGGCAGCAGTGGTTCGAGCAGGGCGGTGAACACCGGAAAGGTCGCGAAGGTGACCAGCCCGACGGCTACGCTACTGACCTGGATCGCGTGAAAGAAGGTGACCCAGTGCACCGCGAGCAGGAGTCCCAGACCGGCGAGGGCGATCCGGTCTCGCAGGGGCCGCTTGCGAAGGGCGTCACGTCCGTGCCCATCGCGTATCCGCCCGTCGCGCGCTCGACCGTCGTTCATCCGCCCGTCGTGCACGCGCCGATCGCGCATCCGGCCCTCGCGTGTCCGGCGGTCTCGTACCCAGACCAGCGGAGCCAACACCGCGGCCGCGAACACCACCCGGCCCAGCACGATGACCGTGGGCGGGAGGGCGACGAGCTTGCCGAAGAGGCCGGCCGCGCCGAAGAGCAGGACCGCCAGATGGATCGAGAGCAGGGGAGTCACGCGCCCACGGTAGCCGACCGCCGCCGCCACGGGAAGCGGCTCGGCTCACCGCACGCCCCTTCATCGCCATCCCTGCCGGCGAGCAGTCGAACTCGGCGGGCTCGTCGGTTAGTTTCAGGGACGAACACGTTGACGCATCACTGCGGAGTCGAATACATGTCGGAACGAGAAACGAAGTTGAAGGCGCTGCTCGAGAAGCTCGAGATGGAGCGTGATGAGCTCAAGCTGAAGTTCGGCCTCGCCAAGCTCGAGGCGAAGGAAGAGTGGCAGGAACTGGAAAAGAAGATCGATGGGCTGCGCGGCCGCATGAAGGTCGTGGGCGAAGAGACTCGCGACGCCACGGGCGATGTCGGTTCGGCATTCGAACTCATCGGCGACGAGATCAAGGAAGGCTTTGCCAGGATTCGCAAGCTCTTCTAGGAAGCCCGAGTCGGCCCGATCGCCACGTCGATCACGTCGGAGATCGGTTCGTACCCAATCCTGGCGTAGATCCGGTTGGAGATGGGATTGGCCAGGTCGGTGTAGAGAAAGGCCGATCGTCGGCCGCTGGCCAGGATCTCACGGCTGAGGTCGGCCACGAGGGCAGTGGCGTATCCCCGCCCGCGGCATTCCGGTGGTGTATAGACGTAGCCGACCCGAGCGGCCGTGTCGGTGGCTCCAGATATGGCCGCCATCGACACCAGGCCCTGATCGTCCCACACCCGTAGGCGGTCGTCCTCGATGAGGCGCACGGCTGCCTGTTCCGGATCCGAGCCCGGAATGCGGGTCTCGTCGGCGAAGGCCCCGATCCACGCAGCCGCGAGCGCCTGGTCGGCCATCGTCGCCGGCCGCATCTGGCCGAGCGCGCCCGGCCCGAGATCGCGTACGCTCTTCAACTCGTGGATCCGCAGGCGCATGCCGGGGCGCGCCGCGAGCCCCCTGGGCGTTGCCCACGCCTCGGCCAGGGCTCGAGCCGAGGCCTCCGGACCCATCACGGCCGGAAGCGACTCGAACACCTCGGCCAGGTCGGCGGCGAGAAGGGGGATCGCCGCCAGCGGCAGACGGCTCACCCCCACCTTGAAGGGGGGCGTCCGAAACGCGATCCCCTGGACGTCGCCCCGGGCCTCGGCCCAGGCAAGGTAGATCGGCTCGGCGAAGTCGTGCCCGCCCGACACCAGAGCGTCGGCGAGCCCAAGGATGAGATTGTGCTCGGCCTCGGCGGCCATGAGGAACGCGCGGCAGCGATTGAAGAACTCAGCGGGGTTGTCGGCTCGAACGACCCTGAGCCCGCTCATGGATCGCGTCTCATCCCACCGCCGTTCATCGCCGTCCGTCCACCTGAGGTGAGAAGGCGACTCCGTCGGGGCCGGCCCCTGTTTCGTAGAATCCCACCACCTGGGTCGAGTCCAGGTCGACCACGGCCACCCGATCGATCCCCTTGGTCGAGACGAACGCCCACCGTCCGTCGCGCGAGAGCGCGAATCCCTGAGGTGAGGTGTCTGCAGGAAACCCCTCGCGAGCCGCGGCCGCGCCAATGTCGATGCGCGCACGGACTCTTCCCGACGCGCGCTCGATCAGGACGAGTTGCTCGGCGGGCGGATCGGAGACGAGCACGGTTGTGCCGTCGGGTGTGACGGCCAGGCGGTACGGCACCTGTAGTTCCTCGACCCGAGCCACGATCCGGCCGGTTGCGCCCTCGACGCCTACGACCTCGCCACCCTCCATGCTGCCCGTCCAACCCTCCCGCCCATCGGGAGTGGCGGCGATCCCCTCGGTGCGTGTGCCCGCTGGCCAGGTGCGGGCCTCGGCCGCTCCGCTCGGATCGATCCGGCTCACGGTGCCGTCGGTGATGTTGGCCGTGTATATCCAGTCTCCGCCCAGGGCCAGCATGTGCGATGCACGACCTCCGGTGGCAAGCACACGACGGATGCCTCCATCGCCGAGCCCGACGATCAGCACCTCGCCGGTACGCTCCGACGTCATCGCCAGCAACGAGTCACCCGGAAGGAAGGCGGCACCATGGATTCGCTCATAGCCCTCGACGGTTCGCTCGCCGGTCAAGGCGGCGGCCCGTACGTCGATCACCTGGAAGAGATTGCCCGGCCCACGTTCGTCGCCGTAGTTGGTCACGACCGCCGTGGCACCGTCGCTCGAGACGGCGATCTCGTGGGGTGCGATATGGGTGGAAACCGCGGCACGGAGTGCGCCCGTGGCCGCGTCGATGAGCCATACCGAATCGTCATCCATACCGGCGACCAGGACGGTGCCTACGGGGCGCATCGGCACCTGGGCCCCCACCGGCAGGCTGAAGGCCACGAGCAGAGCGACCAGTGCAAGGGCGGGTTTCGGCATGCTTCGGCTCCGGTTGGGGTCGTCGTGTGGAGGCGGCCCGCACCTCCGGCCACAAGGTAGGGTAGCGTGGAGCGAGGGCGACAGACTCGGGGGCGAGCTCGATCCTCGCTGGCGTAGCCCCGCGCCGGCCCCTGCCGCACGAGGTGGCCGACGGACGGGGATGGCCATACTGTCGGAGCAGCGCAGGTACCGCGTTCGACCATTCGCGGTCACCCTACGCCTGCCACCCCCGCTCGGAGCCTTCATGTCGAGTATCCCCCGGCCGCTGACCGGCCACATGCGTCGGATCCCGGCCGCTCCCTCCCGCGGCCCGGCACCCTCGGGCGTAGCTCTCGTTGGCGCGGCGCTGCTGCTGATGGTGTCGAGCGGCGCCTCCGCCGCGGTCCAGGAGCCGATCGACCGTGCCATGATCCAGCGCATCGAGCAGGAGGGTCTCGAGCGCTCCCAGGCTCTTTCGCTCTTCCACACCCTGACCGACGAGATCGGCGGTCGGCTCACCGGAGCGCCATCGTACACCCAGGCCGCCGGGTGGGCCCGCGATCGGTTCCGGGAGTGGGGGCTTGCAGAGTCTCGCCTCGAAGCTTTTGATTTTGGCCGGGGGTGGTCGCTCGAGAAATTCACGATCGAGATGACCGCACCCCGGTACCTACCGCTGATCGCGTTTCCCGAAGCGTGGACTCCGACGCTGCCCGGCGTCGTGTCCGGACGCGTGGTCTATGTCGGAGACAAGACGGCCGACGAGATCGAGGCGATGGGGAGTCGGCTGCGTGGCGCCATCGTGCTCACGCACCTGCCTCAGGACGACTTCATCGAGGGCGATCGTCCGCAGCCCGGGCTCGACGACGCCCCGGTGCAGACGGGCAACCCGCAGCGTGTGGCGGTGAGAAGCACCACTCCGTCGCGTGAGTTGGCGTCACTGCTGGAAGCGGCCGGTGCTGCGGTGGTGCTACGGCCCAACCCGTATCGCGACGGAACCGTGGGTGTCCTGGGCAACCGCAACACGTCTGACGAGGCAGTCCCCTCGATCGTCGTGGCGGCCGAGCACTACAACATGATGGCGCGTATGGCGGCTCAGGGACTGCCGGTCGAGCTCCGCATCGAGCTACGCACGCAGTACCATGAAGACGACCCGCGCACCTTCAACGTGCTGGCCGAGATTCCGGGGACGGACCCGGAGTTGCGCGACGAGATCGTGCTGGTGGGCGCGCACCTCGATTCGTGGCACTCCGCCAACGGCGCCACCGACAACGGCGACGGAGCGGTAGCCGTGATGGAGGCGATGCGGATCCTGGCCGCGGTGGGCGCACAGCCGCGGCGCACCATCCGGGTGGCTCTCTGGGCCGGTGAAGAGCAGGGGTTGCTGGGGGCCCGGGCGTACGTGGCCCGGCACCTGACCGATACGGCGGCCCGTGACCTGCACTCGGTCTACCTCAACGACGATCCGGGAAGCGGCGCGTCGCTCGGGTTCTACATGCAGGGCAACGTCGCAGCCAAGGCCATCTTCGACGCCTGGCTCGAACCGCTGGCCCACCTGGGCGTGACCCGCAACATCATCGAAGGCATCGGCAGCACCGACCATGTTGCCTTCAATGATGTCGGCGTACCCGGGTTCAACGTCATCAAGGACTTCGACGCCTACGACGAGCGTACGCGCCACACCAATGTCGACTTTCCCGAACGCATGTCGGAAGAGGAACTCAGGCAGTCGGCCATCGTGATGGCCACCTTTGCCTGGCACGCTGCGATGCGCGATGAGCGGATCCCCCGCGCTACTGTGAGCGGGGGCTAAGCGGGAGGCCCCGAGTCTACCGCACCTTGACCGCGGCGGCGTTGCGCCCCGCCTGATGCAGAATCAGCCCGTCGACCGCCCCTTCTTCGTTGTGGGTGAAGGTGATCTGCGCGTCGACCACCTCGAGAAAGAACTTCTGCTCGGATTCCGCGAAGAGGGCGAAGCGGCCCTGACCGGTCGGCTCGAGGTAGAGGCCGTCGTCTTCGAGGGTGACCACCAGTTGTGTCACTTCGTCGAGTCGATAGGTACCAACGTAGGTGACCAGGGTCTCGCGAGCCACGTCGATCTTCGTGCGCTCCACGGGTGGGGCGTATCCACGCGGCACGGGGGCGGCCATGGAATCCCATTCGTACGCGGTCTGGATGCGCCGACCCACTTCGTTGGCCAGGGCTCCGCCCCCGTCGGCATTGGTGAGGATGGCCATGCCGTATCCCTTGACCAGATGTGCGACCAGGTTGCCGCGGAATCCCCAGTTGGCGCCGCTATGCTGGAAATACCAGCCTTCACCCATCTTCGATAGACCGAATCCGACTGCGAAGTCGCCAACACCCACCGGGGTCAACATCTCCCGTACGGTGGCGCGCGACAGCACCCGATTCGACTCGCCGCGAGCCGATTTCTGAACCTCGATGGCGAAGCGCGCGAGGTCGGTGGGCGTGGTCCAGAGCCCCGCAGCGGCCTGCTCTGGATACACGTGCCACTTCGGTCCCCGGGAGGTGCCTTCGGAGTCGTGAGCGCGAGCAGCGTTGTGGTCGTGCTCGGGAGAGATGGGCTGCTCGAACGAGCTGCGCGTCATGTCCAGGGGGGCCAGCACGTCGTCGCGCATGATGTCGACGAACGGCCGGCCACGGGCGTCGGAGAGTGCCTGCTGCATGAGGATCGCCCCGCCACCGGAATACTCGAAGGCCTGCCACGGCCTCCGCTCCATGAAGAGCGGCCCGACATTGGACCACGGATGTCCGTCGAAGATCTGCACCACGGTCGGCATGCGGGCGTCCGGTTCATAGCCCGGAAATCCGAATGCGTCGCCCAGGCCCGAGGTGTGGCTCAACAGGGTGCGGGGGGTGACCGGCTGTTCGGCCGTGAACTCACCTCCGTCGAGCGTCCATGAGGTGAGGATGTCGTTGATGTCGTCGTCGAGGCCGAAGAGCCCGTCCTCGACCGCCTTGAGCGATGCCATGGCCGCCACCGGCTTGCTGATCGACGCCGCCTGGAACATGGTCTCGGTGTCGACCGGGGCACCGGTCTCGACGTCGGCCGTACCGTATCCCCTGGCCCAATGCACGTCGAAATCGTAGATGACGGCGACGCTGAGGCCGGGCACATGAAAACGTTCCATGAGTTGGGTGAGGGTGAGCGCGGCCAGCGGATCGTCGCCGCGCCCGGGCTGAGGGGCCTCGATGCGCGCGATCATCGTGGAGGGATCGGGTCGCTGCGCCGCCGTGCCCGTCGCGGGCGCCAGCGTCATGAGCGCGACGGTCGCAATCGCGAGCTGGTAGGTCATCGTGTGGTCCTCGTGCCGGGAATCAGGGTTCGCCTTCACGTCGAGCAGCCCGCGGGAGCGCATCGCGAGCCGGGGCGCCGCCGCCTTCGCGAGCGGCTCGGGGCAGGGTGTCGGGGGGTTGAGGCGCGCCTACGGCGGGGCGGGGCAGACTGGCTCTCGCCTCGATTCGCTCCAGCGCAGCGCTGGCCGCCCCGCTGAGCCGGGTGCGGAGTCCCATGGCCTTCGTCTTTTCACGCAGCAGTGGAACCGCTTCGTGCGCACCCACGACCCCCAGGGCCGTGGCGGCCTCGACGCGGGCTTCGATGTCGTACGAGTCCAGGACAGCCAGAAGGACCTGTATCACTTCCGCGCGGTAGGGTGCGATGGACTGTTCGAGTCCGACCGTGTCGCCTGCGAGCGCACGCTCGACCGACTCGACCAGAGAGTCCTGACCGAGCGCCGTCAACGCCCGTCCGGCGTGCTCCGCCAGCGAAAGCTCGTCGACCAGGTCGCCGCGTCGCGCCAGCAGTGCGATGAGAGGGGCGATCGCCCGCGCGTCACCGAGGGTGGCCAGGGCCCGGATCGCCTCGACCACCAGGGTGTGGTCCGGATCGTCGAGCACCGATATGAGGGGCGGCACCGCCTCGGGGTCACCCCGCGCGCCCAGTTGCCGAGCGGCATCGTGCCGAGCCGGTCGGCCGTCCCAGAGCAGAGTGTTCGTCCACGGATTGCTCAACGTGCCCCCCGACCGGACCAACCGTCCGATCAGCCGGTCGGCATCGGCTTCGTCTGCGTTGCCTCCCAGGGGATCGAGGCGGGAGAGGAGCGCCTGGGCGATGCGGATCATGCCCACGAGCTCGTCGACCCGTCGCACCACCGTCGCGTGTTGCAGGACGAGTTCCGACACCCCCGCCGGATAGTGCATCTCGAGCGACTGGCGCTCGACACGAAGGTCCAGGGAGGGCTGCGCCAGGATCAGGTCGGCGACAGGTGGGGCCAGGAGCTCGAGCACCCGGGCCCGGGGAAACCCCTTCACCACGAATCGCCGATCGAAGTCGGCGTGCCCGAGCGCGATGTCCTGTACGAAGCCCATCGCCTTGAGGAACGACGTCAGCCACTTCGCACCACGCACGCCCAGGCTTACCCGCAGGGGGTTGTGGAACGGCGCCCGCACGCGGGTCACGAACCCGCTCTGGCCGTGTGCGAGCTCGAGCGTGACGATCCCGTCGTCGCCCCTGACCTGCACGATGGGGTGGTTCGAACTCATCACCTGCGCGAATTCGCCCCCCGTGGTGTGCGCCGCCATTCGCCATGCGACCACCACCGCCTCGCCGTCGCGTATGCCCTGGAGCTTCGACTTCACAGCAATCTCACCACGGGCTTGCGCACGAGAAGGTCGGACTTCTTCTGGAGATCATGCACCGTGGCGCACAACCAGCGATCGGCGTCGACCATGAACGCGACACGCAGTCGCGGGCCCGTGCCCCGACCCGGCGGGTCGAGGGGGAGTGCGGGGTCGGCCTCGTTGAGACAGGGGCAGAAGGCGCGCTGCCCGTCGGTCGTGGGCCGAAAGTACCGGTTGCCGTTGGGCCGAGGCTGCCACGCCACCGATTGGCCCGCGATGCGGCCCACCTCACAGACGAAGAGATTGAGGGACTTCTGTCCGTCGAAGCCCGGGGCGTAGTATCGCACAGCATGGTCGTCGGCGGTGGGAAAGCGGGTGCCGCTCTCGATCAGGAGTTCGTATTCCTCACCCCCGTCGTCGCGCCGTACACGTATGCCGTAGTCATGATAGATGAAGTCATCGACGCGGGTGCCCCCGGCGAAGATGCAGGCGCCGCGCGCCACGCTCTCGAAGGGGAGCCATTCGCGTACGCGGTCGCGGCCGAAGGTCTCGCCCACCACCGTCCGGATTCCCGGTAGCAGGGTGGACCCTCCTTCGAGCAAGACGTCGTCGATGTCGGCCACCTCGACTCCGTGACGTTGGCGCGCCTCGTCCATGAGGCGGCCGAGCAGGACGCGCACCGCGTCGTGGACTCCGTGTTCGATCAGGATTCGTTCGAGCCCGGCGTGGTCGAGGGTGCCCCAGGTCTCGTTGCGAAAGGTGAAGGAGGCGGTCTGTCCAGCGCTGGCGAGCAGTTTCGTTCGTTCGGCCTCCCAGCGCAGGGCCACCTGCCATTCGGGCCAGTCGTGCAGGGCCCGGGGCACCAGCGCCTCGAGGATCCATTGATCGACATCGTCGCCCCCGAGCGCCACGCCCTGTTTGGCGAGTACGTCGGCCTGTCCGGTCTGGGCCGCCGATCCCTCGGCGGTGCGCACGAGCGCCGCCTCCAGGGTGCCGGCCCCGAAGTCCAGGGCCACCAGCGTCGCGGGCCGGGTGAGATCGACGCCGTAGCCGAGCGCCGCAGCCACCGGCTCGTCCAGCATCCGCAGCCGGATACTGCCGTCGTGGCCCCGCACGCGGTCCCATATCCGTCGCAACCAGGGGCGCCGGTCGAGCGCCTCGAACACCCCCCGGAGTTCGGCTCGGTAGGTCTCGAAGGCGTCGCACGGTACCGCCACCGTGACGTCGGTGACCCGGTGGCCCGCCTGCTGCTCGAGAGCTGCGACCAGTTCCCTGAAGTACAGGCGCGTCGCGTCCCGGACCGTGAAGGTGCGCCCCCCGACCCGCGCTACCGTGCGCTGATGCTCACGCCCGAGGTGGCGCTTGAACCCCGTGGCCCACCCTTCGGCTCGGCCGTCCCAGTTGTAGTCGACCGCGGCTTGACCGATCAGGACGCTGCGGGCTTCGCGATCGAGGATGCACACGCACGACAGCACCACCGGGGTCTGGGTCAGCGGCTCGAGCTTGGCCAGCCCCGGCAGGTTGACGATGCGGGGGCTGCCCGAGCGATCCTCGCAGATCGTGGTGTTGGAGGTGCCGAGGTCGATGCCCCAATGGATGGTCATGGGCCTCATGGTCGATGGCGCGGCGGCTGCCCGCAAGGAATGACCGAGCGCTCGGTGGTGCGGGACGCGAGCTGCATCGACCTGGGTCAGGAGCCCGCGCCTTCCCGATCCAGCAGGAATCGGCGCAGACGCGTCAGCTGATCGTCGTTCCACCCCTCGGGTTCGGTGAGGGCCCGCCATGCGTCCAGATAGTGCGCGACGGAAAACGAGTGGCCGAACCCCGGCGGTGCGCTACCAACGAACATATCTGCAGCGAGTTGAACCCCCGTCACCACAGGGTACCAGCGCAGCTGGGGGGTCACATCGGGGCCACGCGGCTCGGCCATCCACTCCGGCTGCCGGTAGAATGCGTCGACGCTGAAGAAGGTGATGGGATCGCTCGCGTGCTGCAGGTAACCGATGCGCAGGGGCGCCCACGGCCGCTCGGAACGCTCGAATCCACCCTGCTGGTTCATGAAGCGGACGACGCGTCCGTCGCGGTAGCGAGGCAACCAGGCGGGCGAGCCGGCGTCCCGGTCGCGTGTGGCGCGCGCCCACGCCTCGGTCCGGAAGGGTGGGCCGCTCCAGAGCACCCCGTCGAAGGGATCGGCCAGGATGTCCTGGAGGTCGAACGAGAGACTCGAGTTGAGGGCCCCGAGACTGACTCCCTGCAGGTAGAGAGAGGGGCGCGCGTCCGCGGGCAGGGAGGACCAGTAGCCGTACACTTCGAGGAAGACCGCCCGGGCGGTCTCGGCTCCGTACGCCGCCTCGGCCAGAAGGGCGAGGGCGCTGGGCAGGTAGGAATACTGGACGGCGACGGAGGCGACATCACCCCGGAAGAGGTACTCGACGGGGGTGATCGCACCGGGATCGACCCACCCGGTGCCGGTCGGTGTCACGAGGACCAGGACCGAACGCTCGAAGGCCCCGGCGCGCAGCAGTTCTTCGAGTGCCAGTCGGGCGCCCTGTTCCGGCGTGTCGACGGCCTGGAGGCCCACGTAGAGACGGATCGGTTCCATCGCGGGCGTGCCCGAAAGCTCCGAGATCTCCTCGGCCGAAGGGCCGGCCGAGACGAAGGAGCGGCCCTGGCGGCCCAACTCGCTCCAACTGACCAGCGACTCGGGGCTCCCGCTTCTTGCGGCGCTGGTGGGGGGCTCCAGGTCGTCTCCGACCAGGTCGTCGAGAGCTCGGTACGAGCTTTCGGCCATGCGCAGCGCACCGGTTACGACGGCGCCCTCGGCCAGGGTCCAGAAGAGGCTCGCGGCCAGGGCCGCCCCCACGACGTTCGCCACCCGCCGGGGAATCGAGTTCTGGAGCCGCCGGGAGATGGCCCGCGCCAGCTCCCGAAAGAACCGGGCCACCAGGAGCACCACACTGAAGACGCCAAGGGTCACGAGTCCCACCCCGAGCCGCTGCACCTGCGCCTCTTCTTCCATTCCCATCAGCGCTCGAATCGAGGTCTGCCACCCTGCGGCCTTCCAGAGAAAGACGGTCGCCACCAGCAGGCAGGAACCCACCGCGAACCTCCAGACCCAGCGAGCTGTCCGTTCATCCGGCTTCGGCAGCTCGAGGTAGTCCCAGAGCCATCGTCCGAACACTCCACCCGCATAGCCCACGGTAAACGACACCGCCGATACCAGTCCCTGCAGCGCGAAGGGGCGCGGCACGAGGCTCGGTGTGAGTGAAAGGGCAAAGAACAGGGTTCCGGCCAGGAGCCCGGAAGTGCAGGGACGGGCAAACAGACGATTCAACTCGAGCCGCATATCGCGAACCGCTTCGGCCGGAATGGGGAGGGTCGGGCCGAACGGTCCGACCCGTGTACCGTCGGGAAGCGTACGAGCGGGCGGGGGGCGAGAGCAATGCCTGGTGCAGCGGGTCGCCCTCTTCGTATGATGGGTGCGCAGCAGAATCGCCACGCCGTTCGACAGCTGATGGAGGGAGGTCGTGCCATGCCGCACCGTCGCCGCCTTTTCTTGCTCCTGGCCTTCGTTTCCGCATGCGCCGACGAGGCGTCGGAGCCCGATCGGGTCGTTCGCCTGGAGGCCCTTCCGCAGCTCGAGGCCCACGAGGAGCTGCGCCTGGGGCACCTCGAGGACCCCGAGCTGGGCTTCACCCGCATCGGGAGTGTCGACGTCGATGACGACGGTAACGTCTACGTGCTCGAGCTGGGGGTGCCCGAGATCCGGGTCCTGGGGCCGGCAGGCGATCTCGAGTGGCGCATCGGACGGCGTGGACAGGGCCCGGGAGAGTTCGAGGGTGCGCCGCGTTTCGGGGTGAAGGGCGACACGGTCTGGACCCTGGAGTCGACCGGCCGGATCACCCTCTTCGACCGTCGGGGTCGAGTGCTGTCCACCGGTCGCACCGAGGGGGTCATGGTCCCGTTACCGGCCGGTTTCGGCTTCGTACTCCCGCAGGCGATGGGTCCCGATGGCCGGTTCCTGGGATTCTTCAACCGGGTGGCGTACAACCGCGACACGGCTCCCACTGGTGTCGCTCCCAACGACAGCATTCCGTGGCCCATCGTGACCTTCGACGCCACCGGGGCCGTGATCGATACGGTTGGCTGGGTGCCACGACCGCCCCCCCGCATGTGGCGGCCTCCGTCGGAAGAGGTGGGGGAATACAAGACGATCGAGATCTCGGGGCGCCCGACCATGGTTCCGCAGCCGGCGCCCACCCTGCCGACGTGGCTTCCGACCGACGATGGGTACCTTGCGGTGGAGACCCCCCAGCCGACCACCGGTGATGCAGCAGTCCTGACGGTGACTCGCCTGGGGCTGGCGGGCGACACGGTCCATGCCACTGTCCTGGGGTACGAGCCCGTGCCGTTTCTCGACGCCGACCTCGACTCGATCGCCGCCCGGGCGGCACGAGGCGAGCCCGGGGGGTTTGCCTCGTATGTTCCCGGACGCGGTCCGCCGCCCGACTGGGAGGTCATCGCCAACCGTCTTCGGGCCGAAATGGACTTTCCGCCCTGGCAGCTTCCCCTGGAGTATCCCTGGCTCGCGCGGGACGGCAGCCTCTGGCTACGCCTGTCCGGGAACCGTGAGATCGGAACGGCGACGTGGGTGGTGCTCGACCCCGACGGTCGTCCGCGCGGCCGGCTCGACCTGCCGGCGACTCTCCAGGTACGTTGGGCCCGGGACGACACCTTCTGGGCGGTGGTGCCTGACGAGCTCGAGGTGCCGTGGCTCGTGCGGTACCGGATCGATTCCCAGTGAGGGCTCGATTTGGCCGGCCGGGGCCATCGCCGCCATGTCGCGCCGTTGCGTGGCGACGACCGGGTGTTGCAGGCTATCATGGCGCATGGAACCGGCAACGATCTTCGACCCCACCCTCTGTGCGGAATGCGGTACCGCCCTGCTCGGGGACTACTGCCATGCCTGTGGTCAACGTCGGCTGAGCGACGACGATCGGCGCCTGAAGCACCTCGTCGGCGAGGCGCTGGCTTCATTCACCAGTCTCGAAGGTCGCTGGGCGCGCAGCCTCGGTCTGCTCGTCACCGACACCGGAGCCCTGTCGAGGGCCTGGCTCGCCGGCCAACGGCAGCGCTATCTGCGCCCGTTCTCGTTGTTCTTGATGGTCAACCTGCTGTTCTTCGTGGCGCCGCCCATGACCGATTTCGACCTGCATCTCTCAGACCATTTCGGTCAACCCTTCTACGGCGGTTGGGCGCAGTCACAGGTTGGGGAGCGGCTCGCGGCAGAGGGGATCTCGTTCGAAGACTATTCCGCGCGTTTCGGCCGTGAGTCGTCGACGGTGTCGAAGACACTGATCATCGTGCATGTGCCCGTGCTGGCGTTGTTCTTGATGTTGGGGGTGCTCGGTCGTCGCTGGACCTATGCCGAACACGTCGTGGTCGCGCTGCACCTCTTCGCGTTCGCGCTGCTCGCGGCCCAGCTCCTCACCTGGGTGCTGCTCCCGGCCCTGGGCGCCGCGGCCCGCGTACTGCCACTCCTCTCGGCGGTCCAACCCCGGATCGGCTTCGTGGCGCTGGCCCTGATCGTGGTGGCCTGGTGGCGGGCGCTGCGACGGGCGTATGAGCAGGGGGCGATGAGGGCCGTGGCGACCATGGCGGTGGCGGTCGTCGGACTCGGGGTGGCGCACCTGCTCTATCGGGCGGTGCAGTTCGCGCTGGTATTCGCGCTGGCGTGACGTGAATGGCGGTGGACCTGGGCGGTCCCGGGTGAGGTCTACGCGTGGGATGCCCAGCTCGTCTCGCCGGGCGTGTAGGGCACACAGGGGTCGAATCGTCCGGGGGATTCCACGTAGCGCAGCGCCTGCGTGCAGCCGATCTCCGACGTGAAGTAGCCGAGCAGGGTCAGCTCCTTCATCATGCGAAAATGGTGTGTGCGCGTCTCCTGCGACGGGTTGGCGCTCACGCTGTCGACCTCGGCTGCACGCGGCTCGAGCGTGTCGGGTGCGGGCGCAGTGTCCTTTGAGGCGCGGGCCTCTTCATGGGCCAGCTGTTCGGCGTCGAGCATCTCGAGGAGCGCCAGACGTTGCGCACCCGAGGCCTCCATGAAACCGACCCCGTGCTGCGTCCGACAGCGCTCCTCGAGCAGTCCCATGCCGTCGCGGAAGACCGCCTGGTCGCCGGTGTCGTACGTGTCGGTCACCATGAGGGCCATGAAGGCTCCCACCTCTGCCGCCCTGGCTCCCGGCGTGCTCGTTTCGGGCAGGATCGTCTCGGCAATCTCGTCGAGCATGGCGATGTCGGCCGCCGAGAAGCGCCCGATTCCGGCACCGGGTGCGACCACCGCTCGTTCGGCCCGCTCGCAGGCGGTAAGCAAGCCACTCCCCCCCACCACGGCGACGCCCCCCAGCATCATGCTCACCCGTCGGATCGCCTCGCGCCGGTCGATGACGGTGAGCGGTGCCCGGGTGAGCGGCTCGGACATGGGTGCGTCGTGCTCGTGGCTGTCGGGCATGGCTGCCGGCATGGAGGTCACAGGTTCTGGCGGCCGAGCTCACGCACGGCGTGGTCGGCCGCACGCGCCGTCAGCGCCATGTAGGTGAGGGAGGGGTTCTGGCAGGCCGACGACGTCATGCACGATCCGTCGGTCACGAAGACGTTGGGAGCATCCCAGACCTGGTTGTAGGCATTCAACACCGAGGTCTTCGGATCGCGCCCCATCCGAGCCGTACCCATTTCGTGGATGCCCATCCCCGGGAACGATTCACGGTCGAAGGGCTCGACCTCGACGACCCCGCAGGCATCGAGCATCTCGGCGATGTCGGCCATCATGTCGATGCGCATCAGTCGTTCGTTCTCGCCCGTGGCGCAATCGATCTTCGGCACGGGCAGTCCCCACTTGTCGGTCACCGTCTCGTCGAGTGACATGCGGTTGTCGTGGCTCGGGAGCATCTCACCGAATGCAGTGGCGCCGATCGACCATTCGCCGGGCTGGGCCATGCGGTCCTTGAAGTCGGCGCCCACTCCCAGTTCACGCACCGCGCGAGCCCACCCCTGCCGGCTCGCACCCCCCTGATAGCCGAAGCCGCGCAGATAGTCCCGCGTGTCGCCGAAGAGGTTGCGGTAGCGCGGAATGTAGAACCCGGTAGGACGACTGCCGTAGACCGTCTGGTCGTCGAGTCCGTCGATGCGGCCCCGCGCTCCGATCCTGAAGTGGTGATCCATGAGGTTGTGACCGAGTTCACCCGAGCTGCTGCCCAGGCCGTCGGGCCAGACGTCGGTGGCCGAGCGCATGAGGAGCCACGTCGAATTGATGGTCGAGGCGCACAGGAACACGACCCGGGCCGTGAAGTCGATCGTTTGGTCGGTGACCGCATCGAGCACCCTCACGCCCGTGGCGCGTTTGCGATCACGATCGTAGAGCACTTCGGTGGCGATGGCGAAGGGACGCAACGTCAGGCGCCCGGTCGCAACGGCCGCCGGCAGGGTCGAGGATTGCGTACTGAAATACGCACCGTACGGGCACCCGAGCCAGCAGGCGTTGCGGTACTGACAGGGGCTTCGACCCGGCAGGGCGGCCGTGAGATTGGCGGTACGGCCCGGGATGATCCGGCGGCGGCCGTCGTAGAACCCCCGCAAGCGCCCCGCCACGAGCTCTTCGCCACAGTTGAGAGGCATGGCGGGCTGAAAACGACCGTCGGGCAGTTGAGCGAGACCCTCGGTGGAGCCCGAGATGCCGGCGTGACGTTCGACGTGGTCGTACCAGGGCGCCAGTTCCTCGTAACGGATGGGCCAGTCCACGGCGATTCCATCGCGGGCGTTGGCCTCGAAATCGAGATCGCCCAGTCGATAGCTCTGGCGTCCCCACAGGAGCGAGCGCCCCCCGACCTGGTAGCCCCGGTACCAATCGAAGCGCCGCACCTCGGTGTAGGGAGAGTCCTGCTCGTTGGCCCAGAACTCGAGGTTGGTCTCGTTGAGCGGATAGTCCCGCTTGAGCACGGGGTAGGCCGCCTCCATGGCCTGCGTGCGTCCCCCGCGGTGCGGGTACTCCCACGGGCCCTTGGTGGCGTTGACGTAGTCCTTGATGTGCTCGACGTTGCGCCCCCGTTCGAGCAGCAACACGCGGAGCCCCTTCTCGGTGAGTTCCTTGGCGGCCCAGCCGCCGGAGATGCCCGAACCCACCACGATGGCGTCGTATGCCGTGGATTGCACCGCGTGTTCCCCCTGGTGTGAGATCCGCCGCGCCGGGTCGAGCATGGTGCCGACCAGGCGCGGGCCGCCAACATGCAGCCGGCGACCGGTGAGGGCCAGGAAAAAAGGGCCGCCCGCCGCAGGCGCCGGCTGCGACTATCGTCTGCGCTTCATCTCCAGCTCATGGAACCAGAGGTCGTCGTTGGGCACGTCGAGCTTCATCTCGCTGGCCGTTCCGGCGGCGTCGAGCACGAAGGTCGCCGTGCCCTGTCCGAACCAGGCGAGGGTCTTGCGCCACCGGATCACGAAGGTGTCGTAGTGCAGGTGTTCGAGGTCGGCCACGAGGTCGGGGTTGGGGAGCAGGCGCAGAACCAGCCGGCCGTCCTCGAGGGTGACCTCGGCATCCCCGTACATGGGCCCGCCGTAGGTACCCGTGTAGGCGTCCAGGGCGAGCGAGGGTGAGGTACCGCTCACGCGTCCTTCGACGGCGTCCATCTGCCGTGCCTCGAACTGGTCGCGGGAGCGGAGCCAGGCGGGGAGCGCTTCGGCCGCCCAGTCCCTGGGGGTGCCGCCGAGATAGGCGTCGAGCACGCGATAGATGAGCGCCGGAGCGACGTTGGTCATGCCATTGGTGAGGATCACCACCCCGAGTCCTTCGTCGGGCACGAGCGCCACCTGCGAATACATGCCGTCGTACCCCCCGCCATGCGTGGTGACCTTTCGACCCAGGTAGTCGTTGAGGCTCCATCCCAGGCCGTAGCCGCGAAAGCGGGTGGACGGATACTGCTGCTGGTACCCGGGGGTGACCGCGCGCGGATTGACCACGCTCCACATCTCGCGCTGCCGCTCCTCACTGAAGAGCCGGGTGCCGTCGAATTCGCCCCCGGCCAACTGCGCTTTCAGCCACTGGGCCATGTCGTGGACGCTGGAAATGATGCCGCCGGCGGCCCCCATGGCGTCCCAGTTGTACCACTCGAGGGGAATCGTCTCGCCCGCCACGTACTTGTGCGGGGTGGCGACGTTGTCACGCGCGGCGAGGTCGTTGGTCGAGGTCACGGAACGCGACATGCCCAGCGGTGCGAAGAAGTGCCTCTCGACGTAGTCGTGCCAGTCCTCTCCGGTCACGGCGCGCAACACCTCGCCGGCGGCGATGAACATGAGGTTGGTGTAGCCGTACCCATCCCGAAACGAATAGGCCGGGGGCAGAAAGGCGGCGCGACGCACCACCTCTGCGGCCGAATAGGGAGTGCCGTACCACAGCAGGTCGCCCGAGTAGGTGCCCAGCCCGCTGCGATGCGAGAGCAGGTCGCGGATTCGCATCTCCTGGGTGACGTAGTCGTCGTAGAGGCGAAACCAGGGCAGGTGATCGATCACCCGGTCGCTCCAGCTCAGACGGCCCGCATCGACCTGCTGCGCCAGGGCGGCGGCGGTGAAGGCCTTCGAGTTCGAGGCGATGGCGTAGAGGGTGTGCTCGTCGACCGGTTCACGATCGCGTATGTCGCGCACCCCGTATCCTTTCTCGAGTACGACCTCGCCATCCTTGACGATGGCCACCGAGAAGCCGGGGATCGGCCACGTGCGCTGGGCCTCGGCGAAGTAGGCGTCGAGGGCGGCGACGTCGACCGCCTGACCAGCCGCGAGGGCCGGCACCAGCAGCAGGGTGGCCAGCCCGACGGCGAACGGAGCGCGGCGTGGGAGGGGGTGTCGAAGACGAGGTCTCATGGGTGTGAACTCGGAATGGGATGCAAGCGAGCGACCAGGTGCAGCTCCCACAATGGGGATCTGTGGCGGGTCGGCAAGGTCGCTCTGGTCGCAGGGGGACCACGGCGAGCGCGCGCTTAACGGATCGCCCACCCCGGGCGTCTCCTGTCTTGCAGGCCCACCCTCACCGGATCGTGTCATGTCCGCGCAACTCATCGCCCTCAATCGTTTCGGCCTCGGTGCCCGCTCGGGTGAGGCCGGCCGACTGTCCGATCCTCTGGGCTGGCTGCTCGAGCAGGCCCGGGGCGACCCGCCGACGCTGGCAACACCGACCCCGGGCGCCGCAGCGGTCGGGGTACTCTTCCGGCGCTATCTCGAGGCGGTCCGCTCGCGAGAGCAGGAGCGTGTGCAGGGGGTGCAGCGCGAGGTGGCGCGGCACCGGGCGAGCGAGACACGGGCGGTGCTCACCACCCGGGTCGTCAGCGAGCGGCCCTTCGCAGAGCGGTGGGTTGCCTTCTGGTCGAACCATCTCTGCATCTCGTCGACGGCGGGACTTCGGGTCGCGGTGTTGGCGGGCAGCTACGAGCGCGATGTCATCCGCGCCCACGCCTTCGGTCGCTTCGACGAGATGCTGCTGGCGTCCGCACGGCACCCCGCCATGCTGCAGTATCTCGACAATGCCCAATCGGTCGGCCCGAACTCGCGGGCCGCGCAACGGCCGAGGCGCGGTCGCGGTCGGTCGCAGGACGCGTTGCGGGGGCTCAACGAGAACTACGCCCGCGAGCTGTTGGAACTCCACACCATGGGCGTCGACGGAGGGTACACGCAGGCCGACGTCGAGCAGCTGGCCCGGGTGCTCACCGGGTGGACGGTGCGAGGCGCGGGCGGACCGCTGGACGACCCCAACCCGGACGGTGCGCTGGGGTTTCGTTTCGTGCCCGAGTTGCACGAGCCCGGCGCGAAGACGGTGCTGGGACAACGGTACCACGAGGGTGAAGCGGGCGGGGTGGCGGTGATCCGGGCACTCGCCCGTCGGCGCGAGACCGCTCGGTTTCTCGCGACCAAGCTCGCGACCCACTTCGTCGACGACGCACCGCCCCCTCCTCTCATCGACGCCCTCACCGAGCGCTGGCTCGACACCGAGGGCGATCTGGGTGAGGTGGCGGCGACGCTTCTTCGACACGGCACGTCGTGGGACTCCGGGCACCGCAAGTTCCGGACTCCCCAGGACTGGCTCGTGGCTCTGCTCCGCGTGGTCGAAGTCGACGAGGTGCCGAACGAGATGGGCCAGGTGCTGCGCCAGCTTCGCCACCCGCTCTGGGCCCCTCCTTCTCCCAAGGGCTTCGGCGACCTGCGCCGCGAATGGGCCGATTCCGACAGCCTGATGAATCGCGCTGAACTTGCGAGAACGGTCGCCGTGGGGGTGGTGGGCGCACGCGGTGCGCGCAGACCGAGTGTCCGTTCTCTCGCGACCGTGGTGGCGATCCCACCCGACGACCCCTTGCCGACGATGCTCGCCGACGAATCGATCGCGATTCCGGAACGGGTCGCCCTGCTATTTGCCGGCCCCGCCTTTCAGTGGAGGTGACGACGATGGATATGGACCGCAGGCAGTTCTTGTACTCGACCGGCATGTGCTTCGGCGGCCTCGCGACCTTCGGGCTGCCCGAGGTGCACTTCGCGACGGTGCCCGATACGAGCCGACTGGTCTTCGTGTTGCTACGCGGCGGCTTCGACGGCCTCGCCGCGGTCGCTCCGACCTTCGATCCCGCCTACTTCGACCTGCGCCGTACGCTGGCGGCCGATCCCGACGACTTGATCGCCCTGGCCGACGGCTTCGCGCTCACCCCCGGGCTGGCGCCGCTGCGCACCTTCTGGGAGCGGGATGAGTTGCTGGTTCTGCATGCCATGGCGATCCCCTTTCGCACGCGCAGCCATTTCGACGGGCAGGCGATTCTCGAGACGGGGCTCGATCAACCGGAGGGCAGCGCAGACGGGTGGCTGAACCGTCTGCTCACGGTCATGGAGGGACGACGATCGGGGATCGCCATCGCTGCCGGCATGCCTCGTTCGCTGACCGGTCCCGTCGAGGTGGCGACCTGGTCGCCGGCCGAGCTCGGGGTCGTCGACGACGCCTATCTCGACCGCCTGCACCTGCTCTATCGCTCGGATGAGGCGTTGCAGGGTCGCTTCGAGGCGGCGCTGGCCATGCTCGAAGTGGGCGAAGAGGCCGAGGCGATGGGGGGCGATGCGAGGGCCGCTCGTCGCCAGGATCCCTCGGCGCTCTTCCGCGCCGCCGCGAGCCTCATGACCGAACCCGACGGCCCCAATGTGGCCGCCATGGAGTTCAGCGGATGGGACACGCATGCCAATCAGGGCGGGGTCGGGGGCAACCTGGATCGCCAACTCGGCCGCCTCGCCGAGGGGCTGACGAGCTTCCGTGACGCCATGGGCGAGCAGTGGCAGGGCACGACCGTGGTCGTGATGACCGAGTTCGGGCGCACGGCCCGACCCAACGGCACGGGGGGGACGGACCATGGCACGGCGGGTGCGGGATTCGTGCTGGGCTCGGGCGTGGCGCGCAGTCGCGTGGTGAGCGACTGGCCGGGCCTCGGCGAGCGGGAGCTCTTCGAGGCGCGCGACCTCGCCCCCACACTCGACACGCGGGCTGTCCTGAAGGGCGTGCTGGCGGGGACCTTCGACCTCACCCCGGCTCAGGCCGACCGCGTCTTCCCGGATTCGACGGCGGTGCGGGGTCTGTGGGAGTTGATGACGTAGACCGGGGGTAGTGGGCTCTGTTGCCGCTCCCCCTTCTCCTCCCTACCGTTCGCGGCTGCTCGGCACCTCCCTCCCTCGAACCTCGGCGAAGCCATGCCGCTTCCGGG
The DNA here is from genome assembly GCA_964521385.1 of uncultured Gemmatimonadaceae bacterium. GTDB lineage: Bacteria > Gemmatimonadota > Gemmatimonadetes > Longimicrobiales > Gaopeijiaceae > Gaopeijia. The sequence continues at coordinate 43,080 of CAZFRU010000009.1, read as the reverse complement.
CCGATCAGGCACGGAGTTCGTGCACCGTGCCTGACCTCTTCTCTACGATTCGTCGCCGCAAGCTGCTACCCTGGCTTGGCGGCTACGCTGCTGGAGCCTGGGTCGTGCTACAGGTGCTCGACATCGTGGCCGAGCTGTGGGGCTGGCCGGCCATCATCGGCCGGATCGTGTTCGTAGCGCTGGCCACTGGCCTCGGGGTCACGGCCGTCCTGGCATGGTTCCACGGCGAGCGTGGGCGTCAACGGCCGACCGCGTTGGAGGTGGGATTGCTGGCCGCTCTGATGACCGGTGGCGCCGTGGCGGGGGCGGCGGTTCTGCGGAGCGGTCCAGTCGCTGGGAGTCCCCCTGGATCGGCCTTGGGCGAGCTCGCCCTCACCTCGCTCGCGGTATTGCCGTTCGAAGATCTCAGCCCGGGGGGAGGGCACGCCTACCTGGGTGACGGGATCGCCGAAACGCTCATCAGCGGTCTCTCGCGGCTGGGATCGTTGCGGGTGGTCGCGCGCACCTCGGCTTTCGGTTTCAGAGATGTCGGCGACGTGCGCGAGATCGGCCGACGGCTCGGCGTGGGGTCTATCGTGGCGGGCACCATCACCCAGATGGGGAGCCGGGTCCGAGTCACGGCCAATCTGGTCGACGCTCGCAGCGGGCAGAACGTATGGGCCGAGAAATTCGACGAGGAAGCCGACGAGGCCGACCTCTTCGACCTGCAGGACGAGGTGGCTCGCAAGATCGTCGAGGCTCTGCGGGTGAGACTCGTAGGCGCGAACCGCATCGTCGGAGGTGGCACGCGCGATCCTGAAGCACAACGTGCTTTCTATCTCGGGCAACACCACTGGACCGCGCGCACCACCGAAGACATGGTAGCGGCCCTCGGCTACTTCCAGCAGGCGATCGCCGCCGACTCGACCTTTGCCGAGGCATGGGGAGGGCTGGCGTTGTCGTATACGTTGAGCACCCCGACCGAGTATGCGGTGCCGGGCATTACCAAAGAGCAAGCACTCCTGCGGGCAGAGGCTGCGGCGCGCCGCGCGATCGAACTCGATCCCGATGTGGTCTCGGCGTACGCTGCCCTGGGCGACGCAAGCGTGCAGAGGGGAGACATCGAGGCCGGCGAGCGTTGGCTGCGGGAGGCCATTGCCCGTAACCCGGGCTACGCAACGGCTCACCATTGGCTGGCCGATCTCCTGATGACGACCCTCAAGGGTGAAGAGGCACTGCGGGAGATGGACCTCGCCGAATCGCTGGATCCTGTCGCGCCGGCGATTCTGGTGGAGCGGGCCGAGGCTCTCATGATGCTCGGTCGCTACGTGGAAGCGGTGGCCCAGCTCGAGAAGGCTATCGGGCTCCTGCCCGACGCGTTGGTCGTGCGGTTGTTTGCGGTCGAGTTCCATCTGGTGCTGGGCGACTGGGAGCGGGCGGCGGAGAACCTGGTCGCGGCCGCGCGTATCGCCGGCCTGCCCGACGAGGGCGCGCGCCTGGGGGAAGTGCTCCTCGATCCGCGACGTCGGGCGGCGCTCTTTCGTGTCTGGGTCGACGTTGGGCCCGCACAGGACGATCCCCCCAACCCCGTCGAACTCGAACTCCTGTCACGACCCGAGCTTCGCGTGATCGCGGCTCGACATCTCGATGGCGACCAGGCCGCCTTGGACTTGCTCGAGCGCATCGTGTCGGGACCCGACGCGTCGAAGATCTACCCGCCGGCCCTTCCCGCCATTCTCGGTCCGGAGTTGCTCGAGACCGAGCAGGCCCAACGGATCGTGCGGCGCGCTCGCGAGAGGCGTTGAACCGCTCAGCGCGGCCCTCCACGACGGCGTGGTCCTGACTCGAGATCCGTCGCCGGAACGCCAGGTCTCGAGAGCTGACCGACAGATGGAATGGTTGTCACGAACAAAGACTTGACAATAGATGGGTGTGTGTCCAGAGTGTGGGTGGAGCGGCGTCTCGGCGGGGGGGTCGGGGCGTCGACTCCTCTTCATCTGCACGGACCCGGACGATGATACACGGACCCAGACGATGACCGAAGCCGACGCTCGCGCTGCCCTGACGGCGGTCTCCTATCCGGGACTGAAGCGCGACATCGTCTCGCTCGGCCTCGTGCATGCGGTGAACGTCCATGACGGGCATGTCCATGTGTCTCTGGCGCTCGCGACCGAGCGCGACGACGTGCCGACGCGCTTGCGTGCGGCGATCGGTGAACAGCTTGCAGCGGCCGGGGCCGTCTCGTTCGAAGTCGAGATCATGACGCCCGGCCAGGCCACACGCGCGAAGAACCCCTGGGGGACTCGCGCCGGGCTTGCCAATGTCGCCCACGTGGTGGCCGTCGGAGCCGGAAAGGGCGGTGTCGGCAAGAGTACGGTCGCAGTGAACCTCGCCCTGGCCCTGCAGGATCGAGGGTATCGGGTCGGCGTGCTCGATGCCGATATCTACGGCCCGTCGGTACCGGTTCTCGTGGGCCTCGAAGACGGTGCATCGCGCATCGGCATGAGTGAGCAGAAGCAGATCGTTCCTCTCGAGGCGTTGGGGCTGGCAATCGTATCGTTCGGGTTCTTTCTCGGGCCACGATCTCCCGCCGTGTGGCGCGGACCGATGGTGGCCAAAGCCGTGAAGCAGTTCGCCCGGGGCGTGCTCTGGCCCCCGCTCGACGTCCTGGTGGTCGACCTGCCTCCGGGTACGGGCGACGTGCCCCTCTCGTTGGCCCAGACGCTCGTCGTGGACGGAGCGGTGGTCGTCACCACGCCGCAGCGTCTCGCAGTGCTCGAGGCAGGGAAAGCCGTCGAGATGTTTCGCAAACTCGACGTCCCGGTGCTGGGCGTGGTCGAGAACATGAGCTTTGCCGAGTGCGAATGCGGCCGGCGGTCGCATCCCTTCGGGCATGGTGGCGGCGTCGAGCTGACCGATGCGCTGGGACTGCAGCTGCTGGGATCCGTGCCCTTCGACGAAGAGGTCGTCCACGGCGGAGACACCGGCGATCCCTCGGTCCAACGTCGGCCCACGAGCGCGACCGCCGGGGCCTTTCGCGAGATTGCCCACCGGATTGCCGAAGGGCTCTCGCTGGCGAAGCCTGCATCGGCCACGGCGGCAGCCGTCGCCGATGCGCGTCTGTCCGAGATGGCTCTGCCGTCGCCGGTTGCCCCATGACGGAGCCATCTTCCGTGACACCCGAGGCGTCCGACCTCGAGGCCGTCGTGCGCGACGCGTTGCGCACCGTCATCGATCCGGAAATCGGCCTCGACATCGTCACCCTGGGACTCGTCTACGACATCGTGATCGACGAGAGCCGCGTGACCGTCATTTTCAGTCTCACCACCCCGGGGTGCCCCATGCAGTCCCTCATCACCAATGCAATCGAACATGCGGTCTCGCTCGTGCCCGGCGTCGAGGCGGTCGAGCCGCACCTGGTCTGGGATCCGCAGTGGCATCCGGGAATGATCGAGGAGGGAGCATGGTAGTCGAGCAGAACGAACGCGCCGAGCATCCCGCACCGCTCCGGGCGATTCCCGACGAGGCGGTGGTGTACCTCGACGTGCGCCCGATCCTGCGGGCAGGCGGGGAGCCGTTCGGTGAGATCCTCGCGGCCCGGGGCCGGGTTACCACCGGGGGCGCGCTCTGCATTCGCGCGATTTTCGAACCGGTCCCGCTCTACACGGTCATGGCCCGCCAGGGTCTCGACCACCATACCGAGCGTCTCGCCGACGACGACTGGCGGGTGTGGTTCTATCCGCCGGCCGACGAAGCTGCGACGGACACGAAGGCCGGTGCGGGGGCGACCTCGGGCGAGGTGCGATCCGGCGAGGCGACCTCGGCCGCGCCGATCTCCGTCGAGAGGGCATCGGACGAGAGGGCGTCGGGCGAGGGGGCCTCGGAAGAGGTGGCCGATGACATCGTGGTCCTCGACGTGCGTGGCCTCGAGCCTCCGGAGCCCATGGCCCGAACCCTCGCCAGGCTCGAAACCCTCGCCCCAGGGCAGACGCTGCTCCAGCTGAATGTCCGTGTGCCCCAGTTCCTGCTGCCGATGCTCGAGGATCGGGGCTTCGTCTACGAAATCAGGGAGCAATCCCCCGAACTCGTGCGTGTGTTCATTCGCCGCGCGCCCTGAGCGTCACACGCTGAGATTCAGGCCCTCCCTTTTCACCCATCACCCACACCTACCAGGATCCCAACATGTCTGACACCAGGACACTCGACGTGCGCATCATCCCTCCGCGCGAGAAGCATCCCGCCATCTTCGAGACCTTTCGTGCCCTCCAGCCCGGAGAGTCGTTCGTGCTCATGAACGACCACGACCCGCTTCCGCTGCGGTATCAGTTCCAGTTCGAGCACGAGAACGAGTTCGAGTGGACCTACCTCGAAGAGGGGCCGAACGTCTGGCGGGTCGAAATCGGCAAGCGTAGCGCCTGATGCGCCTGGGACTGTGTTCAGGAGCGTCGCCCGAGGCGTCGCTCGACGAGCTGTTGCAGGCCGCCGGACGACGGGGCTTCGCGGTCGTCGAGCTGCGCGACGGCGACGCGCATGGGGTCGACTCGGTCGGGCCGCCGCCCGCGGTCGCCGCGCGGGCGGTTGCCGAGGGAGTGGAGATTGCGGGGTATCGCGTGACTGCACCCACCGAGCCCCGACGGTTGGCGCGCATTGCCGCCCAGATCGCGGCGCCGATCCTGTACGACGGCGCGGTCGGTGTGGGGGAGCGTCTCGAGTTCGCGCTCCGGCTGGCGAGTGAGGGAGTGCCCACCGGCTTCGTGATCCGCTCGGGTGAGACGACGGCCGATGTGCGAGCTGCCCACGATGCGGGTCTCGACCTGGCCTGGGAGGCCGATCCGCGCGACGGGCCCCTCGGCCCGGGGGTTGCCCGGTTGCTCGACGAGTTCGGCGACGGATTGCGACACATCCGGCTGCATGGTGGGGGCCCGGAGGCGGGTCTCCAGGAAGGGCAGGGCGTGGGAGAGATGACTGCGCGCCTCGCTCTCGCGGGCTACCAGGGCACGGTGGTCGTCACGCCGAGCTCGCCGCGCTATCACATTGCGTGGCAGAGTTGGCTCGGGCGCCGTGGAGGTTGGGGGTGCGGGAGCAAGGCGGCCGATCCCACGCTGGTCACCCTGGCCACGACAACAGCAGAAAGGGAGGTCGCTCGATGACGCGTGTGGAACTCGATGTGCGCTCTGTGGAGCCCAGACACCGTTTCGAACAGATCATGGGTGCGTACGAGGCGCTGGCCACCGACGCCACCCTCGAATTGACGGTCGATCACGACCCCAAGTGCATGTATTACACGCTCAAGGCCACCCGAGGAGACGAGGCCTTCAGCTTCGACTACCTCGAGTCGGGACCCGAGACGTGGCGTGTGGAGGTGCGCAAGCGGACGGGGGTCGGTCTCACGGAGTGAAGCCCTTCGCCTCGGCGAGCTTATCAGGTTGATCCGAGCCCCACGCACACAGTATACAAGCGACCATCGGCTGGTATGGTCGCGTCACATTCGACCCCTCGACTCGTACTCCTATCAGGGTTGCCGTATCTCCTGACCGGGGTTATTTGAATGCTCACCATCGCGAAAGCGGTGCGATTCTACGACGAGGCGAGGATGCGGTCAAAGCAGTTCAAGTGGTGGCGCATCGCAGCTCCAGCAGCTGCGATGTCGGTCTCTCTGTGGGGATGCGATCTCAATACGGAGCCGGGAACGGTGTTTTCGGACACTCCCGTCGACGTCACGGTCGTGCAGGGGGCCGGCGCGGCCGACACCATCGAGTCGGTAGTGACCATTCGCGTCGCCCTGGTGCCGAAAGACAATGAGGCGCCTCGACCCGTGCGGTTGCGCGTGACCTTTTCGGTGCTCGGCGAGGATTGCGGTAGCCCGGGGAGCGCGTTCGCGACCTCGGACGAGAACGATCAGGTCAGCACGACCTGGATCTTCGGGTCCGTGGCGCAGGAGTGCACGATGGAAATCCGGGCGCTGGCCCCTTCGAGTACACTCCTGGGGTTGACTCGCGTGGATGCCACCGTCGAACCGGGTCAGCCCGTCACGGGATGGCTCGCATCGGGTAACGTCGCCAGGGACGTCGACACCCTGGTCATGGAGGCAGCCGATTATCCGTTGGAAGATCGGTTCGCCAATCTCCTCGCCTGGCGGTTCGAGGTCGTGAACGGCCCGGCGGTGGTGCTGGGGCAGGAATCGGGTGACGATCGCTCCCGGACGCTGGTTGCGACGGGAGAGGGCTCCGGCGAGGTCGATGTCGTCTCGAGTGCGGGAACCTTCCTGAGAGCTGCCTTCGACGTCTGCACGTCGAGCGGGCAGCGATGGATGCGGGTGTTCCGGCCCGAGGACTCGGCCATGGTTCTGGCGGCGTGCCCATGAGGGCGGCCGCTTCGTGTTCCCCCCGAGCGTGAAGCGTCGGGTGGGCTTTTCTTTTTCAGGAGGACAGACGATGCGCTTTCGAATGTCAAAACTCATACCAGGAATCGCGGCGATTCTCGCCCTGACCCTGGTGCCTCCGCAGTTGGCCGCGCAGAACACGGGCCGACTCACCGGACAGGCTCGGTCCACCGATGGCCGCCTGCTGTCTGATGTGCAGATCTCGCTCGCCGGGACCACGTTGGGGGCGATTACCAATGCCGAGGGACGCTACGTTCTTCTGAACGTGCCCGCGGGCATCTACCAGGTGAACGCCCAGATCATCGGGTACGCCACGCAGCGCCATACCGACATTCGGGTCGAGCCGGGCGGCACCACCACCCTCGACTTCACCATGAGCACCCAGGTGCTGGCGCTCGCAGAGCTGGTGGTGACCGGCACGGTCGACCCCACCGAGGGGGTCAAGCTCCCGTTCACGGTGGGCCGGATCAGCGCCGAAAACATGGCGATTCCGACGACCAACTCGGCGCTGGCGAGCCTCGCGGGCAAGGTCGCCGGCGTGAGCGTGATCGCCGGGTCGGGTCAGCCGGGTTCAGGCGTCAGTCTGCTGCTGCGGACTCCGACCTCGGCGACGCGAAGCAACTCGCCCATGTACGTGGTCGACGGGGTGATCCTGAGTTCGACCATCGGCGTCACCAGCGCCGACCTCGAATCGATGGACATCGAGAGCGTCGAAGTGGTGAAGGGTGCCGCCGCCGCCTCGTTGTACGGGTCCCGCGCCGCGGCCGGCGTCATCCAGATCACGACCAAGCGGGGTGGGGGGCTGGCCATCGACCAGACGCAGATCAAGGTCCGTACCGAGTACGGCACCAGCCAGCTGCCCCGGCTGTTTCCGGTCTCGCAGCATCACCATTACCTGCAGAACCCCGACGGCACCTGGGTCGACGCCGACTCCGGGCTGCCCACGACGGCGCGCGACAATCGGGCCCTCGACCCCGACGGGTTCATGGACAACCCGTACCAGACACCCATCTACGACAACATCGACGGGATTCTCAACGCGGGCGGCTTTCTGCTGAACACCGTGTCGGTGGCGAAGAACTCGCTCTCCACCAACTTCCTCGCGTCGATCTCGAACTACGACGAAGAGGGTGTGCTCAAGGAGCACGACGGATTCCAGCGCCGCAGCTTCCGGTTGAACGTCGACCATCGCATCGGTGACGCCGTCTCGATCGCGATGAGTGCCTTCCACAGCCGCGCCAGCCAGGACGATCTCGAAGGCAACCCCTGGCGTCAGGTGCTCATGGAGTGGGAGCCCGACGTCGAATTGGGCCGCAAGCGCTGCCAGGATCCGCTGCACGACGGCCTCTGGTATTGTCAGGTGGCCGACTCGTCGGTCAACCTCTCGGACCCGGTCTACCTCCAGGCCGCCACCCTCGATGTGGACGAGCGGGCGCGTACCCTGATCTCGGGTGACATCCGGGTGCGCCCGATGCGGGGGCTCTCCCTCAATGGCAACCTCAGCTACGATCGGGGCGACATCAACTACGAGAACTACTCCTCGAAGGCGCTGCCGCCGCCGCCGTGGTCGGACACCCCCACCCAGGGCAGCTATTCGCTGCAGCACGAGCGGACCAACACGCTGAACGGGTTCCTGAGCGCGACCTACACCCGCGGCTTCGGACCTCTGACCACGCGCACGACGGTCCGTGGCTTGTTCGAGCGCGAGAACGAGACCAACATCATTGCCAGCGCCAGCGACCTCGCCGTGGTCGACGTGAAAGACCTCGACGTGGGCATCAACCAGTCGGTGGGAAGCTCCTTCCAGGAATCCCGGGCCAACGCCTATCTCGCCCAGGTCGGTCTCGACTGGGAGGGCAAGTACATCGTCGACGTCCTGGGCCGTCGGGACGAAAGCTCGCTTTTCGGACCCCAAGCCCGCACCAACGACTACTATCGCTTCGCGACCTCGTACCGGATGGGTGAAGAGTCATGGTGGCCCTTCGAATCGATCACCGAGTTCAAGCTGCGCTACGCTCGGGGTACGGCGGGCGGTCGCCCCAACTTCAGCGACTAGTACGAAACATGGTCGGTGAATGTGAGTGGTGACGGTTCGACCTCGGTGGGCAAGGGCAGCCTCGGCAACAACAAGCTGAAGCCCGAGTTCACCACCGAGCAGGACATCGGGATCGACATGATCCTCAACGACCGCTACTCGCTGCAGTTGAGCTACATCAAGAACAGGACCGAAGACCTGATTCTTGCGGTGCCGCTGCCGGCCGTGACCGGGTACTCGACCCAGGTCGTCAACACCGGCACCATGGAGGGCACGACCTACGAGGCCACCCTCGAAGCGCAGTTGGTCAACCGGCCCGACTTCAGCTGGAGCATGAACTTCGTGGCCGATCGCTCTCGCAGCGAGATCCTGGACTGGAACCGCTCCTGCTACAACAGTGCGCTGCGGTACTACTGCGACAACGCGGGAATGGGCGAGATGTGGGCGTTCCAGCACGTGCGCTCGCTCTCCGACCTGCCCGCCTCGCTGCAGGGCATGGCCGACCAGTTCGACATCAATGACGACGGCTACGTGGTCTGGGTCGGTCAGGGCAACAGCTGGCGCGACGGTGTCAGCGGCGGCCTGTGGGGCACGCAGATGGTCGACGAGGTGACGGGTCGCGCCTACGACTGGGGCATTCCGTTCCTGCTGACCGACGAGCAGGACATCGTGGTCTACGACCGGGTGGGCCGCTCCGAGCCAGACCTGGGTTGGGGGTGGCTGAACAACATTCGCTACAAGGGCTTCAACCTCCACACCCACCTGCAGGGGCAGGTCGGGGGCAACGTCTACAACGAGAACCGGCAGCGCACCTACTTCGAGCTGCGGGGTGGCGACCAGGACCAGGCCGGCAAGTCCGAGGCCACCAAGAAGCCTTTCAACTACTACACCAGGCTCTACAACGGGTACGACTGGACGGCCGAGTTCATCGAGCCCGGCTGGTTCGTGAAGCTGCGTACGGTGTCGCTTACCTACGCCGTGGGGTCGTCCACCCTCGAGCGCATCAAGCTTGGTGGGCTCTCGCAGATCGATCTGGGCCTCATCATGCGCAACGCATACACCTGGACCGATTTCGGCGGTTGGGACCCCGAGGCGGGATCGGTGCTGAGCCGAATCGAGGGTGAAGGGACGTATCCCAAGATGCGTCAGATCACCGCCTACATGGAAATCACCTTCTGATGTACCGATTTCACGGAGATCCAATCATGAGACTTCGAACGTTGATCGGCGGTGCGCTGGCCGGTGTCGTGCTCCTGGCGGGTTGCCAGGATCTCGACATCACCAACCCCAACCAGCCCGACCGCACGCGAGCCATCACCAACCCCGCCGACGTCGAGGCGCTGGTGATCGGCAGCTGGCCCCTGTACTGGGGCCGCACCATGACCTCGAGTTCGAGCTACAATGCCATGCCCACGATCGCCGACGTGATGACGGCGACGTACGCCAACAACGCCTCGCTCAAGCTCTCGAGCGAACCCCGCGTGGCGTTTCAGAACAGCCAGGCAGCCGAGGAACACGGCATCGCCCGCTACCAGTGGTACGACTGGTACGAACTGGTGTCGAACGCCAATGACGCACTGGCGGCCATCGATGGTGGCCTCGAGATGATCGACCCTGTTTCGGGGCTGAACACCACGGTCCAGACCCAGGCCCTGGCCAAGCTGTTCCAGGGTGCCGGGCTGGGTTACATCTCGACGCTGTTCGACAAGATGGTGGTGGCTACCGAAGACACCGACATCGAAAACCCCGAAGCGCTGGCTCTCAAGCCCTACACCGAGGGCATCGCCCAGGCCGTGGCGTCGCTTGAAGAGGCCGCTGCGCTGGCGGGGCAGGTGGGCGAGTGGTACAACGGCGGCAACTGGTCCACCCTCTGGGAGGGCATTCCCGACATCACCTCGCAGATGGTGCAGGAGGTGGCGCACAGCCACATCGCACGGTTGATGATCCTGTCGGCGCGAGGCCCCGAGCAGAGCGCGCAGCTCGATTGGCCCAAGATCTTGAACCACATCAACAACGGTATCAAGGAAGACTGGGTGCACGGGGTGTCGCAGCAGGGGCAGCGCGCCAGCTACTGGTATCGGTACCGCAACAGTACGTCGACCTTCCAGGGCCGGTCCGATTCGTACTTCATCGGGCAGGCCGACGTGTCGGGCAACTACCAGGCCTTCATCGACACACCGCTCAACGAGCGGGAACGCTTCCTGATCACCACCCCGGACCGGCGCATCACCGGCGACACGCCGACGTCGGACGGGACGTATTTCGAGTATGTGGAAGACACCCGGGGCTTCCGTCCCGAACGGGGGTTGTACCACTTCTCGTACTACCAGGCCGACCGGTATCCGGAGCCGAACAGCAGCTACCGTGTGGGATCGGTGCCCTTGTACACGGTCGACGAGATGAACCTCTACCGGGCACTGGCCGCCTTCCGGACCGGCAACAACGCCCAGGCGGCGGAGTTCGCCAACCTGACCCGGGTAGCTCATGGGCAGTTGCCGCCGTTGACCGCCAACGGCGTGCCCGAAGCGCCGGATTGCGTACCCCAGACCAAGTCGGGTGCGTGCGGCAGCCTGGAGCAGGCGATCCAGTACGAATTCCTGGTCGAGCTCCAGTTGCTCAACCTGTTGTACCCGTACCTGACGCGGCGCCATTTCGGTACTCTGACGCCGGGCACCTTCACCCAGCTGCCGATTCCCGCGCGGGAACTCGAAACACTGGGACTGGACATCTACACCTTCGGCGGCCCGTCGGGCGAGTCGAGCGCCGGCCCGTGGCGGTGGTGATGTTCGTGGTAGACTGATAGAGTAGGAAATCCAACTCGTTCAGTTCAGGAGACGCGGGGGGTGGCGGAAGGGCTTCGCCCCCACCCGTTTTTCCCTCTGGTCCTCGTACCCAAGGAGTCGACGTGAGCAACGTTCGGATCTTCATCGGCAGCCTCGCCGTGGCCGCCCTCACTCTCGCGGCCGCCGGGTGTGCCTCGGGCGGTGGAGGTAATGGTGGCGGCACGGCCTACGTACGCATGGACATGGGACTCGCCACGGTGGCGGACATGTCGAATCAGACGCGGGACGTCTTTCGCCGTATGCAGTTTCAGGTTCTGAGGGAAGAACCCGCTCCGGCACCCTTGGTGGAGTCGGATTGGCGCAACCAGACACCGCTGGAGGACGAGCGGGCAGCGGGCATTACCGAGGTACAGGCGCGGGTGATCGTGCGGGGGCGGGAGCGGCCGCCTCAAGGCAACATCCGAATGTACCAGGTGACCTACACCATGGAGACCATGGTCAAGACGGCCGGGTCTCCGGATTGGGTCGAACGGCCGGTGACGTCACAGCGGCGGGCCATGGCGAGAGAGATGGGGCGTGAACTCCAGACCCTGTTGGAGATCGCGCGACGCTGACCAATTCGTAGCCTGCAGGGGGGCTGAAGGGGCCATTGGGATGGTGAGGATCGCAGTCGGTGTGCTGGTCTGTCTACTCCCGGTAGCCGAGGCGCGCGCGCAGACGCTGTCGGGTCGCGTGTTGGATGCCGACACTGGGTTGCCCATCGCAGGGGCCGCCCTTCAGCTCGTATCGACCGACGGTGAGTTGACGCCCTTCGAGCGTATCAGTGACGAGGGCGGCGACTTCGTCTTCGGTGAGGTGCCCGCTGGGCGCTACCGCCTCAAGGGCGAGCGCCTCGGGTATCGCGAAACGGTGAGCCCCTTCGTCGCCATCGAGGCGGGTGACACCGTCGCGTTCGAGTTTCGCATGGCGACCGAGGCGTTCCTGCTCGAGCCCCTCACCGTCACGGCCAGCGCCCGACCGTGGTACGAACATCTGACGCCGCCGACACTCTGGGAGTACTACGAGCGTCGTGAACACCTCTCGGCCCTCGGCCGAGGTCGCTTTCTGGGGCCAGAGGAACTCACGGCGTTCGCGGGAATGCCCGTATCCCTGGCCATCGGGACCGTTGTGGGAATGAAGGCTGTGGCCTCGGAACGCGGAGGCCGGTTTCATGTGCTCGGTCGCCGGGGGTGCGATGCCCTCTTCTTCGTCAACGGGCAGCAGGTTCGCCTGCGACCCCCGGATCTGCGGGCCGATACGAACCGTGTCGGTTTTGTGCCCGGTCCGACCAATCTCGAGTGGTTCATGGACGACTTCGTGTCGATGAATGACGTCGAGGCCATCGAGGTCTACCGTGGTGCTTCCGAGCTTCCGGGTGAGTTCCACGGCTTCAACGGCAATGGCAACTGCGGAGCCGTGGTGGTCTGGACCAAGCGCACGGTCGATCGTCGCGGTGGCGAGGTATAGCGTTTCGCTATCCGGCCGCGCTACTGCCGGTCCAGGGCGAATCGGGAAACACCACCCTGGGGGCCCGGCCACGCATGGCTCCATCCAGATGGAGGAAGAAGCCCCCGATCCCCGCCGCGCCCTGCATCCATCCCGTTTGCGCGTGCAACCCATCGGTCTCGGCGTCCGAAGTCGTGCCCCGCCAGTAGAGACCCATGTCCCGGTCACCGAAGGATCGGTCGACGATGTATGCGCCCAGACGCCGGGCAAAGTCGAGGTGGTGTGCCTCGCCCGTGGCCGAGGCGAGCGAGGCGAAGAAGTCGCCCAGGCCGGCGTCTCCGCAGCACTGGCTGACGTCGCGCACGACGCGCTCCGGGGGGCTCGTGGGTGACCATTGCTCCTGGATCTCTCGCGCATCGCGGGCCACGAGGTCGCGCCATGCACCTGCACCGGTCACGCGGGCGAGCTGCTCATAGAGGCGCGCCGCTCCGGCGGCGCCGGAATGCCAGCTCAGGCACCCCTCGCCCTCACAGGCGGCCTGCGCCTGCAGATATCGCGCACCTGCGCGGGCACCGTCCAGGAATTCTTCGTCGCCGGTCACCTCGGCGAGGCGCGCGAGGAAGTACGCCACCCCCGCCGTGCCCACGCCGAATCCCGGTACCAGCCGAGCGGCCCGCTCGGACATCGGCCACGCTGCGCCGTCTTCGACGAGACGCGCCCTCGCAAGCAGGTGGCGCCCCACCTCGACCACCCCGTCGAGGACTTCGACGAATCCCAACCGGTCGTGCGCGTAGAGCAGGGCCAGACCCATGCCCGCGCTGCCTCCGACGATGTCGTAGCGAGCCTCGTCGGGGTTGCGGAGATACCAGGCGCGCTCACCGTCGTGAGTCTGCGCCGAACTCAGCACGGCGTCGAACAAGGTGAGGGATCCGGTACGAGTCAGTCCGTCCCCCGTCGTGTGGAAGACCTCGGAGAGGGCGAAGGCGGCGCCGGACCAGCCGGTATACAACCCCGGATCATCGAGGGCTGGATCGTCGTCGTCGCTTCCGGCCGCTCTCGGCCAGCCGCCGTCTTCGAGATAGGCACCTTGCAACAAGAAGGCTGCCTGGCCGGCCTCATCGAGGTAGGTGGGGTCGCCCGTGGCGTGATGGAGTTCCAGCAGAAAGAGGATGATCCCCGGCGTACCTGAATAGAGGTCGAGTGACGCTCGTGATCCGGCGTCGGGTGCACGGGGCCAGGTGTACCCGCCCCGATTCTCGATTCTCTGGGTGCGGAGCCAGGTGGCGACCGCCTTGGCCACCTCGAGCGGCTGGTCCGCGCTCAGCCCCAATCGATCGACGCAGGCCGCCAACCAGGCGGGCAGGCCCAACAGGGTGGACCCCACCGCCGCCGCCCGGATGAACCCCCTGCGCTGCATCTGCTACCTTCCCCCCTGACGGCCATCGCAAGTGTGAGGCGTACGATAGGGGTGGCCCGAAGAAGGGGGCAAGGACCAACCTCGCGACCTCCGCCAACCGTCAGGCGCGCCGCTCGTGGATCTGTCGCACCGTCAGCGCGATCTCGAAGATGGCCAGCGCCACGGACCAGTCGAGGAGTTGCCGCGGAAAGACGTTCAGGAGGGGAATGCTCGTGCCCACCATGTTGAGGGCCTTCTCGAGCATGGCCAGGGCGAGAAACAAGAAGGCGGTACTCAGGAGCCAGGGTGCCGAGAAGACATCGGGGTTCTTGCTCATGCTTCCTCCATAGGGCGTCACGGGATCGATCGAGACGGGTGGTGCGCCTTGCACGATGGGCGCCCCGGCCGGATTCGCAAGGATTATCGGGTTACATATCATTCTCGATTGACACGAACTCCGTGCTACACGAAGTTCGTGTATGACGTCCAGACGAAACGTGACCATCACTCTCGACGAGGAAACGGCCCGTTGGGCTCGCGTCGAGGCGGCGCGCCGCGACACCAGTGTCTCGCGGTTCGTCGGCGAACTCCTGCGGGAACGCCGGGTGGCTCGTGACGAATACGAAGCGGCCCGCCACCGCTTTCTCGGAAAGGCCCCCTATCTCCCCATAGCGCCCGGACGAGCGCTTCCTGCGCGGGAGGATCTCCATGATCGGCCCGGTCTTCGTTGACACCAACGTGCTGGTCTACGCGCGAGACCCCACGGACACGGACAAACAGCGCCGGGCGGCAGAGTGGCTCGCAGCGCTCTGGGACGAAGGGGTCGGACGCCTGAGCGTTCAGGTGCTGCAGGAGTTCTACGTCACCCTGACGCGGAAACTCGCCCCCCCGGCAGACCCGATCGAGGTGCGCGACGACATCGTGGCCCTTGCGACCTGGGATCCCGTGCGAACCGATCTCGGCGTCCTCGAGACGGCCTGGACGGTCGAGGACCGCTACGCCTTCTCGTGGTGGGACTCGCTGGTGGTGGCGCAGGCCCTGGCCGCCCGGTGCACTGTCCTGCTCACCGAGGACCTACAGCATGACCAGGTTGTGTTCGGCCTACGGATCGTCGACCCGTTCCGCGCTCCGCCCACCACCCTCATCTGACCCGGTTCCTGACCACCTACCCCGGCCACCCCTCCTGGGGCATCTTCGGCATCAACCGCACGGCGTTCTCGAAGTAGACCTTGCGGAGCACCTCGTCGGGCAGCGCGAGGCCGTAGAGCTTCCAGAATGCGTGGTAGTCGCGGTAGTAGTCGAAGTACTCGTCAGCGGTCTCCAACACGCGCCAGTAGTACGGATACTCGCCCGGCTGGAACGAGTCCTTTCCGAACAGGATCCGGTCCTGGTACCGCACGAAGAAGTCGTGGGCTCCGCGCGGCTGCCGGCCGATGTCGTAGAGCACCGCACCGATCTCGGTATGGACGTTGGGCAGTTCGTCCAGCAGCCGTCCCAGCCGTCCGAGGTCGTTGGCGTGCCACCCCATGTGTGCCGTGACGAAGGTCGTGTTCGGGTGCCGGCGGAACAGGTTGTCGCGCTCATCGGCCAGCTCCTCGAACGACGGAAACTCGTCGGAGGGGTAGCGCCGGTTCGGAAAGAGTGCCTGTTCGAGCCAGCGCTCGTTGGTGTAGTCGAAGTCGGCGAAGAACTCGGCCGGATCGGCGGTGTGAATGAACACCGGCAGGTCGAGACGAGCCGCGGCCTCCCACACCGGATCGAGGTCGGGGTCGTCGATGCGTAGCCGTGAGCCGTCGGCTTTGCGAATCGACAAGCCGAGCGACTTGCCGATCTCACCGATCGCGACGGCACCGGCTGCGGCGTCGGCCTCCAGTTGAGCCACGGCCTCCGCTGCCCAGCCGGGGCCCACCCCCCGAAAGTCGATCCCCGTCATGACGCGGATCCGGTCACGCGCCAGGGGTGACGCCTGCACGAGAGAGAGCGTCGAGCGCAGTGCCTCGCCCCTGACGTTGTTGGCCGCGACCATGACGCGGATGTTCAGGCTGTCCATGGCCGCGATCAACGCGGCCACCTCTTCGGCCGAGGTCAGGCGCCCTGGGTGCCCGTGGAAATCGACGGCGGGGAAGCGGGCGCGGGGCACCAGGTGCTCCGCGGTCACGAGGGTCGATTCCGGCCGGTAGTCGACGATGCTCGGTGGTGCGAACTCGGGCGCCTGGCACCGTCCCGGTCGTACCTCGGTGGTACCGGCGGGACAGGCTTCGCCCGGCCGGATCGTCGTGGCCTGGGCCCGAGCCGGCTGGGCCGACAGCGGCGGAGTCGGGGCGAGCACGATCAAGAGGGCGGCGGCGGCCAGGGTCCGATCCAGGTAGTTCATGGTGTCGCTCTTTGCGGGTCGCGTCGGGTCCATATACGGGTGTCGTGGGGAGGGTACACCCCGGAGGCGCTCACGGGCCCAGGGGTCGCTCCACCGATCTTCGCGCGTTCCACGCCGAGAGGATTTCGGCTTCGCGGGCCATCAATGATCGCGGGCCGGAGGTCAGGTTGGTACGGCGCTCGTCGGTCACCGCGTCGGAGTGCCACCAGTCGTAGATGTCCCGGACGCTGTCCGCCAGCGGCGTGAAGGTCAGGCCGTGCTCGATCGCCTTGTGGTTGCTCACGCGCGCCGAGCCGGCATTGTCGCCGATGGGCATGATCCAGGGAATGGAGTATCCGACCCGGTGCTCGCGCAGGAATGCGTAGTCCTCGATGGGCACGAAGGTGGCCGCAGAGGCGAAGGCGGCGTGTGCTCCGAAGACGAAGCGGTGCATGCCGGTCGCCGAAACCGGACCGACCGCATTGAAGGTTCCGGCCGTGTGGTTCTCGATCAACCGCACCATCCAGCCCGTCAGGTCGCGCACGTCGATGTATTGCACGGGATCGTCAGCCTGCCCGGGCACCATCACCTCGCCGCCGCGCGCGAGTCGCACGGGCCAGTAGGTGAAGCGATCCGTACCGTCGGCGGGCCCCATGATGTAGGTCGGCCGTACGATGATGGCGCGGTCGGCTCCGAAGGCAGCCAGCACCTCGCGTTCGGAATTGGCCTTCATGACCCCGTAGGAATACTCGCCCGCAGAGTCGCCGTCGGCCGTCACCGGGGCCTCGAGCACGACCTTCGTCGTCTCGTCGATGTCGGATCCCAGGTAGGGGTAGTAGACGCCCGTCGACGAGGTGTAGAGGTACAGTTCGACCTGGTCCTGAAGGAGTCGGGCCGTGTCCCTCGCCCACGCCACCCGCTGACCCGAGTTGTCGATCACGGCGTCCCAGCGTCGCCCCCGGAGCGCTGACAGATCTCCGTCGCGGTCGCCCACGAGCTGCTCGACCTCGCGGTAGGCGGCCTTGTAGATGGTGGGTCGGGTCTGGCCGCGGGTGAAGATCGAGACCGAATGGCCACGACTCTGCAGGTAGGCGATCTGGTGGGGGCCGAGAAACGAGGTGCCGCCGAGAATCAGGATGTCGAGGGGGTGCCCGGTGGGAGCTCGACGCCGCCCACTCTCGGGTGTCGTGGCCCCCATCATGGACAGAGCCGCTCCCGCCCCGAGCCCGGTCCCGATCCTCAGGAAGTCGCTCCGTTTCACACTGCACCCCCTGGCCGGTCGCTGCGGTCCTGCGGCGCTGGTATGAGCACCCCTACCTCCGGTTCCCCTGCGTGGATGACGCTCCCGAGCGTCGGACGAGACCATTGTACATCCGCAATCGCGCTGGGGCACCACTGCGGGATGCGGGGGTGTGGTTTGCCCGTAGGGCGATCGCAGAGCATCCTGGTGGGGCTGAGCCACGCCGCGCCCGTCGGCGATCGATCTGCTTTGACCCGGATAGGAAGGGGACGCCACCCATGACACCCACTCGCAGGGACTTCATTCGAACGACCGGAATGATCGGAGCCGGACTCGCCCTCGGTGGATCGACGGCCTGCGCCGCCGGGGACGAAGCAGAGACCGAGGCGGCGTCGGGGAGTCCGTCGGCTGGGGCGACGCCCACCCCCAAGCGGCTTCTGGTTCTCGGGGGCACCGGCTTCATCGGTCCGCACATGGTCGAGTACGCGCTGGCACGAGGCCACGAGGTGACGACGTTCACCCGCGGGCGATCCGAAACGGCCCTACCGTCTGGCGTCGAGCAGTTGATCGGCGACCGCAACAACGACCACACGGCGCTGGAGGGTCGCAGCTGGGACGTGGTCCTCGACAACAACACCCAGGACTACCGCTGGGTGAAGACCAGCACCGCACTCCTCGCCGCCACCACCCGGCACTACATCTTCGTGTCGTCGATTTCCGCCTACGCGACCCAGGGCGTCGGAGGAGGCCCGGATCAGGTGATGCTCGAGCCCATCGTCGACGAGGACTTTCCGCGCATCGCGCCCCCCGAGGGGTGGAGCGACGGCGACGACGCTCCCTACGGTCTCATGAAGACGCTGAGCGAAGACATCGTCCACGCCGCATTCCCCGGTCGCACGACCGTGGTCCGTCCCGGTCTCATCGTGGGCCCGGGAGATACCACCGATCGGTTCACCTACTGGCCTGTTCGCCTGGACGAGGGTGGCGAGGTGCTGGCGCCCGGCAACCCCGAACACGCCAATCAGATCATCGATCAGCGCGACCTCACCGAGTGGATCGTGCGTCTGGCCGAGTCGGGGACCATGGGCGATTTCAACGCGGCGGGACCCGGCGAACGCCTGTCCATGGGCTCGATGCTCGCACAGGTCGGAAGCGTGGCCTCGAACCCCTACCAATTGACGTGGATTCCGGAATCGTTTCTCGAGGCCCAGGGGGTGAGGCCCTGGAGTGACCTGCCGGCGTGGATTCCGGGTGACCCGTCGATGTACGTCGATGTTCGCGATGCGGTGGCTGCGGGGCTGACCTACCGGCCGTTGCCGACGACGGCCCGGGATACCCTCGTGTGGGACCAAACCCGTCCTGCAGAGGAACGTGCGAACCGGCGGTTCGGCATGAGCCGGGAGCGAGAGCGCGCAGTGCTCGACGCCTGGCACGCGACCCGCGGGTGAGCGCCGGGTCAACGCTTCGTTTCCATCTCGTGTCTTCGAGTGAGACGTTCCGCCACCTCACCTCATGGGAGTAGTCGTGCTCAGAACCGTGCTCGGCCGCCTGGTCGATTTCGAGAACGACGACGAACCGAGGGGCATGCTCGAGGCGGCCGCCTACGGCTTCTTCATCATGTTCGCGTACTACATCCTGCGGGCTGTACGCGACGAGATCTCGGCGGCGGATCGCGGCAATCTGCAGATCCTCTGGACCGTCGTCTTCTTCGTCATGATCTTCGCCGTCCAGGGGTATTCGTGGGTGGCATCACGGTACTCGCGCGGGGTGTTCGTGCCCTTCGTGAATCGATTCTTCATCGCATGTCTGATCGGCTTCTGGGCCAGTCTCGTCTTCATGCCCGAGGCGGCTCGTCCGTGGATCGATCGTGTGTTCTACGTCTGGACGAGCGTCTTCGCCCTGTTCGTGGTGACCGTCTTCTGGGGATTGGTGGCCGACTGCTTCAACAGCGATCAGGGCAAGCGGCTCTTCGGATTCATTGCCATCGGCAGCTCGCTGGGGGGGATCGTCGGGTCGGTGGCGACCTCGTTCCTGGCGGTTCGCGTCGAGGTCTTCATGCTCCTGCTGGTCGCCTGCGTGCCGCTCGAGATCGCGTCATGGTTCGCCGGGCGCCTTCACCGCGGGTTCGGGACCGGCAACGTGGGCGCCACCGGAGAGTCCGAACGCCCGTTGGCGGGCAACGCCTGGAGCGGCATGAGAGCCGTCTTCGCATCCCGCTATCTCATGGGCATCGCCGCCTTCATCGCCCTCATGACCTTCGCCTCGACGGTGTTGTACTTCGCGCAAGCCGATCTGGTGTATGCCGCCATGACGGACCGAGGTGAGCGGACCGCGTTTCTCGCGCGTATCGACCTGGTCGTGAACGTGCTGACGATCTTCTTCGAGGTGTACCTGACCGCGAGGGTCATTCGCTGGCTCGGTGTCGGGCTGACGCTGGCCCTCGTGCCGATGGCGGTTGCGGTGGGCTTCGTGGCGCTGGGGGTCTACCCGACGCTGTGGACGCTCGTGGTGGTCCAGGTCATCTATCGCGCCGGACGGTATGGGCTCACGAAGCCGGCGCGAGAGGTGCTGTTCACCGTGGTGTCACGTGAGGAGAAGTACAAGTCCAAGGCGTTCATCGACGCGGCCGTGTACCGAGGCGGCGATCTGGTCAGTGGGTGGATCTATGCGGGGGCGGCCGCCGTCGGATTGACGATCGGGTCGATTGCCCTTCTCGCGGCTCCCATCGGATTCATCTGGGCCATCGTCGGCCTTCGCATCGGCCGAAGCGGCGAAGCGCGGGCGGCGGCTCCAGCCATGTCGCGTGCAGGCGATCACCGCTCCGACTAGTTTGACCGCTGTGGTCGACGTCGGCTATTGCGTCCCCCCCTTCCCAAGGACCCATGCCCATCCCTCCCGCTGGTTTGATCCAGGGCCTGGCGATGTCTGCCATCAAGGCCGGCCCCAATCCTCAGACCGTGCCGAAGTTGAGCGCCGCCCTCGGCCAGGTTCTATCTGCCGCCTGTCAGCTGTTCGTCGACCGCGTGTTCATGGAGCCGGGCGTCGTGTGCGCCGTGGTGCCCCCTGCGATGACCGGTACGGTCGCGGGAGTGGGGCGCCTGATGGGACCGGGACCGACGGGGCTCGAGGTCAAACTCGAGGCCGAGCGAGCGGCCAGGGCGACCGGCATGTCTGCCGCCGACCAGCAGGCGTTCGTCAAGGCACTGGAGTCGATGGTGCCCAAGGCGTTCGACCGGTTTCGGGACCTCGCTCAGGTGCTCCCAGGCACGCCCGTGGCCGGAGGGGTGACGCTGGCCCCCGCCCACATCACCGTGGGCGTGGGGGCCATCACGGCCGAACTCAAGGTGCTGGCCCTGACCTTGAATCCACCCCACGCGGGAGGAGGCTGGGTCGCCGCTCGCCCTCAGGCCCAACGGCCCGGGGGCATGCCGGTCATGGGCGGGCATCGCGGCGCGGCGCCGCTTCCGCCCGCGGGACCGCCCGCTGTGGCGCTCCCCACCGACTTCGGCCAGGCGGCAGCGGTGGTGATGGGTCAGACCCTCGAGCAGCTGGCCACCCTGGTCATGGTCTCGCCCGGGATCCCACTCGCCGGACCGGTCACCGCCGCTCCTGGTCGGCTGATGTAGGGCTTGCGAGCGTAGCTGGCCTCGCGCCGCGCGCGTGCGCCGCCCATAGTGTACGCCGCCCGCCCCGATCCGAGCCCGGAGACCCGACACCATGAACTGCGTCCGTCCCCTACCCGCCCTTCTCACGCTCCTGCTCATCGCGAGCCCGGCAGTTGCGCAACTCCCCCGCGTCGAGCAGACGCCGCCTGACAACGTGGTCCTCACGCATCGTCAGGAAGATCCTCTGATCCGGGCACGGCTGGCGGAACGATTCGACGACCTCCTGCCGGAGTTGATGCGCCGGGAGGGCTTCGACATGTGGTTGGTGATCACGAGGGAATACAACTCGGATCCGGTCTTCGGCTCCATGGCACCCAACACGACCTATTCGTCGCGCCGGCGCACGATTCTCATGTTCAACGACCGGGGTCCGGGGCAGGGCGTCGACCGCATCAGCATCGGACGCGCCGACTATCAGGGCACCTTCACCGTGTACCCCACGCACAACGACTCCCAGTACGTCAACCTCGCGCGGCTCATCGCCGAGCGGGATCCGCAGCGTATCGGAATCAATGTGTCCGATCGCTGGAACCACGCAGATGGTCTGACGCACAACGAGTACCTGCGCCTGGTGGAGGCGCTTCCGCAGAAGTACGTCGACCGGCTCGAGTCGGCCGAGATGCTTGCCGTGTCATGGCTGGAGGCCAAGCTGCCCCGCGAAACGGATCAATACCGGAGCGTCATGCGGATCGCCCACCAGGTGATCGCCGAGGCGTTTTCGAACCAGGTGATCGTGCCCGGGGTGACGACGAACCAGGACGTCGTCTGGTGGATGCGCCAGCGGGTGGCCGAACTCGGGCTCGGCCAGTGGTTCCATCCGTCGGTGAGCGTGCAGCGGCGGGGTGGCGTGCCGGACGCTACGCCCCACGGCACCGTGATCGAGCGAGGAGACCTGTTGCACACCGACTTCGGCATCATCGGGCTCGGCTTTTCGACCGACACCCAGCACCACGCCTACGTGCTGCTCCCCGGTGAGACCGAGGCGCCCGCAGGGCTCAGGGCCGGACTCCTCCAGGCCAACCGACTTCAGGATCTGACCATGCTGCATGCCCGGGTGGGGGCGACCGGCAACGAAGCGCTGGCGGGCGTGCTCGCCCAGGCTGCAGCCGAAGGCATCGACGCCACCATCTACTGCCACCCCATCGGATACCACGGGCATGGGGCTGGTCCGCCCATCGGCATGACCGACTACCAGACCGGGGTGCCGGTACGGGGAGACTATCAGTTCCGTCCCAACACCTGGCACTCGATCGAGCTGAACGCGAGCGCGGCCGTGCCCGAGTGGGATGGGCAGCGGGTGCGGTTCGCCCTCGAAGAAGATGCCGCCCTCCTGGAGAGCGGGTGGGATTGGATCGACGGGCGGCAGTCGGAGTTCTATCTGATTCGATAGGGGTCGTTTCCTGCTTGCCCGCGTCGCCGCGCCCTCGGAAGTTCACGCGTCGGTTGGAAGCAGACGTACTTCGGCCAGGAGACCTTCGATGAACGCCCCACGAGCCCTCCGCACCAGCGTGCCCACCCTGGTCCTTCTGCTGCTGGCCACCGCTGCAGCCGCGCAGGGCCCGGTCCACACCGTCGAGTTCTACAGCCCGGCCGTCGACCGCACCATGAAGTACAACATCGTGCTCCCGGAAGGCTACGAGACTTCCGACCGGCACTATCCAGTCCTGTATCTTCTCCACGGGCTGACGAGCAACTACACGGCGTGGGCACGCCAGGGGGTGCCCGCCTACGCGAGCATCTTTCGCGATCTGATCATCGTCATGCCCGACGGTGGCAATTCGTGGTATGTGAACTACGCCGAGAGCACGGGGGGGCAGAAGAACGACTGGGAGGACCACATCGTCCAGGACGTCGTGGGCCACGTCGACGGTCACTATCGTACGATTGCCCAGCGAGAGGGCCGCGCCATCGCCGGCCTGTCGATGGGAGGCTACGGCAGCCTGACCCTCGGGCTCCGGCACCCCGGCATGTTCATCTCGATCGGGAGCACCAGCGGAGCACTCGGCTACGCCCGCACCCTCGGGCGTCGTATGCGGGGCGAGGTGCCACCGAGTCGCACCACCGAGCCGCTCACCCCCGAGGAAGAGGCCGAGCGGGAGAGGCGCCGGCGCCTGCCGAATCGCGCCATCGGCATCGAGGGCTTCAGCAGCCAGGCGGAGCGCACCCCACTGGGCCGGGCGTTCACCACCCCGGAGGAGGCCGACGCCTACGACCCGTACCAGCTCATCGACAAGGTGCCGCGTGACCAACTTCCGCACATCTATCTGGACAGCGGTACCGACGACGGCCTGATCGGCTCCGCGCGCGAGTTTGCGCAGGTGTTGTTCGCCAACGACATCGCTTTCGACTTCATGCAGATGCCCGGCGAACACACGCCGGCCTATTGGACCCAATCCATCGGTCACATCATGTCGATCCAATACGAGGTGATGAAGAGAGCTCTCGGTGAGAGGCCGACGAGGTGATGGCGATGGACCGGATTTCCGGAACCGCGGCCGCCATGGTTCTCGCGTGGTCGTTCACGCTCTCATCGTGTGTCGCCGCGGGAGACCACGCGCCGTCGAGTGAGCCCGACGGCGTCACCCTCCTGGACTGGTCGGAGCAGATGGCGGTACGGGACGGGTGGCTGCGTACCCGCCACGACCTGCTCCTGCCCATGATGCGACGTCACGGCATCGACATGTGGATCGTGGTCAACGAGGAGTTCCACGACGACCCGCTCACCGAGTACGTGGCGCCCGCGCGACCGTACACGGGTCGGCGCGACATCTTCGTGTTCGTCGACGCTGGAGATGAGGGACTGCGCAAGGTCGCCGCCACCGGGTACTGGGAAGAGACCGTGGCCCGCTTCTTCGAATCACCGATCGATCCCCAACCGGCCGCAGTGGTGTTGCGGCAACTCGTCGAGGCTCACCATCCCGGGACCATCGGACTGGGAATGGGGGGGAGCCGGGGCATGACGCGAAGCCTCACACGCGACTCGTACGAGTTCCTGGCCGAGGCCATGGGGTCCGAGGCCGAGCGCCGGTTCACCAGCGCGGCACCTCTGATCGAAGAGTATCTGGCGACCCGGATTCCGGAAGAGGCCGAGTATTACGAGCGGCTGGTGGCTCTCACGGAAGAGATCACCCGGGTGGCGCTCTCCGACGAGGTGATCGAGCCGGGCGTGACGACGGTGGGCGACGTGGGCCGTTTCATGTACGACGAGCTGTGGCGGCACGGGGTGGGGACCTGGTTCCAGCCCGATCTGCGCGTACAGCGTCGTGGCATGGCCGAGGTCGGCTCACGCGGCTTCCTTGCGGTCGCTCCCGAGAAAACCGTGATCGAGCCGGGCGACCTGGTCCATGTCGACTTCGGCATCTCGTACATGGGTCTCGACAGCGACTGGCAGAAGATGGCCTATGTGCTGCTCCCCGGTGAGAGCGACGCACCCGAGGGACTCAAAGCCGCCCTGGCCAACACCAACGCGCTTCAGGACGCACTCATGCTGCGAGCCTCGAGGCCGGGGCGCACCGCCGCAGAAGCCTATCGGGCCGCGATGGCCGAGATGGAAGAGCAGGGGATCGTGGCCCAGATCTACTCGCATCCACTCGGCAACCAGGGGCACGGTCTCGGTCCGAGCATCGACTTTCGCAGCGCCGATCAGGCCGACGCCATCGCCCAGCCCCTGGTCGAGGGCGCCTACATCTCCATCGAGCTCAACACGAAGACGGCGGTGGCCGAATGGGATGGTCAGGAGGTGTTCGTCATGCAGGAAGACCCGGCGTACCTCACGGCCGAGGGGTGGCGTTTCTTCCGGCCTCGTCAGGAGGCGTTCTACCTGGTGGGGGGATAGGGCGGCGGAGCGAGCGGGTTTTCCCAGGTGAGCCCCGGAAAGCGCGCGAAGTCGGAGTCGGTCGAACACAGCACCAGCCCGTACTCGATGGCCAGAGTCGCGAGATGAGCGTCGGGAATGAGGTCAGCGCGTGTGACGGCCGGCAGGAGCCCTTCGAGAATCGCCCGATGGCGGTGGGTCGGTTCGGGCGTGAAGGTGGCATCGAGGGCGAGCCACGCCTCGATCAAGCTGAACGCTCTGGGGATCGGCATCGGGTTCGGAGACACGCGGGGGTTGCTCGCCAGTCGCGCGAATCCGTTCAATACCTGCCACGGTAGCCCGACGCCCATGGGGCCGTTCAGGCGCGCTTCAAACCACGCTCGTGCGGGTTGGTGAAACTCGGATGCTTCGTCGACCGCGTAGAGCAGGAGGTTGGTGTCGACGAGGATCATCGGTGGGCGTCACCCTCGGCCCAGGCCAACGCCTCGGCCACGTCGTGAACCGAGATCCGCATTCCCCCGCTGTTCCAGGTGGGGATCTCGTAGGGCGCTGCGGGCGGCTCGTCTGCGTCCGACTCCATCGCCCGCAATCCACGGCGCAGCGCTTCGTTGACGACATCCTTGAGCGTCAACGTGCCGCCGGCTCGCACTCGGTCCAGCACGACTGCAACGTCGCTGTCGATGGTCAATGTGGTTCTCATACATCATAACATCGCACGATGATGTCTTGATGTCTACCGGTCTCGCTCCATGCCCTGCCAAGCTCCGCGGGACCGGCGGCGTCTGGACACCGCCGCGCCTCGCCCCCACAGTGTCCCGACCCATCCACCTCAGCCCGCGCTCGCCCCATGCGACTCCCCGCCCTCGCCCTCGCTGCCCTGCTCACCACCGCGCCCGCACCTGCCGGGTCGCAGAACGTGGCGCAGGACGCCCCCCGAGCGGCGCCTCGAGCCATGACCGTCGACGATGCGCTCGACATGGTCGATGTCGGTAGTCCGCTGGTCTCGCCCGACGGGCGTTGGGTGTTGTACTCGAAGCGCACCCTCGACTGGGCCGAGAACAAGTACGAGACCGAGTACTGGCGCGTGCCGGCCGACGGTGGTGAGGCCTATCAGTACCTCGGTGAAGAGGGCGGGAGTGGCTTCGAGTTCTCACCCCGGGGGACCTTCCTCGCCTTCCGACGCCCGGTGGGTGAGGGTGCGAGCCGAACGCAGCAGCTCTTCGTGATGCGCATGAGCGGAGGCGAGGCGGTGCAGCTCACCAGGCACGCCACCAGCGTGGGCGCCTTCGCGTGGGCCGACGACGAGTCGGCGATCTTCTTCCAGGCCGATGACGAGAAGCCCGACTCCGTCAAAGCCGAAGAGAAGAAGGGCGCCGACGCCGTATTCGTCGATGAGGGCCCGAACGGTCAGAATGCCGATCAGTGGCAGAACCTCTGGGTCTTCGACCTGACCTCGCACGAGTCCCGTCAAATCACCCGGGAGCAGATCCTCCTGGGGAGTTGGGACGTCTCTCCCGACGGCCATCGGATCGCCCTGACGGCACGCTCCGGCAACCGCCGTAACGACGCCTATCTGAACGAGATCCACCTGGTCGACGTCGAGAGCGGCGTACTACGCCGCCTGACCGACAACCGGGCGCCCGAAGGAGGCATCAGCTGGGCCCCCGACGGCTCGGCGATCCTCTATACCGCGGCCGACGACCGGGAGTGGTTGAACCGCAACACGAAGCTCTGGCTCATCGACCCGGAGTCCGGCGAGCACCGACTGATCTCGGGAGCCTTCGAGGGCACTCCGGGGTCGCCGGTATGGACTCCAGACTCACGTCGGATCCTGTTCAGCGGTCAACAGGGCACCGACACGAATCTGTTCTCGCTCGAGGTGGCCACCGGTGCGCTCGAACAGTTCACCCATGTCGCGGGTACGTTGCGGGCCACCTCGTACTCGAACGATCGCACGGTCTATGCCTATACCTTCAGCGACTATCGTACCCCCGAAGACATCTGGATCGGCCACACCGACGGCTCCCCGTCCGTGCGCCTGACCGAGGCCAATCCGCAGGTATCGGACTGGCTCCTGGCCGAGATGGAGGTGATCGAGTGGAAGAGCGTCGATGACTTCACCATCGAAGGCCTGTTGCATCGTCCGGCGGGCCACGAGGCCGGGGATCGCCTTCCGTTGGTGCTCAATATCCACGGGGGCCCAGCGGGCGTGTTCTCGAACAGCTGGCGGGCGAGCTACCACATCTACGCCGGACTCGGATACGCCTCGCTCTCGCCCAATGTACGGGGCAGCAGCGGGTACACCGACGAACTGCGCGAGGGCAACACGGTGCAGAAGGGCGACGGAATCGGCTTCGGCGATTTTCAGGACCTCATGCACGGCGTCGACCATCTGATCGGGGCGGGCATCGCCGACCCCGAGCGTATGGGGGTGAAGGGGTGGAGCTACGGCGGAATCCTGGGCGGTTGGACCATCACGCAGACCGAGCGCTTCAAGGCGGCGTCGATCGGAGCCGGGGTCTACGACTGGACCTCCGAATACGGCCCCGGCTTCAACAACGATGTGAAGCTCTGGCACATCGGGGGCACACCCTGGGACGACCCCGACGCCTGGCGCAACCAGAGCGCGCTCACGCACGTGGCCAACGTCACCACGCCCACCCTGCTCATCCACGGCATCAACGACACGACCGACACCGAGCAGCAGAGCATGATGTTCTTCACCGCGTTGAAGGACATCGGCAAGGCGCCGGTGCGCTACATACGCTTTCCGCGCGAGCCGCACGGCTTCCAGGAACCCCGACATCAGCGCATACGCGACGTCGAAGAGATCTGGTGGCTGCAGAAGTACGTGCTCGGCCAGGAATGGACGCCGTGGGTGCGACCCGTGAAGAAGACCGATGACAAGAAGGTGATCTCGTGAAGTCGTCCCACGTCACGCCCTATGTCCCTGCGTCGACCACCCTGCCCGAAATCACCGTCAAGGCGGTCGTGCTCGGCGCGATCCTGTCGGCCGTGCTCGCGGGAGCCAACGCCTACCTGGGGTTGAAGGTGGGCATGACGGTCTCCGCTTCGATTCCGGCCGCCGTGATCTCGATGGCCGTGCTGCGCATGTTCCGTCAGAGCAACATCCTCGAGAACAACATCGTGCAGACGGCGGCTTCGGCCGGCGAATCGCTCGCAGCGGGAGTGATCTTCACACTTCCGGCGTTGATCGTGCTCGGCTACTGGGACGGATTCGAATTCGTCTCGGTGGCGGCTCTCGCCCTCGCCGGCGGGGTGCTGGGAGTGCTCTTCACGATTCCGTTGCGTCGCGCGTTGATCATCGAAGCCGGGCTCAAGTTTCCCGAGGGGGTGGCGACCGGAGAGGTGCTCAAGGCCGGCGCCGAGGGGGGCCCGGGCGTGAGGAACATCGCCGTGGCGGGCCTCGCCGCTGCCGCCCTCAAGTTCGGGCAGACCGGACTCCAGGTGATCGGCGATCGGGTGACGGGCTCGGTGAGCGCCGGTCGCTCGATCTTCGGGATGGGCAGCGACCTCTCGGTCGCCCTGCTCGCCGTGGGCTACATCGTCGGGTTGAACATCGCCGTGCTCGTCTTCGCGGGGGGGCTGATCTCCTGGGCGATCGGCATTCCGATCTATACCGCGGTCGTCGATCCCGCCGTGCTCCAGCAACTCGGCGGCGGCGCCACGGGGTACGCACTTGCCGACGAGATCTGGAGTGCACGCATTCGCTATCTGGGCGTCGGCGCGATGGCGACCGGTGGCCTCTGGGCGCTGGTTTCGCTCATCGGACCGATTCGCGACGGCGTCCGCTCTTCGTTGCGTGCCATGCGTGAGTCGCGCGCGGGCCATGCCACCGACGTGCCCCGCACCGAGCTCGATACTCCGATCACCTGGGTCGGGTGGGGCACCCTGCTGATGGCGATCCCGATCTTCTATGTGCTCAACCATGTGGTGAGCCAGGACGACCTCGGGATCGGAGCCGGTCTCTACACGCAGACGCTGGTGTTGAGCGTCGTCTTCTCGCTGGTCGCCGGATTTCTCTTCTCGTCGGTCGCGGGCTACATGGCGGGGCTGGTCGGCTCGTCGAACAACCCGATTTCGGGGGTGACCATCGCGACGGTGCTCAGCATTTCACTCCTCCTGCTGGTGCTCCTGGGATCGCAGATCGACTTCACGGCGGGGGGGCCACAGGCGACCGCCGCAGCCGCCGCAGCCATTCTGGTGGGCGCCGTGGTGGCCAACGCGGCGGCCATCGCGGGCGACAACATGCAGGACCTCAAGGCCGGGCAAATCGTGGGAGCGACCCCCTACAAGCAGCAGATCATGCAGATGGTGGGGGTCGCGGCGGGCGCACTGGCCATTGCGCCGATCCTGCAGCTTCTCTTTCAGGCGTACGGACTCGGCGATGTCTTTCCGCGCGCGGGAATGGATCCGTCGCAGGCGCTGTCGGCGCCCCAGGCGACCTTGATGAGCGCAGTCGCCGACGGGGTGTTCAACCGCAACCTGCCCTGGACGATGATCTGGATCGGGGCCGCGGTGGCGGTCGCAATCATCATCGGTGATCGGATTCTGGAGGCGCGTAGGAGCGAGTTCCGCATGCCGGTGCTCGCGGTCGCCGTCGGCATCTATCTTCCGCTCGAGCTCACGGTGCCGATCTTCATCGGAGGGGTGATCGCCTGGGCGGCCGCTCGCCGCGTGCGGGCTCGCTTCACCGACCCGACCGAGCGTGCGCGGGCCGTGGGCGACTCGGAGCGTCGCGGGCTGCTCTTCTCTTCCGGTCTCATCACGGGCGAGGCGCTGGTCGGGATCCTGCTGGCCATTCCCTTCGCGGCATCCCAGAGCACCGACGTACTCGCCATCGCGCCTGAGGGCTTCGAGACGGTGGCGGGTATGTTCGGTGTTGCGGCCTTTGCCGCGTTCTGCCTCTGGCTCTACCGGGTGGCGCAGCGGGCGGCGTAGTGCGCGCTGTGTCCCGCCACTGCCGGTGGGGGCGAGGGCTGGACAGCGAGGATTCGGGGTGGCCTCGTT
Source organism: uncultured Gemmatimonadaceae bacterium (assembly GCA_964521385.1). Lineage (GTDB taxonomy): Bacteria > Gemmatimonadota > Gemmatimonadetes > Longimicrobiales > Gaopeijiaceae > Gaopeijia. Next base: position 12,917 of record CAZFRU010000009.1, on the reverse strand, counting down.
ACGCGGGCGTCACGACGCACCGCGCTCGCGGTCGATATCGATCTCGCGGGCCCTCAACCCGGTCGGTACGGCACAGGTCGACACGCCGGCGAGGGCAGCCTCTGCCTCGGGGAAGTAGCGTGCCCGCCAGCGCAGGGCCACCGAGACCAGACCGATGAGGACGGGCACCTCGACCAGCGGTCCGATGACCGCTGCGAACGCGGCCCCGTGCCCGATTCCGAAGGTGGCGACCGCCACTGCGATGGCCAGTTCGAAGTTGTTGGACGCGGCGGTGAACGAGAGCGTGACCGTCCTGGGGTAGTCGGCCCCGAACTTTCGACTCATGAAGAACGAGACCGCGAACATGACCACGAAGTAGATCAGGAGCGGTACGGCCACCCGCACGACACCCACCGGCTGCTCGATGATGGCCCGCCCCTGGATCGAAAACATGACGACGATGGTGAAGAGCAGTGCCGTCAGCGTCAGTGGCGAGATCCTGGGAATGAAGCGGTCGTGGTACCATCTCTTGCCGCGGGCGCGCACGAGCAGGAAACGAGTGGTCATGCCGGCGAGGAATGGAATGCCCAGGTAGATGAGGACGCTCCGGGTGATCTCGCCCATGGTGATGTCGACCGCCATGCCCTCCATGCCCAGCCACGTCGGCAGTACCGTGATGAAGACCCAGGCATACACACTGTAGAAGAGCACCTGGAAGACGGAGTTGAACGCGACCAACCCGGCCGCGTACTCCGGATCGCCCTCGGCGAGGTCGTTCCATACGATCACCATGGCGATGCAGCGGGCGAGCCCGATGAGGATCAAGCCCACCATGTACTCGGGGTAGTCCCGCAAGAAGGCCACGGCCAGGGCGAACATCAGCAGTGGCCCGATGATCCAGTTCTGCACCAGCGACAGGCCGAGGATCTTGCCGTCCCTGAAGACGTCGCCCAACTCCTCGTACCGCACCTTGGCCAGCGGCGGATACATCATGAGGATCAGCCCCACCGCGATCGGAACCGAGGTGGTCCCGATCTGGGTGCTCTGGTTCAGCGCCTGGACGGCACCCGGCCACAGATACCCCAGGCCGACGCCCATGGCCATGGCGAGAAAGATCCAGAAGGTGAGGTAGCGATCGAGAAACGAGAGCCTTCGTGTCGTCGAATTCATGCGAGAATCGTCACCACCCCATGCCTGGTTCCATGCTTGTTCTTGACCTCTCGGTTGCCCGTGGCTCTCATGGGTCCAGTGTAGCAATCGTGGTCTCGGGCGGCCAGCCTCGTCGGGCCGCAACCCATGGAGGAACTCATCGAATCCCCTGACGCCGATGGCGACCCACTCGTATTGCAGCCCCTGCCGCGCGCCTTCTACGAGCGCGATCCGAGGTCTGTCGCCCCCGAACTCCTGGGCAAGATCCTGGCGCGGGACGATGGCCGGGCCGGGCGCATCATCGAGGTCGAAGCGTATTGCGGTGCCGAAGATCCTGCGGCGCATACCTATCGCGGACAGACCAAACGCAACCGCACCATGTTCGGCCCCCCGGGGCATCTGTATGTGTATTTCACCTACGGCATGCACTGGTGCTGCAACACCGTCTGCGGGCCTGTGGGCCAGGGCTGGGGTGTGCTCATCCGCGCCATCCAGCCGCTGGCCGGAATCGATCAGATGCGCCAGGCATGGCCCCGGGCGCGCCGTGACCGGGACCTCACCAGTGGCCCCGCCCGACTGACGCAGGCGCTGGGGATCGACGGGACCTTCGACGGTGCGGACATCGTCCTCAACGACCGCGGGGTCAGCGTGTCGACCGACGGAACGCCGCCCCCTGCCGACCCGTTGGTGGGTCCGCGAGTGGGGATCAGCCGCGGCAGGGACCTACCGTGGCGGTGGCGCAGTCCCGAGGGCTCGTGATGAGGTCTGCGTTGCCCGATGACCCGGATTGTCGGCGGCGCTGAAAGCCGCTACCATCGTTGTCATGAAAAAGAACGTGTTTATTTCGTGACCGCTCGAGACCAGAGGAGAGCCAACGATGGTGGCCGTCGCAGGCTGGGTGACATTGATCGCCGTGATCATGGTGGTGGCGATCGCCATCTACGTGGGGCGTAAGGCACGCGAGACGATCCCCGGTGGGTATGCCGCGGTCTACGGCGTCCGCACCGCGTATGCGGGCGCTCTGACCGTGATTCTCCTCTCGGCGATGTTCGCCTCGATGCGCAACACCCCGTACGCGGCTCGCCGGGGATCGGACCCGTCGGTCCGGGTGGAGGTGATCGGCCGCATGTGGGCGTGGCAGATGCAGGAGGTGGGAGCGACTGCAGGAGCCACCACGCCGCTCGTGCTACCCGCCGGAGAGGTCGTGGAGTTCGAGGTGACCGCCGAAGATGTGAATCACGGGTTCGGCCTCTACGACGACGACGGCAACCTCCTGGCTCAGACGCAGGCCATGCCTGGCTACGTGAACCATCTGAGGTACGTCTTCGAACAACCGGGCCTGTACCATGTGGCGTGTCTGGAGTATTGCGGCATCGCCCACCCGGTCATGTTGGCGGAGATCACGGTCCAATGAACCACGACACCATGGGCCGCGCTCTCGACACGCCGGACCGGACCGCCCGAGCCACCACACTGCTGTGGCTGGTGACTTCGCTGGTGGTCTTCCTGCTGATGATCACCTTCGGGATCACGATGCGCCTTGCCCAGGGTGAGGCGGTCGACATCGAGCTCGGCACCTTCTACGCATTGATGACCATGCATGGCCTCGGCATGGTCGGCTCGATGTTCTCGGCGGGCCTCGCCATCATCTGGTTCATCGCGGCTCGGCATACCAAGCTCAGCGTCGGGCTCATGCGCTTCGCCCTGGCGCTCTTCGTCGCGGGGGCCGTGGGCCTGCTGGTGGCGACCCTGATCGGGCGCTTCGGCGCGGGTTGGTACGCATTGTATCCGCTGCCGTTCGTCAATCCGACCTGGCCCCAATGGTCCATCGGTCTGGCGATCATCTCGCTGATGCTGCTGGGTGTCAGCTGGCTCGTCTGCCAACTGGACATCCTCCGGGGGCTGGCGGCCCGATTCGGGGTGTCCAGGCTGCTCGGGTGGCAGTATCTGGGCTCGACCCAGCCGAGCGAAGAGCTGCCGGCGCCCGTGCTCGTGGTGGTGATCTGCGCGGTGGCGGGCACCCTCGGCACGCTGGTTGGAGCAGCGACCTTCGCCATCTACCTCTTCAAGTGGTTCGTCCCCGCGGCCCAGTTCGATGCGCTGCTGCTGAAGAACAGCATGTTCATGTTCGGCCACGTGATCGCCAACCTGGCGATGTACTGCGGCATCGCCTCGGTGTATGCATTCCTGCCCGCCTATACCAACCGCCCGTGGCGGCTGAACCGGATCACGGTGCTGGCGTGGAATGCCACTCTCGTCTTCATTCTCGGTGCCTACTTCCACCACCTGTATCAGGATTTCGTGCAGGTCGAAGCGCTGCAGTATCTCGGGCAGATCTTCTCGTATCTGAGCGCGATTCCCGCCACCGCCGTGACCGTCCTGGGTGTGGGCAGCCAGCTTTTTGGGGCGGGCCTACGCTGGACCTTCACTCCTCTCGCCTTCTTCCTGGGAATCCTCGGCTGGGTGATCGGCGGGATTGCCGCGGTGGTCGACTCGACCATCATCATCAATCAGGTGTTCCACAACACACTCTGGGTGCCGGGCCACTTCCACACCTACTTCCTGGTGGGATTCGTCTTCATCATGCTCGGCTTCTTCCACCGACTCGTGGGATCGAAGTCCGAGCGGCTCGCGACCATCAGCCTGTGGACCATGGTCGTCGGTGGATACGGGTTCGTGTTGATGTTCTATCTCGGCGGAATGCAGGGGGTGCCGAGGCGGTTCTCGAACTACAGGAGCCTCACCTTCGGCGACATCGACCAGATCGGCGCGCAACTCGCGCTCGGCGGCGCCGTCTTCGCCACCCTGTTCCTGCTCGGTGCCATCGGCTTCACGATTTCGTTGATCGGCCGGCGCGGCCGGGAGCCGGCTGCGGGGTAGGTGATGCAGGCCCCTCACACCATCAGGGCCTCGGGCGGCCGCCGTGCCGTTCGGGGCGGCTCCCTTCCGTGGCTGACCCCACTCGGGCTTGCCCTGTTCTTCGCGGTTGCCATCGGGTGGTGGACCCATGGCCTGAGAGCCTTCAGCGTCTACTCGAGTGCGCGGATCGAAGCCGGGCCCGTCCCGTTCAGCTCTCCGTCGCTTCCCTTCGTGGACATCGCGGGCCAATCGGCAGATGCGTCGACGAGCGACGGAGGCTACCGGCTCTTCCACTTCTTCTATGCCAGCTGCCCCGAAGCCTGCCCGCTGACCATGATGAAAATGGATCGGATCCGGGCGGAGCTCGGAGATCTCGTACCCTCACAGGTGGATCTCGCCAGCTTGAGCTTCGACCACGATCCCGTCGACGTCGTGCGCGCGTTGTGGGAAGCGCACGGAAGCCCCGCCGGGTGGATCATGGGTTCGCTCACCAGCCCCGACCCGGACGCTCTGCGGGAGCGGCTCGGAGTGGTCGTGATTCGTCGGGACGACGGGCTCGTCAATCACAGTCTGGATCTCTTTCTCGTCGACTCCGAGGGGTTGATCCGGGCGGTCTTCCCCCCCGACGACTCGCCCGAGACGATCGCAAACGCCATTCGCGGGTTCCTGTGAATTCTGCCGTGGACGGTGACGACCCATCCAGGGTGCGCGAGCCCCGGGGAGCCGGCCGGCTTCTCGGCCGAGGGCCGCGGGCGACCCGCCTGCCTCTCCGGAGCGGACCGCGGGTAGGCAGCCTGTCTCGCCGGGGCGGGCCGCTGTCGATGCGCAAGATCTCGTTCGGGCTATGGCTCGTCTTGGTCGGAACGCTGGCCTCGCCGCTCGTCGACGGCTATCTGATCCGGACCCAGCCGCGATTCGTGGTGATCCACCTGCCGGCCTGGCTCATACTCGGCTACCTCGCGGGTCGGCATCTCGTACGCGAACCGCGGGCTCGCGCCTGGAACCCGATGGGGTTGACCGGGCTCGTGTTCTTCGTCGGCTCCCTGGCGTTCTGGATGATCCCCCGCTCGGTCGATTCGGCGGTGCTCTCCGGGGCCGTCGACCAGGTGCTCCACCTCAGCCTTCTCTGCGCGGGGTTCGCCCTGGGTTGGAGCGTCCCGGCCATGCCCTTCGTCCTGCGAGCGGCCGGCGGGATCTACGGTGCTTCGATGACCTTTGCGCTGGGCGCCCTCTATACGCACTACTCCGGGCTGCTGTGCGGTACCTTCACACTGTTGCAGCAGCGACAAACGGGACACCAACTCTACATCCTCTCGGGTCTGATCGTCGTCCTCGTCCTGGCGTCCGGCGTCCGGGGGCTCGCACTTCAGGGAGTGTCGGCGCGGGGTCCCACGGCATAGCGCGCGAATGCGGGTCGCGACCTCACTTCCTGGTTCGGGTGATCCGGTCGTGGCGCGCCAGTTCCCAACGAAGCCCGTCCTGGTCCCGGCCCACGAAGGCTGCGGCCAGCGCCTCCTCACCGCGCATGAAGTGCGCCGACAGGCTCCCCTCGACCAGGCTCCCGTCGATCTCGACGCGGTCCCAGGCGTCGGGAAAGCCCGACCACTGCAGGGTGACGTCGTACTGGGAGGTCCAGAAGAAGGGTACCTGGCGGAACGGGCGGGTGTGCCCGAGAAGATTGAAGGCAGCGGTGCGTCCCTGTGCCTGGGCGACCGCCCAATGCTCGATACGGATCGAGCGGCCGGTGTCGGGGTGGGGGAACGACGCGATGTCGCCCACCGCATAGACCCCCTTGCGGCTCGACTCGAGGAACGCATCGACCACGACGCCGCCGTCGATTTCGAGTCCGGCCTGGGCAGCGAGCGACAGTTGGGGCTTCACGCCGATACCCACGATCACCAGCTCGGCCGGGAGCGAGGTGCCATCATCGAGATGAACGTGACGGGGGTCGATCTCACGCACGCCGGTCTCGAGGTGGAACCGCACCCCGTTCCGCTCGTGCAGGGCCTGGATCTGTGCCCCGAGCTCCCGGCCGAGGATCGCGCCGAGAGGCACGGAATCCAATGCCACGACGTCTACCTCGACCTGCCGGTGTCGGAGGGACGCCGCCACTTCCAGGCCGATGAACCCCGCGCCGATCATCACAGCACGAACGCCCTCATCCGCACGAGCCCTGATCGCGCGGGAGTCGGCGAGCGACCTCAGGGTGAAGACGTGGGCACCGTCTGCACCCGGTACCGGTAGACGGTGGGGGGCGGCGCCGGTGGCCAGGATCAGAGCGTCGAAGGTGATCGTTCGGCCGCTCGCGAGTTGCAGGGTGGGCTCGTCCGGGTCGATTTCCGTCACCCGGTCGACCACCCGTTCAACCTCCAGAGAGGTCCAGTCCTCGCTCGACCGTAGCGGCAGCCACTCTTCGGGAGCCGTCCCGGCGAGATAGTCCTTCGAGAGGTTGGGCCGGTCGTAGGGAGCGCCCGGATCGGGGTCGATGAGAAGCACCGGCCCGGCGTGCCCGGCTTCACGGAGCGCGAGGACGGCGGCAGTGCCGGCCGCACCCGCTCCCACGACCGCCACTGTCCCTCGCGCCCGGGGTGGACGATTCAGCGGGCGGGTTCGTGGAGTCGCGTCGCTCACCCGCACGAGGCCATCGCGCTCCTCGACACTCCAGCTCTCGAGGGGTGCGAGCGCCGGAGGGCGCGAAAGGGTGCCGTCGGTGAGATCGAACGAGGCGTGATGCCAGGGACAGTGGATCCGGCCCTCGTGTACACATCCGTCGGCCAACGGCGCGCCATAGTGGGGGCAGGTGGCCTGCACGGCCCGCACGCCGTCTTGAGTCCGCACGACGAGGACGGATTGGTCTCCAACCCGACCCACCAGGCATTGGCCGACAGGAAGGGCGTCGCTCGGGACGCCGACGAGCAGGTCGGGAAGGGTCGCAGGGTCGATCTCAGGGGAACTCATGGCGGTCACCGGGTCCGGGGAGTCTTGATTCGATTCAGAATGCCCTGTCGAGGATTGCGATGTCGTCTGCCGAGAGCCGCACATCGATGGCGGCTGCGTTCTGTGCGACATGCTCCGTACGCAGCGCTTTGGGGATGGGCAGCGCATCTTTGGCCAACACCCAGGCCAGGGCGATCTGGGCAGGAGTCGCGTCGTGCCGCTTCGCGAGATCGACCATCATGGGGTGGTCGATCAGCTTCCCCTGATCCAGGGGGCGATAGGCCACGATCATGGTGCCGTGCGCACGACAAAATGCCGCGAGTTCGTCGCTCGCTTCTTGTCGGCAACTACAGCTGAACTCGATCTGATTGGCCGCGATCGGGTGGCGCGCCAGCATCGAGGCTTCTCGCATCTGATCCGCATCGAAGTTGCTGACACCGAGATGCCGGACGACACCCTCATCGATCAGGTCATCGATCTGCGGGAGCGCCTCTCGCCAGGGTGAATTGGGCCAGGGGTGGTGAATGTAGAGCAGGTCGAGATAGTCGGTGCCGAGTCGCTCGAGCATGGCTGCGACCGCCGCCCGCACCGTCGACTCGGCGACATGGTCCTTCCAGAGCTTCGAGGCGACGAAGAGATCGTCGCGAGGCACGTCTGCGATGGCCCGGCCAACCACACGTTCGGCCCCCCCCTTCGCATACGACTCGGCCGTGTCGATATGGTTCTGCCCCAGACGGATGGCATATCGAAGGGCTGCTACTTCGGCGTCCGTCCCGGGTGAGTCGATGGGTGCGTCGCCAAAGGTCCAGGTGCCCGTCCCGACCGGATGCAGCGCACCCTGGGATCGGGTTCGCATCGGGGTCGCCGTGTGCTCCACAGCGCCATTCAGGGGTCGTATGCTGCTCATGGTCCCCCAGGTACCGAAGGGGTCCGAGCAAGTTCCGACAGCGTTACGGCAGCACGACGTCGACGCTGTGGGGGGTGGCGTCACCCGGTCCTGAAATGCGCAGAACGAAGTGTTCGCCCGACGGAGCGCCCGGGTAGCCTGCCCGATACGCGGCCACCAGCGGCGCCAGATCGATGCGGCGGACCTCGCTCGGCAGGGCGTCGCACGGGTCGTTGGCGCCGTCGTGGGTCAGCCAGGCGCGGGTCTGGACCGGAAACGACTCCATCCACTCGACACCCGACACGAGGTCGATGGTGTGAGGCCGGCAGCCGCCGCTGTAGGTCACCCCCACCAGGAGCACCTGTCCGTCGAGTCGTACGCTGTCGATGGCGAGGGGGTCGGTGCGTCCATATCCGCCGCCAGGCTGTGCGCCCGGACGGAGCAGAATCGGGACCTGTCCCTGACGTAGAGCCACCAATCGGCTGACCAACTCGACCAGAGCTGGTGGCAGGGTGCCGGAGTCGCCGCTCACACGGGCTTCGCGCTCACCGTCGGAGTAGGCGAGGTGGGTGCCGAAGAAGTCGCAGCAGGTGTAGCCGTAGTCCTGCTTCCCTGCGGTCGGGAGCCCGCTGGCCACGGTCTGGGCCACCAGGTCGTGCCATTGGATTTCGGAAAGGAGAAAGGGGACGGATGGTGCGTCCCCGCAGACGGTGGAGGAGCAGTGCCACTGGACGAGGCGGTTTCGGCCGTCGATGTGGAGCCGCTCGTCGATGCCTGCGACCCCCCCGGTCACATGCAGGTCGAGGGTCACCGTGGTCGGATCGTCGGGCCCGGTGAACGACGTGGTGGTGCAGCCAGCCACGCTGGCTACGGTGAGCGCCACGAGGGCGGCCGAGTACCTGCGAACGATATCCATGCCAAGGGTACGATCGACGGGCGCCGTTTGTGACGAGTCGGCGGCCGTGCCGTCCAATCACGACTCCTGCGCGGTGTGGAGTCTCCAGATGACCGTGGAGAGGGCCGCCGCAAGCGCCTCGCCCTGGTCGTCGGCAGGGTGTCCGCGCACCAGGATCACCAGCACGTAGGGTCGGGCATCGTCGGGAAAGACGACCGCCGCGTCGTGGTTGATGCCGGTGATCCAGCCGGTCTTGTTGGCGACGCGGGTGCCCGCGGGGATGCCGGCGGGTATGTTGTCGCGAAAGTGCTGGCGCTGCAGGATCGCCAGCATCTGTTGTCTCGACGTCGGGGTGAAGTCCACTCCGGTGGCCACGGCGGCCCTCACCGTTCCCAGATCCCTGGCGGTGGTCGTGTTCGAGAGACCCGCCTCGAAGGCCTTCAGGTCCTCGACTCCCCGGAGCACCTCCATCGAATCGGCGCCGATCGAGCGGAGCATGGCGTTGATGCGGTCGGCGTCGGCGACCTCGACCAGGAGATTGGTTGCCAGGTTGCTGGACCAGGTGATCATGCGCTCGATCATGTATCGGACCGCGGCCTGGCCACCCACCAGATCGTAGAAGGTGGAGTCCGAATCGGACTCCCGGGGCAGCTGATAGCCCGACCCATCGGCGATCGAGGTGAAGTCGCGCTTGACCGGGAGCGACGAGTCGAGGGCCAGCCTCCCGGCCTGATCGTCCAGAAAGAGCTGCATCATCACCGGCACCTTCATGGTGCTGGCGGCGTGCATGCGCAGATCGCCGTTCACGACGATGGAGTCGCCACCCATCTCCAGGCTGCGATAGTACAGGCCGACTTCGGCGCCACTTTCGTCGATCATGCCCTCGAGGATGGAGCGGGTCGTGGCCATGCCGGAGAGGGTAGGGGGCTCGACGTCGATGTCGGCTCGGCAGGCGCTCGACGCCATCGACGCGATCAGGAGGACGCCACTCAAGCCCCGGCGAGTCGCAATGGACCCCGCATTCGGGCCTGCACCTCGCCATCCGTCCGCTCGTGTCGTCATGGGTTCCATGCACTCATGAAGGGGTCGTCGTCACCATAGTGCGCCTGACGATGCCCTTCGCGACACCCCCCTTCGCCCCCTGTGGGAGGCATCCTGAGGTGCGGAGCGGGCGACGATCCCTTTCGATGTCGCCGGCGGCCAGCTAAGGTCTTCCGCTCAGATCGCGGAACGGTGGTTCTGGTGAACATGCCCAAGGAGGCCGGAATGAGGAACGGGGCCCTGCTCTCGTTGTTGCTCGTAGGTGCGTGCGGCGTTGCCGACGGCGATGTGGCCTCTCGATCGCAGGGGCCCCGGTTCGAGGTCTCGTTTTCCGAAGAGGCCCATGCCGAGCCCATCACCGGGCGTGTCTACGTGATGATTTCCGAGACCGACGAGCGCGAGCCGAGGCTCCAGATCGGCACCGGGGGCGTGCCATTCTACGGCGAAGATGTCGAGCAGTTGAGCCCCGGCACGGGTGCGACCATCGACGCGGGCACCTTCGGGTATCCGGTCGAGAGCCTACGTGATCTGCCCGCGGGCGACTACTTCGTGCAGGCGTTCGTGAACGTCTATACCGAGTTCGAGCGCTCCGACGGACACACGCTGTGGATGCACAACGACCAGTGGGAGGGGCAGCACTGGAATCGCTCGCCCGGCAACCTCTACAGCGAGGTGCAGCGAATCTCGATCGATCCATCCCGGAGCGAGACCTTCGCCTTCACCGCCACGAAGGTGATTCCACCGGTGACCGTGCCGGACGACAGCAAGTGGGTCAAGCGGATCAAGTTCCAGAGCGACATCCTCACCGAGTTCTGGGGCCAGCCGATCTATCTGGGCGCCACGGTGCTGCTGCCCCAGGGCTATGACGACGAGCCGGATCGTCTGTACCCGGTAAACTACATCCAGGGCCACTTCTCGACCCGGGCCCCCAACGGCTTCACCGAGGAGCCCGGCCACGAGTTCTCCGAGTACTGGAGGTCGGGCCAGGCGCCGAAGATGATCTCGGTCACCTTCCAGCATCCGACGCCCTACTACGACGACTCGTACGTGGTGAACTCACCCAACGTTGGACCGTACGGCGACGCCATCATGCAGGAGCTGATTCCCGCTGTCGAGGAGCAGTTCCGGATCATTCGCGAACCCTATGCCCGAGTGCTGTCCGGGGGTTCGACCGGGGGCTGGATTTCCCTCAAGATGCAGATCGCGTATCCGGAATTCTTCGGGGGCGTGTTCTCTCTCTGCCCCGATCCCGTCGACTTCCATGCCTTCCAGGCCGTCGACATCTACGAAGACACCAACGCCTACTACAAGGAGCGCGGCTGGCTGCGGGTGCCCACGGCATCGGACCGTACCACAGCCGGCATCGTCACCCTGACCTATCAGCAGCGCAACTACTACGAACTGGCCGCGGGAACCAGGGGGCGGTCCGGAGATCAGATCGACATCTTCGAAGCTGCGTACGGCCCCATCGGTGACGATGGCTACTACAAGCCCCTCTTCGACAAGTACACGGGCGACATCGATCCCGAAGTGGCCGAGTACTGGAGGGAAAACGCCGACCTCAACCACATCCTGCAACGGGACTGGGCGGAGTTGGGACCCAAGCTCGAGGGCAAGCTCCACATCTTCACCGGTGATATGGATACCCACTACCTCAACAACGCCGTCGTGATGATGGAAGAATTTCTGGAGAGCACGACCAATCCCTACTACGACGGTGTCATCGAGTACGGCGACCGGCAGCCCCATTGCTGGGGACCGCGGGGCGCCGAGCTCATCGAGATGATGTCGAAGCACGTCGAAGCCGCAGCGGGATCGTAGGCCGGGCGAGGCTCTCGATCGGTTGGTACGGGATTCAGTTCGTGCGGGGATCGAAGGGCATCTGCGACATCCAGTGGTAGCGGGGGCCCTTACGCTGAAGCACCCGCGCCCACAGGGTGCCGGGCTCATCCGTGAACACGTCGTCGGTGAGCGCCGGCTCGACGATCCACGAATCGGCGTCGAGTTCGGCCTCGAGCTGGCCTGGGCCCCACCCCGAGTACCCGACGAAGAGCCGGGCCCGGCGGACCTGGCTCTTCGCCTCGATGGGCACGTCGCCCACCAGAAATCCCACATCACCGAAGACGGGCACGTCGGCCAGTTCGGGCCGGTCGAGTTCCGCCAACAGGACCGGGCTGGAGGGCCGCACGGGTCCGCCGCTGTAGAGGGCCGTGGCGGCGCCGACGAGGGGTGCGAGTTCGGGCACCGCATCGGCGACGGTGAGATTGAGTCGTCGATTGATGACCACGCCGAAGGCACCGTCCACGTCGTGGTCGCCGAGCAACACGACGGTGTGCCGAAAATTCGGGTCGTACAGGCCGCCGCTCGAGATCAGCAGTTGGCCGCGTAGGCTTTCCATGGGTGTCGCCCCCGGTCGATGCTTGCCGACCTCAAAGATGCACCGGTTCGCTCGGCGGTGCCATTCTCGCCTGCCGCCACCGGTCACGTGCGGGTCGCCAGGGCCTGTCCACGCTAGCGCGGGTCCCCGCGGTCTACATCTCCGCCCGGACCTTCCCCGTAGGGCGACGTGTCCACCCCGGCCGTAGTGGGGGTGGCGTGGTGGGTGGCGGGGACGGTCGCGGGGTCGGTGGCGGGGTCGGTGGCGGGGTCGCGGCATACTCGCTGGCACGGGATGCACATATGTCCCATCCAGACATGGACGGATTTCAGGAGGCCGGGGCGCGATCGTCCGGCGACCCGAGCGGAGGCGCCCGTGCCCAAGGCTGGCGGGCTGCTGAGCGTCCATCGAGGGGCTGCCCCACCCGTCGAGGCCTCGAACCCCCTCGATGCACCTCCTGGGGGCGCCCGAAGAGGTCCCGAAACCTGCCGTTAGATTTCATGTGTTCGCAGGGTGGTGGATGCCGGATGCAAGAGGAGGTGGCGCATGGGTGAGTTCGGGGTGGAAATGGTGCGGGATGGGGGGCTGGATTCGGGGCTGGCGTGGGATCGGGGATTGGATTCGCCAGGCACCGAAATGAATCGCGGCTGGTGGGTGCGCGAGGCGCGACCCGACTATGGTCCGGTGCCCGGGGCGGCCCAGGAGGGGGCCGGGCTCGCCCTGGATGCGGAGGCCGAATCCGACGCCGAGGCTCCCGACCCTGACGACGAGGTCTTCCTGCTGGGTGAGCGGAT
>CAZFRU010000008.1:57442-110901 GCA_964521385.1 uncultured Gemmatimonadaceae bacterium | reverse complement strand
GCCCCCGGAGACGGCCGGCGCCGAAGGCGACGAAGCGAAGCGCGGCTCCGGGGGCTCCGTCCCTTCGATGCGCGAATCTTTCCCAACCCTCCCACCGTAGTATACTCTGAGGGACGCATTGGTGGAGTTTCAGCCGGGCGCCGGTCGCCCGAACGGAGGAAATATGCTCGGGACCCTGCTCACCTTCTTTGCCGTCGGGCTCGCCGCCCTGATCGTGGCGGGAATCGTACTGTCGGTCGTCGGCTCCATCGTGGGGCTCGTCGGCTCCCTGGCCGCCTTCCTGCTCTTCAAGGTCGCGCCCATCCTCTTCATGGGATGGCTCGTGGTGAAGATTCTCGACCGGAGATCGACGCGGAAGTTGACCGCAGCCGATCGGCGCTGGCTCGAGAGCGACGACTGACGCACGAGGGCCCTTCAGCCCCTCACGCGTTGTCGGGCACCACGCCGATCCGCGTACCGGCACCCGCTCCGAAGAGCCGAGCTGCCGATCCATCTCGCACGGCAACCTCGATCCATCCGTCGGACCCGACCAGTGCGAGCCCCTCACCCGGCGCCACGTCGCCATAACTGCGCGCCACCGGGACAACCGCATGCCTTCCCACCTCGACCATACTGGCTCCGCTCAGCCAGTGGCCCGGGATGTTGGTCTCGAGATTGCCGAAGCGATCGACACTGACCACGACCCCGCGTCCGCAGCCGGGCCCGCCCACGGGGTCCGGTGGCGCAGGCAGTAGAACCGGATCGACGATCTCGGGCCCGAGCCCGTCGAGTGTGCCTCCCGACGCCAGATGGGCCGCGGCGGGCGCGAACAGGTCACGGCCATGGAAGGTGGGCGAGATTCGCCCTGTACTCGGCACCTCGTCGATCCGTACGCACCGCACGGGATCGCACCCCGTCAGCAACGGCGTGAGAAGTCCGTTGTCGGGGCCGACCGCGAACCGGTCTTCCGAGGCTACCGCGATGGGTCGCCGCGCCGTGCCCACTCCGGGATCCACGACGCAGAGGTGGACGGTGTGCGCCGGAAGACGACGCCAGTAGCGGGCCAGTGCACGCGCGCCGGCGACGATGTCACCGCGCGGGATCTCGTGCGACCCGTCCATGACCTGAACCCCGGGCGCCCGGGCCACCACCACCCCCTTCACGGCAGCGGCATAGCCATCGACCGTACCGAAGTCGGTGAGGACGACGACCAGGCCGCCGCGAGGGGTCACTGCGACGCGCCTCCACGAACCGCCGTCAGGATCCGTCGAGCGATGTCGGAAAGCGCTCGGCCGGCCGGGGAGTCGGGGGCCGATGCGACGGTGGGCGTACCGCGATCTCCCGCCTCACGAACCGATGGATCCAGCGGCACACTGCCCAGGAAATCGAGCCCCATCTCGTTGGCCAGTCGCTCTCCCCCGCCCCGTCCGAAGAGGTCGTGGGTCTCGCCACACGAGGGACAGGTGAAGCCGGTCATGTTCTCGATGATGCCGAAGACCCGCGTGTTGACCCGCTCGAACATCTTCACCCCGCGCCGCACGTCGCCGGTCGACACCTCCTGGGGTGTGGTGACCATGACGGCCCCATCGAGGTCGATGGTCTGAACCAGTGAGAGCTGGGCGTCACCGGTACCCGGAGGCATGTCCACGATCATCACGTCGAGGCTGCCCCACGCCACCTGTTCCAGGAACTGCTTGAGGATCCCGGCGATGAGTGGTCCGCGCATGATGGCCGGCTGTTCCTTCTCGAGCAGGAAGCCGAGGCTCATCAGTTTGACCCCATGCGCCTCGATCGGCTGAATCCGTTCCTCACCCTTTTCACCCGCGACCTCGGGTCGGCGCGATTCGCCGAACATCAGCGGGATGTTCGGTCCGTAGATGTCGGCGTCGAGGAGGCCGACCTTCAGCCCCTCTCGTGCCAGCGCCACCGCGAGGTTGGTCGAAACCATCGACTTGCCGACGCCACCCTTGCCCGAACTCACGGCGATGATGTGATCGGTGTCGGCCAGGATCCCCGGACGGGGCGTCGGCGCGGGAACCGAGCCAGGCTGCAATCCCCCTCCCCCGCCCGCTCCTCCACCGGCTGGCGCGGCACTCGGACTGCGGGGCAGTTGCACGTTGACCTTGACCGCGGTCACCCCGTCCACCGCCTCGACGGCCGAGCGCAGGTCGCGGACGAGCGAGCTCGGGGATTCGGCGTCGAGTTGCACGGCGAACCGCACCGCACCCGCATCGTCGACCGTCAGGTTCTGCACCTGACCCGAACGGACTACATCGTCGCCGGCGGGGGAAGGACGAATCGCCGACAGCGCGGCGAGAACGGCGCGTTCGAGCGCCTGGGTATCGACAGACATGGAGTCACCGGGTACGGAGTTGCGTGGTCAGATCTTCCAATGTAGGTCCGCTCCATCGGGCCTACAACCGACCAGAATGTGCGTATCGGGCCAGTTGCGGTCGGTCGAGGGCCAGGTGAGATTGCTCGCACGAATCCCAAACATCTCGAGGGGCCATGAACGGCAATATCCGTATTCCGACACCGATCAACGAACCCGTCCTCGCGTACGCTCCCGGCTCGCCGGAGCGGGCGGCGCTCAAGGCGCGACTCGCAGAGCTGACAGCCCATCCCACCGAGGTCCCGCTGATCATCGGTGGGCGTGAGATCCGCACGGGTCAGACCCATGACATCACCTGCCCCCACGATCACGGGCGCGTGATCGGATCGTACCACCTCGCCGGCCCCGACGAGATCGCCCAGGCCATCGAGGCCAGTCGAACCGCATGGGACACCTGGTCGCGCATGGCCTGGGTCGATCGTTCGGCAGTATTCCTGCGTGCGGCCGATTTGCTGGTCGCCCCGCGTTGGCGCGACACCATCAACGCGTCGACGATGCTGGGCCAGAGCAAGACCGTACATCAGGCCGAGATCGACGCCGCCTGTGAGTTGATCGACTTTCTGCGATTCAACTGTCACTTCGCCGAGGGGCTCTATGCCGATCAGCCCCGTTCGGCGCCCGGCATGTGGAACCGATCCGAGTACCGACCTCTCGAAGGGTTCGTCTACGCGGTCTCGCCCTTCAACTTCACCTCGATCGGGGGCAACCTGAGTGGAGCCCCGGCGCTGATGGGCAACGTGGTGCTCTGGAAGCCATCGCACACCGCGGTCCTGAGCAACTACTTCGTCATGAAGCTCTTCGAAGAGGCGGGGCTACCGCCGGGGGTGATCAACTTCATTCCCGGGGACTCGGTACAGATCACCGACGCGCTGCTCGCGCATCCCGACTTCACGGGGCTGCACTTCACCGGCTCGACCGGCGTCTTCCAGATGTTCTGGAAACGGATCGGTGCCAACATCGCGAACTATCGCTCGTACCCTCGCATCGTCGGCGAAACCGGAGGCAAGGACTTCATCGTCGCCCATCCTTCGGCCGACCCCGACGCGCTTCGCACGGCCATGATCCGGGGATCGTTCGAGTACCAGGGCCAGAAGTGCTCCGCGGCGTCTCGAGCCTACGTGCCCGAGAGCGTGTGGGCCGTGATGAAGGACAGCTTGATCGAGGAGACGAAGAACATCCGCATGGGCGACCCCGCCGACTTCCGCAATTTCATGGGAGCGGTGATCGACGAGAAGGCGTTCCGCAAACTCTCTGCCTATCTCGATCGGGCCCGGGAGGCCGACGACGTCGAGGTGCTGGCTGGGGGGGGCTACGACGACAGCAAGGGCTGGTTCATCGAGCCGACCTTGCTGCTGGCCCACGACCCCAGGTACGAGACGATGTGCGAAGAGCTCTTCGGGCCGATCCTCTCGATCTACGTCTACCCGGACGATCAGTGGGAGGACACGCTGCGCCTGGTCGATTCGACCTCTCCCTATGCGCTGACCGGAGCCGTCTTTGCCGACGACCGCGCCGCGGTGCGGCAGGCCATGGACGCGTTGCGCCACGCGGCCGGCAACTTCTACGTCAACGACAAACCCACCGGCGCGGTGGTCGGGCAGCAGCCGTTCGGGGGCTCTCGCGCCTCGGGCACCAACGACAAGGCCGGCTCACCCATGAACCTGCTGCGTTGGGTCAGCGCCCGCAGCATCAAGGAGACCTTCGACCCGGCGCGGGACTACCGCTATCCGTTCATGGACGAGAAGTAGGCGCAGGCAGACCGTCGAGTTCATCCCGGATTCACTCGCTGCGCAACGCCCGGACCGGATCGACCCGAGCGGCACGGCGCGCCGGTACCCATGCTGCCACCAGGGCCACGCCACCCAGCAGGAGGGGAATTCCGGCGAAGGTGACGATGTCGAGTACCTGGATCCCATAGAGGAACCGCGACAACGGCACCACCGCCGCCACAGCCAGCAAGAGCCCGACGCCCACCCCCAGACCCACCAGGCGCATTCCGCTCCCGACGAGCAGAGCGATCACTCCACCGGCCGTGGCGCCGAGCGACACCCGAATGCCGACCTCACGGGTCCGGCGGGCCACCGCGTGGCTCACCACACCCCAGATGCCCACCGCGGCCAACAGCAGGGCGAGTCCTCCGAAGACCGACAGCAACAATGCCGCCATGCGAGGCGGAAACAGCAGCAGGGCGAGATGCTCGTCCATCGTCTTGGCCTCGAGAAGGACCAGATCGGGATCCACCTCGTCCACGATCGAGAGCGCCCTGGCGAGCAGCTCCTCCGCAGTCCCCTCCCCCTTCACGACGAACTCCATTCCGCCCACGAGGGCGCGCGTGCTCATCTCGTAGATGTACGGCCGGGGGTCCTCACCCAGGGTCCGCACCTTCGTGTCGGCAGCCACGCCCACGATCCGGATTTCATGGCCGGCTCCCTGCAGGAGCGCTCGTCCGACGACGTCTTCTCCCGGGTAATACCGGTCGACGAAGGCCTGGCTGACGATGGCGACCGGTTCTCCGTCCAGGTCGTCGTCCGTGAAGGCCCGACCCCGCAGCAGAGGCACCCGCATGGCTTCGAAGTACCCCGCGCCTACGTTGGCATTGTCGATGTCGTAGCGCCCGTCCGGCGAGGCGCTCGGCGTCACCCCGGGGAGCTCGTATTTGTCGGTCTGGACCCCGGCACCCAGGGGGAGTCGGTCGGCCATCGCCACGGCATGGATGCGAGGGTCGGCGAGAAGCCGATCCCGAATCCGAAGCGCAATCTCCGCCTGCTCCTCTGGAGAGTCGTAGCCCGAAAACCCGGGCAGCGGCCATACCAGGGCGGCCGGGCCGATATCGAAGCCGGGATCGATGTGCTGCGCCTTCTGGAGCGAACGGACGAAGAGGCCCGCAGTGATCAACAGCACGAACGAAAACGAGATCTGCGCCACCACCAGACCACGCCGAAGATCGAACCGGCGACCCCGCGCACGAGCCGAGTCGCCGAGTTTGAGCGTGGGTGCGATGTCGGGGTTGGTCGCCCGGAGCGCCGGCGCGAGGCCGAAGGCGAGGCCCGCCAGCACCGACACCCCGGCGGTGAACCAGAGCACCGTCCGGTCGAGCCCCACGTCGACCGAGACCGGTACGGGGATCGGCGGCTGGAAGGCCATGAGGAGGTGCAGCATCCAGTTCGCGAGCAGCACGCCCGCTACGCCGCCGATGAGGGCGAGCAGCGTCGTCTCGACCAGCATCTGCCGCACCAGCGCCCCTCGTCCGGCGCCCAGGGCGAGCCGCATGGCGATCTCGCTGCGGCGATCTTCGGCCCGAGCGAGCAGAAAGCTGGCCAGGTTGGCGCAGGCGATGAGTAGCACCAGCCCCACCACAGCCAACAGGAACGCCGCGACCGGACCCAACATGTCGTCGATGAAGGGGTGAAGCGTGACGTCGTCCGACGCGAGTACCGACATCACCCGAGCACGGTTCGAGTCGGGATACCGTTCTGCGAGGCCCGCCGAGAACGCCGACAGCCATGCGTTCGCCTGCGCGAGGGTCGCTCCCTCCCTCAGGCGTCCCTTCAGGAACATGCTCCGGCTCGACCGTCGGGCGAGCTGGTCGAGCCCGCTGGTGCCCATCAGGTCGTTGGTCATCATCAGCGGCGCATAGTACTGGCTCACCACCACCGGAATGGAGCCGTTCCACTCCTCCGTGACGACACCGACGATGGTATAGGGCGTGCCGTTGAGTCGAATGGTGCGCCCGAGCACCTCGGGATCACCGCCGAAATCGGCCATCCAGGTACGGTATCCGAGCAGCGCGACCGGGTGGGTTCCGGGGGTCGCATCCTCTTCGGCCGTGAACGAACGGCCCAGCGCCATCGGCACACCCAACGTCTGGAAGTAGTCCCATGACACGACTTCACCGATGACGAGTTGGGGCTCTCCCCCGGTGTCGAGGCGTCCCATGAACATGCGTGATCCGATCACGGCCTCCAGCGGCCCGTCGCCCGCAGCGGCCGCAGCCCGCACGTCCAGATAGTCGGGGTGCGACGAGGTTGCGTACTCGAAGCCGCTGTCGTCGCTCGTGTAGAACTCCACCAGCGACTCACCGTCCCGCACGGGTTGATCCCGCAACACCACGGCGTTGACCAGGCTGAACATCGCCGTGTTCGCTCCGATCCCCAGGGCGAGCGACAACACGGCAACCAGGGTGAATCCGGGACTCCGGACGAGCCGCCGGACGGCGTAGGTCAGGTCGCGTCGCAGAGCGTCCATGTCGGTGCACCATTGCAGAAACGAGGTCGTGGAGCGCGCGAGCCCATGCCAGGCGCGGCGCACGATGAAATCCAGCACCTGCCGTCGATACCACCACCGGGCGGCTGCTCGCCGAGTGCTCCCGCCACGGGCACGGAGTTGATACAGTTCCTCGAGTTCACCCGGAAAGGCCCGTCGGTCCGCGACCGGCAACAACCACCGGAGTAGCGCCTGGGCCACCCGCGGCGGCCCTGCGGGCTCGTGCGCCGGCCGGCTCACGACGGTCCCCGCTCCAGGGCCGATTCCATGCCGTCCCACAGCGCCACGAAGCGCCGACGCGACTCCCGCATCAGTCGCAGCCCGGACTCGGTGACCCGGAAGTAGCGACGCTCGCGGCCTCCCTCGGGAGGCGGACGCAACTCGGACACCGTGAACCCCCCTTCCTCGAGGCGCCGTAGGGCGATGTAGACCGCGGCCGGGGCCACCTCACGCCCCGTCACGCGCTCGAGTTCGAGCACGATCGTGGAGCTGTAGGCGAGGCCCTCGAGCCGCAGCGCGGCCAGCAGGACCTGGTGTTCGAATTCTCCGAGAACGTCCTTCGGCATCGGTTCGCCCTCCCGGGCAGCGGTGTGTTCGAGCAGGTACACGACGCCCTACGGCACACTAACATTGCTAGTTTCGACTCCCCCGGGGCACGACCGGACTCGGCCACCTCGGGACAGAACACGCTGTCGCGGTGGTGCGCGTGCAGCACCCGCTACCGGTCTGCGAGTGTGCCGTCGAGGTCCTGGAGATAGTTTTCGGCAACCTTGTTCATCGGCGTATCGGTCGGGGGCGCGGTCGGCGCACAGTCGCTGCAGGATCAACGGTCGCAAGGGACGAGGTAGGGCGAGGGGGCGGACTGGATACTTCGGGCTGGCGGGTCGGCTCGAGGGTCCCGATCGTAGCCGGCCGATGGAGCGACGACAGGAACCGGGGAGGACGAATGGCGGAGACGGCACGGGATCGCAGGATCACCCTCTTCTTCCGCATTGCCGAAGACATGATCGACGGCGGCGTGGGGTGGGGCTGACCAAGGTGCAGCAGGCGCAGAAGGGCACGGGCAGGACGCTGGGACTTCTTTCCGCGACCGGCGTCGGCGTGGGCGGCATCGTCGGCGGCGGGGTGCTCGCCCTCGCCGGGGTGGCCTTCGCCACCACGGGCCCCAGCGCGATCCTGGCGTTCGCACTGAACGGGGTCATCGCCGCCCTGACAGCGATGTCGTTTGCCGAACTCGCCTCGCGCTTTCCCGAGTCGGGCGGCACCTACACGTACGCCCGGAAGGTGCTCACAGTCGAGGCGGCTTTCGCCGTCGGGTGGGTGGTGTGGTTCGCCTCGGTGGTGGCGGCGGTACTCTATGCACTCGGTTTCGCCGTCTTTCTCGTGCCCTTTCTCGAGCAGGTGTGGCGGGCCGCGGGGGCCACGCCGCCGGGGTGGATCGGCGGGCGCTTCGCCCTGCTGTCGTACGCGCTGGGGGCGGTGGCGTTTTATGTGTGGAGCCTGACGCGATCCACGGCCGGCGGCGGGCAGTGGGCCACCGTCGGCAAGGTGCTGGTCTTCGCCTTTCTCGTCGTCGCGGGCTTCTGGGTGCTGTTCACCGATCTGCCCACCCTCGGTGAGTTGACGGGGTCGTTCAGCCCGTTCCTCGAACAGGGAGGTGCCGGTGTAGCGCAGGCCATGGGGTACACCTTCATCGCGCTTCAGGGCTTCGACCTCATCGCTGCGGTGGGCGGCCAGGTGAAGAGCCCCGAACGCAACATTCCCCGGGCCATGTTTCTGTCGTTGGGCATGGCCGGGATGATCTACCTTCCCCTGCTGTTTCTACTCGTGGCGGTGGGGACCGACGGGCAACCCGTGGCGGCTCTGGCCGCGGCCAATCCCGAGATCCTGGTGGCCACGGCCGCGCGAAACTTCCTGGGACCTGCAGGCTACTGGCTCGTGATCGTGGCGGGGGTACTCTCGATGCTGTCGGCGCTGCAGGCCAACTTGTTCGGGGCCTCGTCGTTCGCGCACACCATGGCCTCGGACCGCACGTTGCCCCAGCAGTTCGAGGGAGTGTCGGCCCGCTTCGGCACTCCCGCCCCGGCCGTGAAGCTCACGGGTGTGACCGTGGCGTTCGTGCTGGTGGCGGTGCCAGACGTGGCGGCGGCCGGTGCGGTTTCGAGTCTCATTTTCCTGACGAGCTTCGCACTGGTGCACAGCATCGCCTATCTGGTGCGAAAGCGGGCCCCCGCGCCGAGTCCGTTCCGGTCGCCGATGTTTCCGGCCATTCCCCTCGCCGGTGGCTCGGCGTGTCTGGCCCTGGGCCTCTACCAGGCGCTGGCTGTGCCGTCGGCCGGAGTCCTGGCGGCGCTTTGGATCAGCGCCGGGGCCGTGCTGTACCTGACGCACCTGGCCCCCCGGGCGCGTGTGGTCGACGCGTCGAGCGAAGGGCTCGACCCGGAGCTCATTCAGCTACGCGGCCGCCACCCCCTGGTGCTGGTGCCCATCGCCAACCCCGCGACCGCGGGCATGCTGGTGAAGATGGCGAAGGCGCTGGCGCCGCAGGCCGTTTCGCGGCTCCAACTGCTGTCGGTGGTGCGTACGCCCCGCGCCCTGGGGGCCCGGGGACTCACTACGGAGCTGGCCGACACGCAGCGGGTACTCGGAGACGCGCTGGCCGCGGCCATCGAGGCCGACCTGCGGCCCGAGTCGTTGATCACGGTCCACGACGATCCCTGGGCCGAAATCGCCCG
This sequence comes from uncultured Gemmatimonadaceae bacterium, assembly GCA_964521385.1. Taxonomy (GTDB): domain Bacteria; phylum Gemmatimonadota; class Gemmatimonadetes; order Longimicrobiales; family Gaopeijiaceae; genus Gaopeijia. Next base: position 101,532 of record CAZFRU010000008.1, on the reverse strand, counting down.
TGTGGCGCACAGCAGCCGGTGCGAGTTGATCCTGCTCGGGGTCGCCGAGCTGGGGGCATCGCTTCTGGCCGGGCCGCTGGAGGGACTGCTCGCGGAGGTCGAGACCAACGTGGTGATCCTCCGGGCACCGAGCGACTGGAATCCTGATCAGGTGTCGCGGATCCTGGTGCCATCGCGTGGAGGACGCGAACAGAGCTCGGTCCGCGCGCGCCTGCTGGGGAATCTCGGTCGGTCGGCCCAGCGGCAGGTCACCTTCCTGTCGGTGCTCCCGTGGGCGCGGGACGAGGCAGTTGCCCAGCGCGCCGAGCGGAACCTGAGGCGCCTGGCCCACGACGAGGCACCGGGCGCGGGCACGGTCGTGGTGGCTCGCAACGACGATGTGGTGGCCGAAGTCGTGGCGAGGGCGACGCAGGCAGATCTCCTGATCCTGGGACTTCAGCGGGCCGGGCGGCGGCGGCGCGGCTTCGGAAAGGTGATGGCGGCCATCGCTGCATCCACCGAGTGTCCACTGCTGATGATCAGCGACCGTGGGTAGGGCCCAGTCGACCGACTACCGGCATCGATGATGAGGTAGCCGATTGCCCACGTCCTGTATTCGATGAGCCCATGGGATCCCTTCGTTCATATCGCTCAGAAGGGTGAATACGCGGCCCGACAACGGACGCGACATCGTCCTTTCGGGCTAGTCCCGATTCAGCCCGAATGGCTGATAGACGATGTCCAGGGTCCCTGGTAGTGTTGAGGTTCACGTTTCGGGCAGGGTGCCCGGCACCCCAACCCCAGAGGACCCCATGTCGAGATCATTCTCGTTTTCGATGCTCCTGGCCACCGCCGCGCTCGGCCTGTCGGCTCCCCTTGCCGCCCAGACTCGTAGCGCCGTGAGCGTTGCCGACCTGGATGCCGCCGTCGCCGAGAGGCCATCTGCCGTTCGAGAGGTGGTTCTCGATTTCCTCACCACTCCCCGGGCAGCGGAGTTTGCCGGCAAGATGGGGATGAGCACTCGCGAGTTGTCGGTACAGGTCGCCGAGCTCGACACCCAGTCGCCAATGCGCTCGCCGAACAGGCCGGCCTCAACGACGAGGTCCTGGCGGGTGGCGACACCATCGTGATCACCGCCACGACGGTAATCATCGTTCTACTGATCATCCTCATCCTGGCTGATTAGCGCGCGGGGCGGCGGACGTTGCGTGTTGTCGTCCGATTGGCCCTGGCGGTCCTTTGTCTGTCGGCAGGGTTGGGATGTACTTCAGGACCGAGCCGTCGGGTGCCTTCGCAGGCTCCCGGCGGCTTGCCGGTGGCCCTGGACGTACCCTATCTGGCTCAGACTGTCCTGCTTTGCGGCGGAGCGGCGGTCGCCATGGTCGAACGATGGTGGGGGCGGCGCGGCGTGTACGCACAGGACTTCGCCGACCTCGTCCGTCCGGCCTCCGGGGGTATCCTCACCACAGATCTGGCGGCGGCCACGCGCGCCCGGGGCTGGGACACGCAGGTCTTCCGTGGCACCCCCAATCTCGTGCAACGGAACCTCCGCGACCGTGTCCCGGTGGTGGTGCTCATTCAGGTGGCCCCGGAGCGATACCACTACGTCGTAGTGATCGGCTGGAGCGACGGGCACGTGGCCTTCCACGATCCTGCGGGCGCCCCCAACACCGTTCTCGGTGAGCGTTCCTTCCTCGAGCACTGGGTCGGAGCCGACCGTTGGGCGATGGTGGTGCGCCCCGCAGAGCCCGCTCCGGCGGTTGGTGCAGCCAACGACAGCAGGGTCTCGGGCGCTCCGAGCATGCCCTGTCCTCCCTGGCTCGACCGAGCACTCGACGCGGTGGCTGCGGGACGACTCGAGGACGGAGACGGACTGCTCGGGCAAGCCGGACGGGTATGCCCGGACGAGCCTCTGATCTTGCGGGAGACGGCCGGCGTCCGCTTCAAGCAGGGTCGCGATGCCGAGGCGATCCGCCTTGCCTCGGAGTACCTCACCCTGGTGCCCGACGACGACTTCGTCTGGCAGCTCCTGGCCACCAGCCGGTATCGGGCCGGGGATCGCGCCGGTGCCCTCCTGGCCTGGAACCGCGTCGGGCGGCCCACCATCGACCTCGTCCGAATCGACGGCGTCCGGGAGATCCGCTTCCGTGAGCTCGCCAGGGCGATCTCCGCTCCAGCGGGTGCGCTGCTCACGCCTTCCCGGCTGGCTCTCGCCCGCCGGCGCGTGTCCGACGTCCCTGCGCTCCGCCGTGCGGCGGTGAGCTATCAGCCGGTCCCGGGCGGGCTGGTGGAAGTGCGCGCGTCCGTGGTCGAACGCCCGACAGTGGAGCCCGTATGGCGGTTGGCCGCGGGCGGGGCCGTCCGCGCTGTCGCCCAGAACGAGGTGGGCCTCGAGATCGCCAGTCCCACCGGTGGCGGTGAGCTCTGGACCGCGAGCTGGCGGTGGACGTCGGCTCGACCTCGTGGCGTTCTTCGGCTCGAGGTGCCCGTCGATCCGGCCTTTCCGGGTGTCCTCACCATCGAGGGCAACTGGGAACGGTTCCGCTTCGCGCCGGACACCCCCGGGACCCCTCCTTCTGAGGATTCCCGGAGATCGACCGTGGTCGGCTTCGGCGGTTGGGTCACCCCGGGCCTACGTCCGTCGGCGGCCCTCCGGCTCGAACGATGGTCCGAGGACCGACGCTATCTCACGGCCTCGATGGCCGCAGAGGTCCAAGCTCGAGACGACCGCCTCGTGCTCGCCGCGAGGACTGAATACGCCGTCGCCCTGGCGAACCATCCATCGTACACCAGCGGTGGGGTGCAGGCGGCGTGGGCCTCATCCCTGGGACTGGGCCGCCCGGCCTGGTCCGCGCGCCTCGGTTTCGACTGGGTGGGGCGCCGCGCCCCGCTCGGCGTCTGGCCCGTGGCCGGTGGAGACCTGACCTGGGCCCTTCCGCTCCGGGCCCACGCGATCATCGACGACGGGTTCATGCGGGGGAGCAGCGCGGGCCGAGCGATCGCCTCCGCGGGGCTCTCCGGCGACCGCCCTTTCTACGTCAACGGGCCGCTGGTCGTTGCCGCCGGCTTGTTCGTCGACGCTGCCCGGATCTCCCACGCGGCAGACGGCTCGCCGGACGCCCGTTTCTATCTCGACGGCGGCGGCGGGCTTCGCATCGGCTTGATTGGCGGCCAGGGGCCTGTCCTTCGGATCGACCTGGCCAGGGGCCTGGTCACGGATCGACACACCATGTTCACCCTCGGCGTCCACCGAAGCTGGCCTCTGCATCGACCGGCTTCCCGCTAGGGAGGGCCGGTGAGGGTACCCGCCCCCGAACGGGTGCGTGGCGGCCCTCGGAGCGATCCTGCGTTCTTCCAGACAGCAGATGACCCCCCGACCACCATGTGCCCGAGACGACGGTCGTGGGATCGACTTCGGGCAGGGTCGTGATCCTGGGTTCCCAGGGTGGGGAATCGGTCCCCTTCACCCGGCGACGTGCGGTCGCGGACCCCCCCAGAACACCAGCGAGGAGGCCCCACAGCGCATGGGGATCGATGCGCCTGCGCCGTTTCGGGTGATCGAGGGAGGCGCCGCCGCTTGCCGGAGTGGGCGGGCGGCAGTACTTCCCCTCAGCAATGTGGGCCACCGCAGCGCCACCACAACCAGGAGAGGAGGTCTTCCGATGACCAGTACAGGACCAGAGCAGGGCCGTCCCGAGCCCGATCCCGAACAGGATGGTGCAGCAAGCCCGGGCGATACCGGACACTACCGCTGGCCGGCCGGAAAGGCGGAACTCTCCAAACGGTTCGTCGCCATCATCATCGATTCAGTGATCGCCGTACTGATTGGGCTCATTCCATGGATCGGCGGCATCATCTCGGCGGCCTACCTCGTCCTTCGCGACGGGATGGAACTGGAGTTCATGGACAACCGCAGTGTCGGCAAGAAGTTGATGAAATTGCGACCGGTCACCGCGGACGGCGGAAAGGTCGACATGATGATGTCGGTCCGCAGAAACTGGATGTTCGGCTTCGGCGGAATCACGGCCCTCCTGATGTATATCCCCATTCTCGGATGGCTGCTCGTGATTCCCGTCGGGCTCGTGGGCCTGGCGTTTGGCATCGTCGAGCTGGTCAAGGTGGTCACCGACGAGGGGGGACGGCGGTTCGGGGATGTGTGGGCCAACACGAAGGTCGTGGAAGTCGACAATTGAAGCGGTCCCCCACGGCCGCGAGGAGCCCCATGGGGGAGCCACCATGAACCAGGCGCACCAGGAGCCGTCTGGGACGAAGACCAGCCCCTGGATCTGGGTCGCGGTCGGGTGTGGTGGCCTCACCGTTCTGACCGTGCTCGTGGTGGTCGGAGTGGTGGGGTTCGGGTTGTTCCAGGCGAGGGGTTTTCTGGGGGATCTCAAGGAGGACCCGGTCCGGGCGGTTGCCCAACTCGCCATCGATCGTCATCCCGACCTGGAGGTCGTGGATTCCGATGACGAGGCGGGGACCTTCACGGTGCGGAACCTCCAGACAGGAGAGGTTGCCACACTGAACTTCCAGGACATCGCGGACGGGAAGTTCACCGTGACCACGGAGGAGGGCGACGTCACCGTATCGGCGGCCCCCTCAGCGGAGGGTGGGGGAATCACGATTTCGGGGCCTGAGGGTGAAGCCCGCATGGGAGCGTCGGCCTCCCTGGAGGACGTTCCCGAGTGGGTGCCCTTCCTTCCCGACGCCACAGAGAGCTCGGGTGCCTTTCAGATGACCACCTCCGAGGGCATCGCCGGAATGGTGGCCCAGAAGACGGACAGGAACACCCGGGAGGTCCTGGACTGGTTCAAGGACTGGTTCGGGCGAAACGGGTATGAGATCAGTGGCGAGACCGTCACCACCAGCCCCGGGGGCTCGTACGGAGCGCTGACCGGCTCGCTGGCCGAGGAGGGGCGAACCATCGGGGTCACCGTGATCGAATCGGAGGACGGGACTCAGGTCGCCATCAACTATACCGCGGAAAACGATACTGGAGGGCAGCCCAGCACCTCGCCGCAGAACACCTCCAGGTAGAGCGCCGGCGCGATCAGGTGGGGCACCACCGCCTGCATCGTGCGCCGGCGCTTCACACCTCGCAGACCCTCCCTGCCTCCAGGAAGACCAGCGCTGCGGAGATCCGTTCGAAGGGTACGCCGAACTGGAGGTGGACCGCTTCGCGATACGCCAGCATCTGTGGCCGATAGTAGTCGACTCGCTCCTGAAGGGCCCGGGCATCGTCGGCCGCGATCCCATCGGTCTTGAAGTCGACGATGCGCGCGTGGGTGACGGCGCCGTCTGCGCGGGTCAGCACGAGCCGGTCGATGAAGCCTCTCATCAGCGCATTCTCTCCATCCGGCACCAGGATCGGCACCTCGGCCCTGGGCTCCGAAGCGGGCGGGGCCGAGGCTCGCGTCATCGCGGCATGGACCTCGGGTGCGGCGACCTTCCGGCGTGTCCAGTCGATGTACTCACGCACCGTCTTCTCGGGCACGTCGGGCGTCATACGCGCGGCGATTTGCAGCAGCTCGTCGTCAGAGGGCAGGCCCTCGTCGAGCCAGGCCACTTGTTCCATCCAGGCGTGCACGAGGGTGCCCTTGGCGCGAGCACGCCCATCCAGGTCGGTCAGCCCCAGCTCGAAGCGAAGGTCGACCCTTCCCCCGCCCTCCTTGGCAGAGGGGGAACTGCGATCGCGTTGCCGGCGGCGGGGCCCGTCCGAGCGGAGCTCGACCGGGCGAAACCGCCTCACGGGGGGAGACGCCCGGACCGGCACCTCGACCTCGAGCGCTCGCCACCATCCGTCGGGAAGCCCGACCTCGGGGTGCTGCCATGCGGTCTCGCCCACTGCGAGCCTCCGATGATCGGAATCCACCCCGAGCGCCTCACGGACCAGGCGGGCATGGGTGCGTCCCGAAGCCGGCTTTCCTCCAGACTCCTCGGTCGGGTCGGCCGGCACGAACAGGTCGAGTCCAAAGCGGGCGCGCGTCATGGCCACGTAGAGCATGCTCAGCGAATCCCGGATCGACGCGGCCCGGGCCTGGCGTGCGCCGGCCACCAGGGATTCGGCATTCTGGAAGAGCGCCACCTCATCTTGTGGCAGAGCGGGATAGATGTGGGTCGCGCGAGCCGTGGGTCGGGGCCGGTATACGATCGGACCGCTGGTCCCTCGACCGGCCGAGAGGTCGGCCGCATGGAGCTCGGCAAGCACCACAAGGTCGAACTCCAGCCCCTTCGACTGGTGGATCGTCATCACGCGAACGCGGTCTTCCGAAGACGACTGGACCGATTCGGCCCTGGCTCGCGCCAGAAACTCCGTCACGCGCAGACTTCCACCTCGCGATGATCGGTCCCAGCGGTAGCCGAGGTTCACCAGGTGCCGCAGCCGATCTCGCTCGCGGGCGTCGCAGGCGCGCTCCAGCGACGCGGCCAGAGACGCCAGCCAGGGGCCGTAGCCCCCTTCGACCAGCTCTTCGCGCACCCGTGAACTGAGGGCCGCCGCCGCGACCGATCCCGGGTGGGTGAAGCCGACGAGCCCCCCGAGCGGAGAATTGGCCACATGGTACGCAGCCAGGCGGTCACCCGGATGGTCCGCGAGATGCAGGAGTGCGAAGACCGTTGCGGTCGCAGGTGAATCGCCCAGCGGAGTCCCGCCTTCCTGGCTGGCTGCGACCCCGAGTCGGTCGAGCTCGAGCACGATCCGCCCCACACTGCGGTTCAGACGCGTCAGAACGCCGATCGACAGATCGGGGGCCTCCGCGACCAACGAGGCGACATGCCGGGCAACGAACCGCATGAAACCGGGCTGATCGTTCCCCTTGCCGATCAGTTCGGGCCCGACCATGAGTCGCACTCGGCCGGGCAGCCCCGTCCGGGTCGTTGCAGATACATGCGAGATGAAGGCGCCCATCCACTCCGTCGCGGTGTCCACGTCGTCGGGGTGCTCCTGCAAGACCGGCCAGCTCGGGAGGTTTCCGAAGAGCTGGTTCACGGCCTCGAGTACCGGGGGGCTCGACCGCCAGCTCACCTGCAGGTCGTCACGCGCCAGCCTGAACTCCTGCTGGGCGCCCTCCACCACCGCAGGCGCGGCCCCCCGCCAGCCGTAGATGGACTGCTTGGGATCGGCGACCACCACCGCGGTTCCCTCCGGGTCCTGCTTCAGCACACGCATCAGGAGGGGGCGCAGCGCATGCCACTGCAGAAGGGAGGTGTCCTGGAATTCGTCGAGGAGCACATGCCCTATCTCGTGCCCCAGACGTCCGAAGAGATCCGACTCCGCCTCCTCGTCCGCCTCGATCTGTTCCATCCAGCTCGCCATGAGGCGGGTGACATCGTCGAAGCGAAGGGCGCCCACCTCACGCATCCGCTCGCCGTAGGTCAGGTCGAAGTACGAGGCGAGGCGGCCCAGCGCCTCGGCGCGCTTCACCAGCCGGCGTCCCTCGACCGCGCGGGCCAGGTCGAGCGCTTCCTCGAGCGCCAGCACGAGATCGGCCGGGAACGGTGCGTTGAAGTAGGTGGGATCGTCCTCGCGGAGGAGCTTGCTTCCGAGGCCCTTGGAGATCAACTGACGCCAGTCCTGGTTCTGGACCGCCGTCGCGCTCGCCACAACGGCTTTGGTCCAACGCCCGTTCGGCTTCCCGGCTTTGGTCATCGGCACCTCGGTCGCCAGGATCTGCTCGGCGATCCTGTGACTGGCCCCGGCGACGTCATCGGGAAGGGGTGGCACATCGGCCTCGAGCGCAGCCCAACCGGGTGCCCCGTCGGCGAGGTCACGCGACGCCGACACCAGGGCGTCGATGTCGCGGGAGAGGTGCTCGTGGATCGAGCGCCGAACCTCACCGGGGTGCAGCGCACGCACGAGTTCGAGCAGTACGCCGGGGTCCTGACGCTCGAAGAGCACTTCGAGTGCCTCTCGACGCATGCGCTCACCCGTCGGCTCGTCGGCCACGGTCCAGCCCGGAATCAGACCCAGGTCGTTTCCAAACACGCGCACGACCCGCGCGAAGAACGCATCGAGGGTAGATACCTCGAAGCCGGGAAGATCGCGGGCCACCCGCGCCAGCACCTCGGACCACTCGGCCGGCGTCCGGGCGCAGCCAGCGGAGTGCTGCGCCCCGAACACCTCACCCGTGAGAGCCTCGGCCCGTGCCGGGTCGAGCGCTGCATGCGCCAGACGACACAGCACCCGATCGAGGATCTCGCCCGCAGCCTTACGCGTGAAGGTCGAGGCCAGAATCGAGCGAGGGTCCTGCCCCGTGGCCAGCAGTTCGATGATGCGGGACGAAATGCGGAAGGTCTTTCCGAACCCCGCCGAGGCGTAGACGACTTCACGGCGGGTCATTGGCCCTCCTCGTCCGCAAAGGCCGCCAGCTGCGCATGACCCAGTAGTCCGTCCATGGCCGGGGTCGCCCAGCGCGATCGGATCGAGGGATCGAAGGCGACTTCACCAGCGCGCAGGAGCCGGACGACGTCATGCGCCGCCGTCATCGCGTCCATGAAGTCCGACTCGTCCCAGTCGGCGACCCGACCCCGAACCGCGTCGAGATCCCGCGGGAGCAGGATATAGCCGACCTCGACGCTCTCCCCCTGCGGGATCAGCGGACCCCCGTCCGCGTCCCTGAACTGCTGGGTCATCCACCGATACAGCGGCAGCTGCAGGTCGACCCAGCGCTTGTCGTTCCTGGGGCCCGCCAGGTGCGTCGCCTCGGGAGCCGGTCCATCGTCGGTCGTCTTGTAGTCCCAGACGACCCAACGGCCCGTCTGCGGATGATGATCGATCCGGTCGATCTTGGCGCGAACGCCGATCGGGTGTCCGTCGACGACCAGTGGCAATCCGTCGCCCTCCGTCGCGCGCTCGACCTCGCGAATCCGCCATCCATCGGCGATCCACCCGGACTGCCACACTGCGAAGTGCCGCAGTCGTGATCGGAGCTGTTCCACCTGCAGGCGCACCGTGACCTGTGCGTACCGCGCCCTCCGCCCAAACCGATGCCGCACCACCTCGTCGAGGATCTCGTCCAGCGTCGCCTCGATCACCTGTACGTCGGCCGAATTCGCGGCTGTGCTGCGCCCGAAGCGCTCGAGCACCTCGTGGGCCAGCTCACCGAAGCGACGGCCGTCCAGCTCACGATCCCGGTCGTGCTGTTCGTGACACCCCTCCATCTGCTCCAGCACGAAGCGGTAGGGATCGTCCAGCACACGCTTGAAATCGGTGGCGCGGATCGAGTCCGGCGCCGCGAAACGGATCAGCGGATGGGGGGGCGAGTTGAATCGGGATGCATCGGCCAGATGCGAGCCCCCGGACTCCTGGCCCTTCCGGTCGAGGGGCTCCTCCCCGGCGGGAGTCGAATCGCCCTCGTAGAAGTCGATGAGCCGACGAGCCGTCACCTGTGGCGAGGGATCGGCCAGCATCAGCGGAGAGGGCCTCAACGGATCGCCCTCGCTCGAGGTGCGCCCGGACACCAGGTAGAGATGTCGCGAGTGTCGCAGCGCGGAGAGCCGGTAGATGGCGCGGGCATACCGGTGAGCGTTGTCCTCCAGGCGCAGGCGCGTTCGCAGAGCGTCCGTCAGAAAGGGGCCTCCGGTCACCGACTCCGGAAGGGTGCCCGCATGCACCCCGGCGACAATGGCGATCGGCGCGTCGTCGAGCTGGAGTTCGAGCCATCCCAGAAGGTCGATGGCGTCTCGGCGCGACGGATAGGGGATTGCCCCGTTGACCATCGCCCCCACCATCACCTGCAGAGCCACCCCGACCGTGCATTCCGGTGCCAATCCGATCGGAAGTCGGCGCCACTGCTGGATCTCGGAGCCGATCTTCGACAGCGCGGTGACCAGGGATCGGTCCCCCTCCCGACCCTCGTCCAGATCGAGACCGTCGTAGACCCGCGCCAGATACTCGAGGATCGGCTCGGCCCATTCCGAGATCGGCCTCCGGGTCGCGTCCTGACCCAGCGGCCCCAACAGCGTACTGGTCAGTAGACCCACCCGTCCATGGATACCGCCCTCTTCACCCGGCTCGCCCGGCGTGGACCTTCCCGCCGCTCCCGCCTCGAGCCCCACCTGGATCGGGAGCCGGTCCTCGTACCAGCGATCCAGGGCGGCGAGCGAGAGCCCGAGTCGTGCTCCGGCGTGCTCCGGCGTGTCTGGTGCTGTCGACCCTTCAGAGCCTTCGAAGGGCGGATCGATGCTCATCGTTCGTCGGCAACGGTCGATGTCGGGATGCCGGACCCACTCGGCAAATGCCTCCCAGCGACGACCCGCGAGGAGCGCAGCCGTGCTCGAGAGCAGACGCAGCGGCGCGGACGCCGTGAGCGGGCGGCCCGCCGCGTCGCGAGCGGTCAGCCCGGCCTCGGCCATCGTCTCTTCGAGGAAGGGGATCACGTCGGTGTCCAGAGCCCCGACCACGATGTCCTCCGGCTGGAGATCGGCGTCGCGGGCCACGGCCTCGGCGATGATCTCGACCACCTGTCGGGCCTGCTCACTCGAACCCTCGGCCACGCGGAGCATGGCATCGTCCAGCTTCGACTCACGCTTCAGCCAGGCGTCGACCCGGATGGCGCCCAGATCGTCGAAGAGCTCGCTGCAGTCCTGGGGTGCGTGAACCAGCACCATGAGTCGGTCCCGGATCCGCTCCAGGAAGGCGCGGGCGATCCCGGAGATCTCGGGGATCCCGATCAGCCAGACCTCTCCGCCCGATCCGATCCGGCCGGTCCGCACCGCCTCGAGCCGCGCCCGGTCGGGGTCGAGCAGGCGCTCCCGATCCAGGCGCGCCAGCACCTCCTTCTGCAGGTCGGCCAGAACACGCCACCGCTCCGCCTCGGCTCCCGAGCACCTTGCCTTCACGGCGTCGAAGAGCAGCCCTCCCCCCGCGATCTCGAGGTGCAGCACCTGCAGCTGCCGGGCCATGCGAACCCATTCGACCAACGCGCCGTCGGCCGGAAGTCGACCGTAGAGGGTGGAGAGTCGATCGCGCGGAAAGGCCCGCAGCGTCTCGGCCCACGCCAGCGTCAACGCCTGAGGCGACGCCACCGCCCCATCGTGCTCGAAGAGCAGTTCGGGCAGTTGTCCCAGCGTCGTGATCTGCGGCGGTGTCAGGAACACGCCCAACTCCCGCCCCCGCTCGACCAACAGCTCCTCCAGGCGACGCATCGCGCGACCACCCGGAACCACCACGATATGCGCAGACAGGTCCAGGAAACGACCGGCGGCGCTGTCCGGCACGAGATCCCGGACCGCCTGCGGAAGAAGCGGCTGGTGCCAGTCGCGGAAGAGGGGTGGAGTCATAGGGAACGCAAGCTTCGTCGGTTTCGATGTCGGCCCATTCCTCTCGCCGACCAGAGTACAATATGCCGCTTTATTGCGGCTGCCGTGAGGGTTCGGAGACCGAAGCTCCAGGCGGCTTTTCCCACGGAGCCGGAAACCACCGGTCCGGCGCCACCCCGACTCAGGCGGTGCCCCGGCCGACCCTCACGGTGACCTCGCTTCGCCCGCTCCCCGCCGGTTGAACCAGGATGCGAGCATCGATGCGTTCCTCCAGCCCGACCACGTGGCTGATGATGCCGACCTGACGCCCTGACGCCTGGAGTTGCTGCAAGGCACCGAGCGCAACATCGAGGGTCTCTGGATCCAGGGTCCCGAAGCCCTCGTCGAGCAGGAGTGTCTCGATCGGCATCGAGGTCGTTCGCAGGTCCGAGAGCCCGAGGGCGAGCGCCAACGAGATCAGAAAGCTCTCGCCCCCCGAGAGGGTCTTCAAGGATCGCCGCGAGCCCGGCCGCCACTGATCCTCGATCTCGAACTCCAGGGTCGGCACACGAACGCTCTCCCCACGATCGCCGCCAACCTCGCGCCACACCTGCCGGAGCCGGTAGCGGTCGTGCAGCCGTCCGAGATGCACGTTCGCCTGGGTGAGGAGCTGTCTGAGGTTCAATGCCTGCGCGAATTCCTTGAACTGCTCGCCGTCTCGAACACCGATCAGATGGTGAAGTCGCTCCCACACCCCGGATTCCTCGATCGCAGCATCATATGCGCCCCTGATCTGCGCCGCTCTCTCTTCGGCCGTCTTCATCGCCAGCAACCGGGCGGCGACGGCGTTCAGCTCCTCCTGGGCCTTGTGGACCTCGTCCCGGGCCGCGGTGGTCGCACCGCCCAGCTCCTCGTCGGTGACCGCCATCGATCCGTGGTCGGGTCGGGACTGCGAGTGATCCGCCACCCGCTCCCGCAGATCCCTGGCCGACTGCTCGGCTCTGTCGACCTGCGATTTCACCTCGCTGACTCTCGCGGAGAGCGCCTGCTCGTCCTCGTGGGTGAGACGACGTGCCTCGAGCGCCTCCAGGGATTCCAGTTCCAGGAGATCGAGATGCGTCTGGACTCCCTCCCGGGCCTGGGCACGCTGGGCCTCGAGCTTGTCGCGACCCTCCCTCCACGCCACGATCGCGCTCTGGAGCTTCGTGAGCGATCTGGTCGCCTCGTCCCGCCCCGTCCGCAGCTCCCGGACACGGCCCTCGAGCGTTTGCACCCAGTTCACCTGGCTCGTCTCGAGTTCGTCCGGGTCCCCACCACTCGCTGGCCGGGCCAGGCCCTCTTCGTCGTGCGCGGTGGCTGCCGCCCACGCCTCTGCCAGTGTCTGCCGGTGCCGAGCCAGCTCGTCCCGGGCCGTGTCATCCACCTTCCGGGCCTCGGAGAGAGCCTGAATCCGCTTGACCTCCGCCTCTTCGAGACCGGCGACACTGCTGCGGGCCGCCGCGAGAGTGGCGGCCTTCTCGCGGATTCGAACGAGCTCCGTCTTGAGCTCACTCAGCCAGTCGATATCGGTTCTGACGCTGCGTCGTACCTCAGCCACGGCATCGACGTCCATCAGGTTTGCCCACTCGGTGTCTGCCACCGCCTCACGGACGGCCTCCTCCATCTCCTCGATCTGCGCAGTCAGCTCGCGATGCCGGGTCCGGTCGGCGTCGATCGACGCCTGGACGCTCTGGACCGCACCCTCGAGCGTCGCCCGCCTCTTTTCCAGATCCCGGCACTCCCGGGCCGCAAGCTCCTCACGTTCACGAGCCTCGTCGGCCTCGGCGTGGAGCGTTGCGGACTCCCTGGCCGACCAGGGGTGGTCGAGGCTCCCACAGAGGGGGCACGCCTCGTCCGACTGGAGCTGCGCCCGTTGCTCGATGAACTCCATCTGGCGCCGGAGTGGGGCGTAGACGGCTCCGGCCGCCTCTCGCCCCTCTTCCGCCTGGACGAGCTGCGCCGCGAGCTCGTCCAGCTGACGCAGGTGTTCTGCCCGCTTCGATTCGAAGTCCGCGAGCCGCGCCTGGCACTGGATGAACTCCTTCCTCGCAGAATCCAGCCTCTGGAGACGTGGAAGATGGTCGTCCAGGACCCGGACACGCTGCTCGAGCTGGCTGGACTGGCCCTTCACCCATTCGATCACGGCCTCGAAGGTGGCGGCCGACGGTGCATCCGCTCCAGCCGTGAACCCGGTGGCACCCAGGCCCTCGAGCTGTTTCTCGGCCGGCAGGCGGAGTGATTCCGAGACCTCGATCGAGCGATCCGGGGCGGGCCCGGACCCCAATGAGGCCAGCTCGGCCTTCAGTTGAGCGCGACCCTGTGCCACACCCGCGCGGGCACTCGCCAGCTTTTCGGCCGCATCCTCACATTCCTGCGTTGCGCGCCGGAGATCACGCCGGGCGTTGTCGTGGAGCTGGGTCGCCTTCTGAACGGAGCGCACCGGTGTCCTGAGGTCTCGGAGAGCGTCGCTCGCCCGCTCACGTCGAAGCTCGGCAAGCCGGAGTGCCTCCGTGCATTGCTCGGCCTCCTTGGCGCACGCGGGAAGCTTGCCTTCGGCCTCTGCCAGGCTCGTTCGAGTCGCCGCCAGATCCCTTCCGATCCGGTCGAGCTCCTGCTTGGCCGCCAGTGCGGGGCGGGCCAAAGTGAACTCCTCGAGCTGCCGCCGCTGGGGTTCGAGTCGCTCCCACTCGGCGGTCTTCGCGGCTCGTCGAGCCTCGGCGGCGTTCAGCTTCTCTGCAAGGTCCGTCTCGACGCGTCGCCACTCCTGCACGGCTTCGAGTGCGGCCAACTCCCGGCCATGTCCGTCCCGCGCCGCGGTGAGTTCGGCATTCCTCTCCTCGAGCGCAGCCCGCTCTTCCTGGTCGACCCCATCGAGCGCTTCCATCCGGGCCTCGAGCCCCCGGAGCCGCTCCTGCCAGGCGCGCCGGATCGCTGCGGCCCGGGCGCCGATCGTTCGGTACTGATCCGTGCTGGTGAGACGCTCCAGAATCGACGCGCGCTCCTCAGGCGTGGCACGGAGCATCGCGTCGATCTGGCCCTGAGCCAGCAGCATCGACCGCTGGAAGTCCTTCGGACCGAATCCCTCCAGTACAGTCCTGAACTCGGGTCCGTAGACCTTTTCCCGCTTGTTCGAGGTGAGTGTCTGCCAATCCTCGTCGCGGAAGATCTCCAGGGAGCGTTCGGTCGGCTGCACCTTTCCGTCGGCCCGTCCATGTGCACGCCGAGCCATCCAGCGGGCACGGTAGCGCACCCGCACACCCAGCTCCCGACTCAACTTGCTGAACTCCAGCTCCGCGCTGCAGGCGCCCATTCCCCGCGACATGATCTGCTCTGCGATGCTCCGATCCGACCCCTCCCCCTCCATGCGAGGCGTTGTCCCGAAGAGGGCGAGGCTGATGGCATCCATGAGGGTCGACTTTCCCGAGCCCGTCGGGCCCTGAATCAGGAAGAGACTGGCGCCCTCCAGGTCGCGGTCCAGATCCACCGCATGGGTCCCATAGAGGCTGTTCAGGTTCTCCACCCGAATGTGGTGCAGCTTCACTCGACGCCTTCCTTGATGCGGCGGACTTCAGCGTCGAGGTCGTCCTCGCCCATTCCCGCCAGCTGGTCGAAGGCCGCCAGGAGCTGGTCGTCCGCGTCCACGCCACTCGCCTGCGCCAGCGACCGGAAGACCTCACGTGGGGTCATCTCCTCGAGCGCGCGCGTCTGCTCCGGACCCAGCTCTTGAAGCGGCGTCTTTCTGCGCTGGCGGAGCTCTACGATGACGGGACGCTCGCATTCTGGATGGACCGCGAGCGCATCCTGGAGCCGGCTCTGCAGATCCACCGGCAGCTCATCGGCGACGACGCGCAGATAGAGCAGAGGAGGCAGCGGCTCCACCCACTCGAGCGAGCGGAGCTCGGTCAGCATCTCTTCCGGCTCACCCTCCATTTCGAGAAGGGCGCGCGACATCGGTACCTCCACGGCCTCGACCTCCGCCACACTCGCGTCACCGCGCTCGAGCCGGACCTGCAGGACCCGGCGAGGAAGTCGTGCCTCCGGCAGCGCCACCGCCACCGGCGTGCCACTGTACCAGACCCTTCGGTCCGGATCGGCCGGATAGCTGCGGTGGATATGTCCCAATGCGACGTAGCTGATCCGCGCATCGAACAACGATGCCGGCAGGGCGTCGATCGTGCCGACCTGGTGGATCTCCTGCGGGTAGTCGTCCCGGGTGACGCCCTCGCCCACCGTCAGATGTCCGGTCGCGACGATGGGCAGCCCCGGGTATTGCGCGGTCGCCAGATCTGCCAGGCTACTGTAGACCCGCTGAAACGCCTCGGTGAAGAGTCGCCGCGTCTCGGCCTGATCCGAGTCCGTCGTCCGGACGCCCAGGCGGAACTCGTGGACATAGGGCACCGCCAGGATGACCGCCTCGACCTCGCCGGCTCGCGATCGCAACGGGATCAGGTGATCCCCCGCAGCCAGACTCTCCTGGGTCAGCCCTCCGACCACATGAACGTCGAGCGCCCGCAGCACCTCGGCCGGGGCGTCGAGTCTCGAGGCGGAGTCGTGGTTTCCCCCGACGACGATCACCTGTGCGACACCCTTCGTTGCGGCCTGGGCCAGGAATCGATAGTAGCGCTGGGATGCCTCGGCAGATGGACTGTGGGTGTCGAAGACATCTCCCGCCACGACCAGGACGTCGATCTCCCGGGACTCCAGCTCGTCCGCGAGCCAGGCCAGGAACCGGTCGTGCTCCGGCCCCCGCGAGACCGGGCCCGCCGAGACCCCGAGGTGCCAATCCGCAGTGTGGAGGATCTTCATCTCGAGGGGGTTGCGGTGGATGTCTGGAGGGAGTTGACGGCGTGGTGCCGTGTGTTCGACGTGGAGGGTCGTGCTCTTGGGTACCTCACCGTCGCATTGAACCGGCTGGCCGGGACGAGAAAGCTCTCCCCGGCCTGCTCATGAGAACCCTGGGGAGCGGGCAAGATAGGTCCGCAGGGTCGGGAGCGGCCAGGATCGGCCCCGAATCGCAATCGAAGAGCGGGTGCGGTCGAGGCGCCGGGTTCGAACCCGGAGGGCCTACACACGAGGTCGGAGTTCGCTCGCGCCCTGAAGCCCATGGGCGACCTCGAGAATCACACCGCGTTCGGCGTACATCTCGAGGACGATCTCGCGCAGGGGCGCGATTCGCCGACCGAACCAGCCGGCCAGGGCGATGCACCCGATGCCACCGGCCACGACGGCCACCGGAGCACCCACACGAGCGGCGATCGCTCCCCCCACCAACCCTCCGATCGGCGTCATGCCGACGAACGCCATGGTGTACAGTGCCATGACCCGCCCGCGCAGGTCGTCGGGAACCAGCGTCTGGAGCACCGTATTGATCGACGCCGTCGTGAGCATCACGGCGAAGCCCGTCACGACGATGAAGACGCACGACAGCACCAACTGCTGCGACAGGGCAAAGCCGATGAGGGACACGCCGAACACTCCAGCGGAGACGGCGATCAGCCGCCCGAGCCGGCGAATGGACCGTCGGGACGCCAGCGTGAGTGCTCCGACGAGCGAACCGAGTCCGGCGCACGACGTCAGGAGTCCCAGCGTCGAGGCGCCACCTCCCAGGACGTCTCGCGCGAAGACGGGCAGGAGCACGACATACGGGATCCCCACGAGGGCCACCACCGCAAGAACGATGAGCAGATCGCGAGTCGGCTCGACACGGTAGGCATACGAGAAGCCTTCCCTCACATGCGCCAGGAACGAGCCCGTCGCGGGTCGGCTGCGGACCGGTACCTTGATCGCGGCCAGCGCACCGATGACCGCGACATAGCTGACCGCGTTGATCACGAAGACGGGTCCCTCCCCCGCCAGCCCGATGAGGAGTCCTCCGAGGGCGGGGCCGACGAGCCGTGCCGCATTGAACAGCGAAGAGTTCAGCGCGATGGCGTTCGGCAGATCCTCTCGCCCCTCGACGAGTTCGACCAGGAGCGACTGTCTCGCGGGGACGTCCACGCCATTGATGAGTCCGGCCATCACCGCGAGCACGAAGAGGTGCCACACCTCGACGAAACCGGTGATGACGATCACCGCGAGCAGCACCGCCTGTACCATGGCGAGCACCTGGGCGAGAGCCACCATGCGGTAGCGGTCCCAACGGTCCGCCAGAGCACCCGCGAAGGGCGCCATGATGAAGGAAGGGAACTGGCTGCCGAAGCTGATCGCGCCCAGAAGGAGTGGAGAATCCGTCATCCGGTAGACGAGCCAGCTCATCGCGACCTGCTGCATCCACGTGCCGACGAGCGAGATCCCCTGGCCTGTGAAGAAGAGGCGGAGATTCCGGTGGCGTAGAGCCTTGAACGCAATGCGTAGACGCTGGGGCACAGACAAGCCTATCACGTCCTTGCTGGAAAACAACGGGCCCGGTCGCGGACGGTGTTGGCGTGGAACGGTGTTGGCGTGGAGGGCGGCGATGAAGGGATCGAGCTGGGCCGGGCGGATCCCGGTCGGGGGGCCGTACGAGACCGACGTGCCGCCGGTCGAGGTAGGCGAGTTGGGCCGATCCCCGGAGGGCGAACGAGGCCTCCGGGGGGTTCCGGAAGTCGATCCCATCTGTCGTGGGGATGTGTCGATTCGACGTAGACCGCGCCCGCATTCCCGCTGCCGTCGGCCATGCGGTGTCACATTCCGTTCCGTCGCTCCGTTGATCTGGCGTTGGACATCGCCGCTGACCATCGAACGGTCGGCGAGCTCGACCTCGCACCGAACGAGTCGTGTCGACGCCCCATCCGGCGTGGCAGAGGTCGAGACCGGTGAAGGTCGCGGCGGAGCGCGAAGGCGCGGGCATCGGCACCTCGCCGTCCGAGCGGTAGCCGGGCATTCCCACCCCGCTCGAACGGCCACGCCCCGACCTCTCCGAAGAGACGCCGGGGCGTTGACGATCCTGTAGCGTTTCGCTTCGCTACGACCGCGGAGTCGAGGGCGCCGTCATTGCACCCCGGGCTCCGACCCACATCAGATCGTCGGCCGACGCCCCGTCAGGAACGACAGCACCGCGAGCACGAGGAAGACGAAGAACGCGATCTTCGCGAGCCCCGCGGCAGTACCGGCGATTCCGCCGAAGCCGAGGACGGCGGCGATGAGTGCGATGACGAGCAGGGTTATGGCAAGTGAGCCCATTGAACTCGATCTCCTGTAGGAACTGAGGTCATTTCGATGTCAGGCAGACATGCACCAACCGTGCCATGGACCCCGGGACAATGGGCTGGGCCGACGGCTTGAATCCCACGGAAATCCCCCCCGACGCGAGCCCGCAGAAGGGGTGGCCTCGGGCCTCCTGCTCGTCGGGCAGCATCCCCCCTCGCCGCTGCCGATCCCGGTGCCGGCGCTCGCAGTCCCCTTTCGCGAAGGTGGTCGGGAGTTGGCGGTCGCCCCACCGGGGGGCGCTCGGCGAGGGAAGCCCTCGTCGCCGATACCCGCCCGTGATGTCCCACGCCGATGACCCGTGCGGTGCCGTCAGCCTTCTTCGCGGCGCCGAGAGCGGACCGCGTCGAGTGAGAACGACCCCGGCCCCACCAGTCCGAGTGCAACGACAGCACCGAAGAGGGTGAGGGGGAACTCCACCCCTTCGGGACCGAAGAAGCCCGCGGGCAGGTGCACGAAGGTCATGGCGCCAAGCATCACGACGGCGAGTCCCAGGGCCGAGATCCGTGTGAACAAGCCGGTGAGCAGGGCGAGCCCACCGAGGAACTCGAGCAGAGCTACGGAGGGTCCGACCACCCCGGCCATCGGTACACCCATGCTCTCGAAGGCACCGATGACTCCGCCGAATCCGAAGACGAAGAGCTTCTGCGCTCCGTGTGCGATGAAGACGGACCCCACGATCACACGTAGCACTGCAAGGGCCGCATCGAGTCGGGGGGCGGACGGGAGCAGGGCCTGCGCCGGATCGGTGTCGATCCCGCCTCCGTGCGAAGCGCTGCTGGGCCCGTGGCTCGTGGGCGGGTTCTGGGCGATGGTGCTCATGGTGTCGCTCCTGTGGGTGGTGCTCGGTGGGTGGCCGCTCTCGCGAACCGGACGCACGATGGATCATTCCGTGTGCAAACACACATCATCTCGACAGAAGCACGAACTTCGGTCCGGTGCTCCTGACGCATACAATAGGTGTTACAACACACGTAGTCAAGACGGAGCCCTGCGCATGGAGCCCTGGGCCGGACCGCTGCGCGTCCGGACAACGCCGGATAGGTTGGGGGCACGCTTCGTCCCCCACACCCCCGGCCGTCCATGTCGCGCACCCCCCCGAGTCGCCCGCTTCTCCTGGCCTCCCTGCTCGTCCTGGCCTCGGCCTCCTCGTCGGCGGCGCAACAGAGCGACCGCTACGACCTGTGGGCTCCCCAGAAGGAGATGATCCAGCGGGGGCTCCAGGCGGTGCTCATGTGCAATGGGCTCTTCACCTCGCACCGCACCCTCGGCCAACTGTTCGAACAGGAGTTGGCCTACCTCCGAGCGCCCATCGGGACGGCGACGGGCGGCGACTACGAGGTCCGTGAAGACCTCCGGGCCGTAGCGGTCGGTACGCCCGGCCCGGTACCCGTCATGCGGGCAGCGTTCCGTGAGGGGATCGGCTGCGTGATCCTGGCACCGGACCAGACCTTCGACGACATCACGGACCTGCCCGAACTCACCCTCCCACCGCCGGCGGGAAATCCCGATACCATCCCGTGGCCCATGGGTGACCTGGTGCCTGAGCTGCCCCTGCCCGCCGGGATCGACGCGGCGGCCCTCCAGGCGGCGTCGGACTGGGCCTTCCAGCGGGAATCCCCGGAGCAGGTGACGCTGAGCCTGATGGTGGTCCACAGGGGACGCGTGGTGCACGAGCGCTACGCGTCGGGGGTGGACCGCCACACGCGCACCCGGACCTGGTCCACCGCCAAAAGCATCGCCGCCGCGCTC
The DNA here is from genome assembly GCA_964521385.1 of uncultured Gemmatimonadaceae bacterium. Lineage (GTDB taxonomy): Bacteria > Gemmatimonadota > Gemmatimonadetes > Longimicrobiales > Gaopeijiaceae > Gaopeijia. The sequence continues at coordinate 81,339 of CAZFRU010000008.1, read as the reverse complement.
ATCGGCCTGCTGGTGGACGAGGGGCGGATGGCGCTGGACGAGCCCCTGGGGGTGCCCTGGCTGCCGGCGGTGGCGTCACCGGAGACGGACCCGCGCAACGCCATCACCCTGCGCCATGTGCTCAACATGTCCGGCGGCCTGTATCCGGTGGACAACGGCCTGGAGTACGCCACGGGCTCGGGCCTGGCATACTGGGCCGGATCCAGTTCGGTGCGGGGCGCCCTCAGCCGGGCCATGATCCGGGCACCCGGCACCTACTGGGACTACGAAAACTACGAGACGCTCACGGCGGTCTACGCCATGAAGCGCGCCCTGGGCGACGAGCAGAGCTACCGGGAGTTTCCGCGGCGGGCGCTGCTGGACCGCCTGGGCATGCGCAGCACGCTGCTCAGCACCGACCGCTTCGGCGACTTCATTCTGAGCAGCCAGGTCTACACCAACGCCCGGGACCTGGCTCGCTTCGGCCTGCTCCATCTCCAGGACGGCATCTGGGAGGGCGAACGCCTGCTCTCGTCCGAATGGATCGACTTCGTGCGCACCCCGGCGCCGGCTACGGTGGGACGGGGGGAATCGTACGGCGGCCAGTGGTGGTTGGTGCCCACGGACCGTACCGACGTGCCCGCCGACGCCTACACCACGGCGGGCAACCGCGGCCAGTTCGTCATCGTGGTGCCTTCGCACGACCTGGTCATCGTCCGCCGGGGGCTGGATTACGGCCGTCAGGGCTTCGACCGCTGGGACCTCACCCGCCAGGTCCTCACCGCCTTTCCGCCCTCGCGCTGACCGCCGGGGTCCAGCCCCCGGGTCGAAGGTCATGAGCTCACCACCACGACGGATCACCGCAGAGAGGACCTCAGCGAGAGCCTGTGGGCGTCCGTGACGGGGCAGCCGCCACCCCGTCGTCGCGGACTTCGACGCCCCCGCGACTGCCTGCCGATGATGGAGCCGATGATGGATGTGGCCCGGCCCGGCAAGGGCGCACACGGAGGTAGCCAGCTACCGTGGACCAGCCCGGGGGGCTTTTCCCGCTTGAACGCACCCGACATTGTGGTGATGGGAGGGTCGTCTGGACGGGTGGGTCTCGAGGAGAGTGACGTTGCACAGAGCGATGAGGGTCTCGGTGGGGCTGGGCTGGGTGTGCCTGGCCCCGGTCGGAGTTGCCCCGGTCGGAGTCGTTGGCCAGGTCGGAGTTGGCCCGGTGCGGGTCGTTGGCCCGGTCGGAGTTGCCCCGGTCGGAGTCGTTGGCCCGGTCGGATTTGCCCCGGTCGGAGTCGTTGGTCCGGTCGGATTTGCCCCGGTCGGGGTCGTTCGCCGGGTCGGATTTGCCCCGGTCGGGGTCGTTCGCCGGGTCGGATTTGCCCCGGTCGGGGTCGTTGGCCCGGTCGGATTTGCCCCGGTCGGGGTCGTTGGCCGGGAGCGGGCCATGGACGGTCTCGACGTGATCTCGAACGTCACCTATGCGCACCGCCTTTCCGGCCCGCTGCTCCTGGACGTGTATACGTCCCCCGACGGGGCGAGGAATCCGATCATCGTGTCGCTCCACGGAGGCTCGGGCTCGAAGGACGACGAGGCCTACGTGGAGTTCAGCCGCCGGCTCGCGGCCGAAGACGTCGTCGTGTTCAATGTGGGGTACCGTGGGGCTTCGCCGGGGGGATACGCCGCCAACGACGGACTCCTGCTCCGGGAAGCGCTCGAAAGCGTCGCATGCGCCGTGCGCTACGCAAGAACGCACGCGGAGAGGTTCGGTGGAGATCCCCAGCGTGTCACCGTCGTCGGGCACTCAGCCGGAGGGTATATGGGATTGCTGGCAACTCTCCTGGGCGACGACCTCGACGCCGAGTGGAATCGCTTCGCCTCCTCGCGCGGTGGGCCCCCGCAGCAGGCGACGTGCGCCGTGGAGGCGACGACCACCGCCGTGAGCGGTTTCGTCGGCTTCAACGGCGCGTACTTCGTGTTCGATTTCGTCGGCGTGCCTACGGCCGATCCGGAGCTGTGGCGACTGGCCAATCCCGCCGGGTATGCCGAGACCCACCCAGCACTGGTGACGCGATTCCTCCTCGGATCCCGTGACGCCACCCAACCGGCCAGGCACCTCGAGATGGTCGAGGAGTTTTCGGAGGCGCGGCGACGCGCCGGCTACGATTCCGAGGTTGTCTGGGTCGATGCGGAGCACGGCTACTCCTTCGACGAGGAGCCGTGGGCTACGACGCTGGCCACCATCCTTGCCGTCGCCTCGAGGGGGCGGTAGGTCCGCGCCCCCCGGTCTGGCGACAGCATCTCACGGCGGTAAAGGTGCGCAGCCCGGTGGGATGTTCACCACCCCATTGGGCAGGAAGATGCCACGCGCCGTTGCACCTTCCGTCCCGGTGGGATGTCCGCGCCCCCCGGTCTGGCGACAACATCTCACGGCGGTAAAGGTGCGCAGCCCGGTGGGATGTTCACCACCCCATTAGGCAGGAAGATGCCACGCGCCGTTGCACCTCCCGTCCCGGTGGGATGTCCACCACCGCATAAGGCAGGAAGATGACGCCGCCGCCTCAGCGGCGGCGACCCTGTCATGTTTCTGCCGGGTGGACTCACCTGGCGACGCCGGGCGAGCCCGGCGCGTCGATGGGTGCCGAGATCGCGGTGCTGATGGACCATTGGGCGAAAAGCACCTTCAAGTCCAGCGAATCGGCTCCGCATCCAGCGAATCGGCTCGGCGTCGAGACGAGCCACACCAGGTTGGAGGACGATCGGAGGAAAAAGAGCTGACTCAGCGCTCCAACGCACCTTCCCGACGCCCTCCGATGCGACCTGCGTGTGGGCTCGAGAACGAGGTGCCTGCATTTCTGTACCTGGCCTCGGTCCGTGGCCGAAGGGCCGGTCGTCAACGCGAACATCCTGGCCCCCTTCTCCCTCGACAGCTGGCGAGACAATCGATCTCCTCGAGGCATACGGGTCCCTACCCCCCCCTGTGGGCGGCGGGAAGCGGCGTGCGTCGAACCCCCGTTCGGAAAGCTGGAAGCAGGCCGCTCCGACGTTCGGGTCCTGGGCCGGTGGCAGCGGCGCAAAGGCCGCCTGCAACTCACCGCCGGAGAAGTCCAGTCGCACGTCGTACATCATCGTGGCAACGCCCTGCCCGAAGCGGTCCGAGCCCGAGATCGACGTCGCGCCGGACGCGGGCGTTCCCACCGGTACGCGATCGATCACGACCTCCCAGCCGCCGGAAGCTGCGCTGGTGGGAGGGGGGTTCGGACCTTCACCGGTGCTCCCGCCCCTCCCATTCTCCCGCAGGACCCGATCCTCCCTCAGGGCCCGATTCTCCCTCAGGGTGGGATTGACGCCTTGGCCTGTGCCCACGCCCACGGTATTCTGCACCACGACATCACGCCGGCGAAGGGGATGCTCGGGGGTCGCGGTGCCCTCGTGACCGATTTCGGGGTGGCGAGGCTCTTCAATTCCGCGAGCAAGGACCTGACCACGGTTGGCGTCGCGCTGGGCACCGCGACCCATCGATTGCCTGCCCGCACGCCCGCCCGAGCGAGCCGAGGCCGCTGCGAGGTGTCCCTGATCCGTACGGGAGTCGTGCCTGCCCTGGGAACACGACCACCGGATGGATGGTGAGGCCAGGTGCGACACCCCATTCCATCCCAGCCCATTCGGGAGAGCCCCTCATGAGAAAGGCCCTACTCGTCATTCTCCTCGTCACGGTGAGCGCGGTCGCCGCGGGCACGATCGGCGGGGGGGTCGCGATGGCTCTGGTTCGCGGGGCCAACCCGGGCATCGCACGCCCGGGCGGAGACATCGAGATCACCGTGCAGTCGACGGCTCTTCAGGAGGCGATGACCCTCGATGTCCGGCTCCCGACCGGCTACGCCGAAGAACCCGAGCGCCTGTATCCGGTACTCTGGGTCACGGACGGCCGCTCTCATCTGGATCATGCGACCCATACGGCCCAGGTCCTCGCTACCGTGGGAATCGGCGAGCCCATGATCGTCGTCGCGATTCCGAATTCGTCAGTGGGGCGCAGCTTCGACTTCATTCCCGAGGGCATGGGTGAACGCGGCGGGGGAGCGGAGCCCTTCCTCAACTTCATTCTCGACGAGGCGCTCCCCACCCTGGACGCGGAGTTGCGCACCGATGACCGGGATCTGCTGTTGGGGCACTCCCTGGGCGGACTCTTCGTGACGTGGGCGATGGCACGCTCCCCCGAATCTTTCGACGCCTGGCTGGCCTTCAGTCCTTCGTTCTGGGTCGGGGAGGGGGCCGTGACCGAGAGCCTCGGCGCGCTGTTCGCTGCAGACCCCGAGCCGAATACCTACTTCTTCGCGAGCCTCGGGGTCGATGAAGGCAACCAGATGCTGCGCCATTTCGACGCGGTGCTGGAATTCATCGGCACGCACGCCTCGTCCACCTGGGCGTGGGATGACGAAATCACTCCCGGCGCCGACCACGGCTCCAATCCCCCGCTCTCGCTCCCCACGGCGCTTCAGTCCTACTGGGAGTCGGTTCGTTGAGCGAGACGGGAGTACGGGCTACCGGCTCCGGGCGGGGCCCGACCCCCGCTTTCCAGGATCGGAGAGGATCTCCGAACCGAGCGGCGCGCGAAGTGCGCTTGGCGGAATGGACGGTGCCGCCACGCCGTAGTCCGCAGCGGACGGGGGTCGGACCCGTCGTCGGCACGACGGTGACGTTGCCGATGCCATGGAACAGGTAATTCGGATCGCCGTCGACCGTGCCGATGCGGCACACCTGGCGGCGGGGGCGGTCAACACCTGAATCGTCACCTTCACCGCTCGCGGGTACAGCGACAGGAACGGTTCATGCACGGGACATCCTGGCACTTCACCAATCAGGCTTCTACCGGAATGCGAGAGCAGGCCGTGGGAAGAAGAGCGAGCGTCGCTACGAGATCGTCTTTCATGGGATCCCGGGCAGCGCCGCATTCGTTGCGTCCCGACGACCGCCGCTCTATGCTCCGCTGAATCTGATCGACCTTCCGGTTTCCTCTTCGCGAGGATGGCATCGATGAATTCCCGCTCTGCATTGGGCGTTGCCCTGCTCCTCGGTGGCGTCGTACTCCTCTACTTCGGCTACCAGGAGTCCAACGCCCTCGCTTCTGAGGTCGCCGAGGTGTTTACCGGGTCGCCGACCGATCAGGCGATGTGGAAGATGATCGGGGGTGGTGTCCTCGCGGTCTTTGGCGGAATCCTCGCCGTCCTCGGCTCGCGCGCGAAGTCGTAGTCCCCTTCGGGTGCGTCCGGTGAGCCCCCCTCATCGCCCGTCCCGCCCGACATGAGGCTCTGGAGCCTGCATCCGTCGTACCTCGACACCCGGGGTATCGTGGCGTTGTGGCGTGAGGCTCTCCTGGCCCGCGCCGTCCTGCGGGGGGCAACGAGGGGGTATCGACACCATCCGCAGCTGATCCGGTTCCGCAACATCCGGTCACCGGTGTCCGCCATCAACGAGTACCTGTCGGTCATCGCCGATGAGGCCGACGCGCGCAGCTTTCGCTTCGACAGGTCGCTGATCGGGCCCGTCCGGGTGCGTGCGACGATTCCGGTGACCCGCGGACAGATCGCCTTCGAGGCCCGCCACCTGCTCCGCAAACTGGAGGTGCGGGCGCCCGAGTGCTGCGAGCGGCTCCTCTCGGATGACCTGCCGGCGATCCATCCCCTCTTCAGCCTCGTCGAGGGAGAGGTGGAGGATTGGGAGAAGGGTCGATAGCGCCGCCTGACCGAGCGCCCCCCTCGCACGCTGCCCGACGAACTCGACATCCCGCGCCTCTCACAGTCCGTGGTGGAGTGGCCCGAGGGTTGACGAGCTAGCCCAACGCCTGCGTGAGATCTGCGATCAAATCGTCTGCGTCTTCGATGCCCACGGACAGGCGCACGAATCCATCGGGAATGCCTGCGTCGCGACGAGCCGCCGGGGTCATCGATCGGTGGGAGGTGAATCGTGGTTGGCTGGCCAGGCTCTCGACGCCACCGAGCGACGGCGCGACCTGAACGAGGCCGAGCCGGTCCATGAAGCGGTCGGCGCCCCGTCCCCCGCCCCGCACGACGAACGAGACCACTCCGCCCGCTCCGTGGGGCATGAGCTCGGACGCCAGCGCGTGGTCGGCGTGGCTCTCGAGACCCGGGTAGTGGACTCGCGCAACGTCTTTGCGCGACTCGAGGAACCGCGCCACCGCGAGGGCGTTGGCATTGTGGCGCTGCACCCTCACAGCGAGGGTGCGGAGCCCCCGGTCGAGCAGCCAGACCATGTGGGGATCGGCCGCAGGCCCGTACCGCTTCATCATGGTGGTGACCTGATCGACGAGGGGGGCGGACCCCGCCACCACACCCGCGATCAGATCGGAGTGCCCACCCATGTACTTGGTCGCCGAATGGACCACCACGTCGACCCCGAGGCTCGCCGGCCGGAGGTTGATGGGCGTCGCGAAGGTGGCGTCCATGACCACGGGAATCCCGCGCGCTCCGGCCACCGCCACCGCGATCCGGGGATCGAACACCCGCAGCGTGGGGTTGGTCGGCGCCTCGAGATAGAGCAGGCGGGTGCGCTTGCGTAGAGCCCGCCGCCAGCCCTTCTCGTCGACCGGGTCGATGAAGGTGGTGGTCACGCCCCGCCTCGGCAGTTCGGTCTCCAGAAACTCGCGGGTCGCGCCGTAGAGATGGCGCGAGGCCACGATGTGGTCGCCCTGGTCGGTCAACGCGAGCAGGGCCATCGCCACGGCACCCATTCCGCTGCCCAGCACCACCGCGTCGTCGGTGCCCTCCAGAGCGGCGACCTTCCGCGCCACGAGTCGCTGGAGCGGATTGTTGCCGAGCCGGGTGTAGAGCAGTGCATCGTCGGCGCGCCCTCCGAGAAAGGTCGCGCTCTGGACGATGGCGGGGACCACGGGGTCACCGGCTCGACCGGGCTGCGCGCCGCCATGGACACCGAGGGTGGATGCACCCAACGAGTCGGAGATCTTGGCCATGGGTTTCCTCACGAAGGGCGTACGAGTCGACTGAGCGCGACGAGATCCCCGTCGGTCGGGGTCTGGAAGACGAGGCGCCGCAGGAGGATCTGGGCCAATCCTCCCTGGAGATCGGGTTGATCGAACTGCGCCGCCACCGCCGCGCCCGGGATCCTTCCGGCTCGCTCGATCCGATCCCAGGCAGCGCGTTCGGGGCGCGACGCCGGGCCCAGGAGCTCGAAGCCACCGTCGTCGCGCTGCGCGACGGCCACCAGCGATTGGCGCTCGAGCACCGCCTCCATGGGATCCCGGTGCCGCGCCTGGACCCCTCGAAAGACGAAGAAGGCATTGCGTGGACGATCGGCCTCGAGAAATCGCCGCAACAGCTTGGCCACCACCTCGTCGGCACACGAAAAATCGAGGATCGTCACCTCGGTGAGATCGATGAGCGATACCGTGGGCTCGCCGGCCTCGGCAAGCTGCGTCTCGATGGCGAGGCGAACAGCCCGTCCGGTGGGTCGCGTGACGAGATGGGCATAGAGCGAAGCCACCGAACGCTGCACGAGCGCACCCACATCGATCCGGATCGGGTCGGGGCGAGACTCACGCATCGGCGTCTCTCCCCGGCAGCAGCAGATGGATGTGGGCACCGGGAAAATCAGCCAGCCCCTCTCGCAGCGGGGGCGCGTCGTCCCAGTCGGGAACATCGGCGATGCGCGCCGTCCCGCTCCGGATCGAGATCGAGCCGTTCCACTTCCGTACCTGCTTGCGCATCTGCTGGATTCCCTGGCCGCGACCCGTGTCGGGAAACCGTGTCAGCCCGTGGATGAAGGCCGCCTCGAGCGCGGTGGTGTCTCCCCAGCGATCCCCGAAGCGCGTGGAGTGCTCGTCGGCGAGCGATCCCCTGAAGCCACGCCCGAGGTCGGAGACGGCCACGATCAGCAGGTGGCGCCCGAGGCGTTTCTGCCAGTTGTAGGCCTGGGCCGACACCCAACCCGGCGCTTCGGCGTGCTCGAGGATGTTCTGGCAGACCTCCGACAGGATCACCGAGAACTGCACCACCGCCGTCATGGGATAGTTCAGCGTGCGGGTGAGGATGGTACCCGCCGTGCGCTGGACCCGATCGACCACCTCGTGAACATCGCTGTTGGTCGTGATCGGGGTGATCTCGAGTAGCACATCGGTGTCCCCGGCCGCGCGCCGAGGCGGACGCTGGTCGTACTCGAAGAGGTCGTCGCCCGCACGAAAGAACCCCATGCGCGCCATGTATCCCTGCACGTCGGCCTGCTCGGGAAGCTGCAAGCGCGCCGACGCCCCGGTGCGGTCGCGAATGAAGCGCCCCGCCGAGAGAAGTCCCACCAGGCCGCTGGGGTCGACCCAGCGCACGCGGCGCGCATCGAACAGCACCCTCCCCTCGGGGGCCCGTGCCGAAGCGTCGAGCACCTCGTCGAGGGTGCGGTGGTCCAGATTGCCCGGAAGTGCGATGACGTTCACAGGGGTTCGGCTCCGTGGGAGAGGCGGCCCATCAGGTGGCGGTGGAGGCCTCGAGCCCCCCGGTGGAGGACGTTGCGACCCGCGAAATGGTTGGCTGCCGCCAGAGCGTCGACCATCGAGTCCCCGGCGAGGAGTCGAGCGAAAAAGGTGGCCCCCCACACATCTCCGCAACCGGTAGGGTCTCCGTCGTACGGACCGTCGCTGCGCAGCGCCCTACCGCTGCGACTCGAACCGGCGACGCCGACGCCGTGCCGCGACTGTGGCCAGGTGAACGGATCGGCGTCGAAGCCCGGTCCTCCGACCCAGGCCGCGCCCCGCTCACCCAATGTGACCACGATCAACTTGAGATCGCCACCCACGATCTCCGACGCCATACGCCAGGGGTCACCGACCGCGCGACCGAGGAGTTCGAACTCGGCCTCATTCATCTGGACCGCGTCGAAACACCTCAGCCACGCCCCCCAGGACGGCAGCTCCTGGGGAACCCGCATGCCACCCGCGGCGACACCCATGAAGAGCGAATGGAGATCGCCATAGGTGGGGCCCTCGTACCCGGCACGAAGCGATCTCGCCGTGTCGAGGGTGAGCTCGAATCCTGAGATGAAGTTCACATAGACGGCGTCACAGCTCCGCACCGCAGGCCCCAACTCGGCCCAGAGCCAGGGTGGCACCCCTCCCTGGAGCCGTTCGGTGCGGCGCTCACGATCGACGTACCGCAGGTCGACCCGGTTGTTGGGCTCACTCACCCACCGCACTCCGGTGTCGAGATCGACCCGGGGAAGCCCCCGCAGGTAGCGCAGCGCCGGCTCGGAGAGGTCGCGCCCCACCTTCACCAGTGGAACGACCTCCCACGTTTCGGGCAGCGCGGCCATCAGCGCCTCGAGGGCGTAGGCCACGCCTCCCCACTCCTCGACCGCCACCGCTCTGCCGTCGCGTGCATGGATGGTGTCCCATACCAGTGTGCCTACGACCCCGAGGCGGCGGCGAACCGGCGGCGTGGTCAAGCGGGCGGCCCCTGGAGGTGCGCCTTCAGGAGCCCGGCCGCACCCACAACTCCGGCGGTATCGGGAAGCTGGGCCGGGAGTATCCGACACGCCGCCACCAGCGTCTTGAACGCCCTCCGCCGCACCTCGGCCTGGAGGGGCACGAGCAGATGGTCTCCCGCCCGGGTCACCCCGCCCATGATGACCACGACCTCAGGATTCAGGAGGTTGATGACATTGGCGATGCCCGCACCGAGAAGCTTGGCGGTCTCGGTCATGACCTCGGTGGCGTAGGGGTCTCCCGCGACCACCGCCTCGTACACGGTTGCCGCGGTGAGCTGGGTCAGATCACCGTCGACGAGCGCCGTCAGCGCCGACGCTGCGCCCGCCTCGATCCCCTCGCGAGCGCGCGCGGCGATGGCCAATCCCGACGCGTAGGCTTCGAGGCACCCGTAGTTGCCGCAGGCGCAGCGGCGCCCCGAGACGTTGACGGTGGTGTGCCCGATCTCGCCGGCACCGTCGCTGGCCCCGTACACGAGGCGGCCGTCGAGAATGTACCCACCACCCACGCCGGTACCGATGATGATTCCGACCAGCGACGACGCCCCCTGGCCGGCGCCGCGCCACCACTCACCGTAGGTGGCGCAGTTGGCGTCGTTGTCCACGACCAGCGGCCAATCGACGAGGGCCGCGATGCGCTCCCGCAACGGATACTCGACCCAGCGCAGATTCGGACTCTCGATCACCACCCCCCGAGCGCGATCGATCGGACCCGGACACCCCACACCCATCCCGAGGATCGCCTCAGGGCCGGCTCCGTGGGCCTCGAGCACCTCGCGGACCGCGTCTCGAGCCATACGGACCACCTCGGTGACGATGGCTTCGGGCCCTCGCGCAGGCTCGGTGGGGCGTACACGCAGGGCCAGGGGCGCTTCGCCGTCGATGGGGACCACCCCCACGACGAGATTCGTGCCACCGATGTCGACACCGACGATCCAACGTGCCTCACTCATGGGGCCCCCCTCCAGCGACCGGGCGGAGCCCGGCGTCCTCCAGGTGATCGAGCACCTCATCCACCGCGATCCCCTCCAGACAACGAAGATGACCCAATGGGCAGGTTCGCGCATAGCAGGGACTGCACTCGAGCTTGTGCCAGATCACCGCCGCACGCGCGTCGAGGGGCGGCGTATTGAGGGGTGACGTCGAACCGAAGAGCGCGACCACACGCGGGCCCGAAGCAGCGGCCAGATGCATGAGCCCCGAGTCGTTCGAGACCACCTGGTCGCAGCGCGACATCAGATCGACCACGTCACCGAGTCCCGTTCGGCCACACAGGCTCACGGCGCCCGGGCCGGCGGCACGGGCGATGGCTTCACCCTCGGCCGCCTCGGCCTCCGAGCCGAAGATCCAGACGCGTCGGCCCCGCTCCACCAGGCGCGCCCCGAGCTCCTGCCAGTACCGTTGGGGCCACCGCTTGGCGGGCCCGAAGGCGGCACCCGGAGCCAGGCCGACCACCGGCGAGTCCCCATCCAGTCCCAGGGCGGCCTCGAGGGCCGCCCCCGCGGCGGAGTCGACGCGCAGCCGAGGCCAGGCCACGCCCGCGGGGCCCGGGCTGCTGCCCGGCTCGAGGCCGAGCGCGACGAGGCGCTCCACGGCCGCAGGATGGGAACGCGAATCGACCTCCCGCAGATCGTTGATCAACCCGTAGCGGGCCTCGCCCCGCACACCCGTCCGTACCGGCACTCCGGCCAGGAAGGGAATCAGCGCCGACTTGAACGAGCGGCGCGTGACGATGGCGCGCGTGTAGCGTGTGCGGCGAACCGCACGGGCGGTACGAAGCTGGCCGACCGGATCGAGCCGCCCGTGCCCCGCCGGAGCCTCCAGGACCCGGTCGACCTCCTCCATCCGCTCGAGGAGGGGGCAAGCCCACGCCGGTGCCAACACGTCGATCCGGGCCCGCGCCCATCGGGCCCGCAGCGTCATGAAGAGGCTCTGGCACATGACGAGGTCTCCGACCCACCCCGGGGCCACCACGAGCACGCGCTCTCCGGCGCCGCTCACCCGACCATCTCCCGGTACAACGCCAGGTAGCGATCGGCCATCATCCCGGGGGTGAATCGTGCGGCAGCCTGACGGGCTGCCTCTGCGAGCCGGCGCCGCAGAGCCGCATCGGTCACGAGTCGATCGCCCGCAGCTTCGAGTGCCGCCGGATCGGCCGGGGGTACCAACAGCCCCGTCACCTCGTGCTCGACCACATCACGCACCCCGGGAATGTCCGAGGCGACGACCGGAAGCCCCGCATCGAAGGCGTCGAGCAGGACCGAGCCGAGTCCCTCGTGCAACGACGGCAGGACCAGGGCATCGGCCGCTGCGAGGTAGTCTCCCAGATTGTCTACGAAGCCACCGAACTCGACGTTGTCGAGACCCTCGGCCAGGCGTCGGAACAAGGGCTCGCCGCCGCCGCGTCCGAGCAGCAGCACGTGGATCGGCGACCCTGCGCTGGCCCAGCCACGCGCGGCGGCGATGAGGTGCTCCTGCCCCTTCTGGCCCGGCACGAACTCGGCGGCGCAGACCATCAGGAACCGCCCCGCATATCTCGAGCGGAGCCCTGCCACCACACCCTCATCGTGGGGTAGCGCCGCCAGGGCCGAGGGGATCACGCGTACATCGGGGTGCCCCGAGGTGCGCGCGAGGGTGTCGGCCACGCCTCTCGACAGACCGACCAGCGTCGTAGCGGCCCGGTAGGCCCGCAGGCTCCTGCGGCTCGGGGCCGCCTGGATCCGGCGGGTGAGCACGAAGGGTACCGAAAAGCGCCGGGCCGCGAGCGCGGCAAGGGTCGGAGCCCTGCCGTCGTGCCCGTGGAGCACGTCACATCCGCGCAGGGTGCCCGTAGAGGGAAGGAACGGCCAGCGCACACCCCGCACGTCGAGGCCGACCACTCCGCTCATTCGACCTGCCAGCGCCTCGCCCCGCCGCGCCACCAGGCACTGGGTCACCCCCCGGGCGGCGAGTTCGCGGATCAGGATCTCGGTCTGTCGCTCCCCGCCCCGATAGCCACGCGCCAGATTCACATGGCCCACGACGAGGGGAGCCCCCGGGTCAGGACTCACCCAAGCTCAGGACGGCCAGGAATGCCTCCTGGGGAATCTCGACCGAACCGACCTGCTTCATGCGCTTCTTCCCCTCTTTCTGCTTCTCGAGCAGCTTGCGCTTGCGCGAGATGTCACCCCCGTAGCACTTGGCCGTGACGTTCTTGCGAAGCGCCTTGACCGTCTCCCGGGCGATCACATTCTGACCGATGGCCGCCTGGAGAGCCACCTCGAACTGCTGCCGGGGGATCAGCTCCCGCAGGCGCCGGGTGAGATCGCGTCCGTGTTCGTACGCCTTGTCGCGGTGGAGGATCACGCTGAAGGCGTCGACCGGATCGCCGTTCAGGAGAATGTCGAGTCTCACCAGATCGGCCGCGCGATACTCGAGGAACTCGTAGTCCATGGCGGCGTAGCCGCGCGTCCCGCTCTTCAACCTATCGTAGAAGTCGAGTACGATCTCGGCCAGAGGCAGTTCGTAGTCGAGTTCGACCCGCTCGCGGTCGAGGTAGCGCATGGCCTTGAACACGCCCCGCCGGTCGTGTGCGAGTCGTTGCACATTGCCGATGTACTCGGCCGGAGCCATGATCCGGACCTTCACGATGGGCTCGGCGACCTCCTCGATCCGGGCCCGGTCCGGCATGGCGGTGGGACTCTCGATCTCGAGCGAGGTGCCGTCGGTGAGGGCGAGGTGGTACTCCACGTTGGGCACCGTGGTGATCAACTCGACACCAAACTCGCGATCGAGCCGCTCCTGCACGATCTCCATGTGGAGCAGGCCCAGGAACCCGCAGCGAAAGCCGAAGCCCAGCGCCACCGAACTCTCGGGCTGGAACTGGAGGGATGCGTCGTTGAGCTTCAGTCGCTCGAGGGCATCGCGGAGTTCTTCGTACTCGGCAGCGTCGGTAGGATACAAGCCCGCGAACACCATCGGGCGTACCTCCTGGTACCCCGGCAGGAGCTCGCTCGCCCGATCGTGCACGTCGAGCACGGTATCACCGGCACGGGTATGCGACACCTCCTTGATGGCCGCCACCAGGTAGCCCACTTCGCCCGGTCCCAGTTGCTTCTGGGGGACTCGTTTGAGGCGCATGTACCCGACCTCGGTGACCTCGTACTCGGTGCCGACCGCCGAAAAGACCACGGTCTGCCCGGGCCGTAGCGTACCGTCGACGACTCGTACCGACGGGACCGCACCCAGGTACTTGTCGTAGTACGAATCGAAGATCAGTGCCCGCAGCGGTGCATCGGCTTTGCCCACGGGCGGAGGAACCCGCGCCACCACGGCCTCGAGAATGTCGTCGATGCCGATCCCCTCCTTGGCGCTGGCGAGGATGACCGACTCGGGCTCGACTCCCAGCAGATCACAGACCTCGTCGCGACGGCGCTCGGGCTCCGCGCCCGGCAGGTCGATCTTGTTCAACACCGGAATGATTTCGAGGCCGGCGTCCAGGGCCAGGAACAGATTCGAGAGGGTCTGCGCCTGAATGCCCTGGGTGGCATCGACGACCAGGATGGCCCCCTCGCACGCGGCCAGCGACCGCGACACCTCGTAGGTGAAGTCGACATGTCCGGGGGTGTCGATCAGGTTGAACTCGTAGGTCTGACCGTCGGCCGCGACATAGTCCATGCGGACCGCGTGGAGCTTGATCGTGATGCCCCGCTCGCGCTCGAGCTCGTTGGAGTCGAGCACCTGTTCGCGCATCTGGCGACGGTCGACCGTGGCCGTCCGCTCGAGCAGTCGGTCGGCGAGGGTGGACTTGCCGTGGTCGATGTGGGCCACGATGCAGAAGTTTCGAATATGATCGAGGCGCACGGGCGTCCCGGAGCGGCGAGGTACGGATGGGGCGGGAAATCCGAAATCTAACCGTACGACGTCGCTCGCCTCAATTGTCCGAGCTGCCGCCGCCCCCTCTTGGCTTCGGAAGGGGTCGCGCGCCGCCGCCCCCACGTGGCTTCGGAGGAGGTCGCGCGCTCCCGCCCCCCGCACGCACCGGAGGTCGCGCGGCACCGCTACCGGCGCGTGCCGGAGGGGACACCGCCCCACCCCCCGAGCGGGCCGGGGATGGCCGCACCACACCGCCCCCCGCACGGACCGGAGGTCGCGCACTGCCACCGCCCGCACGGGGCGGCGGTGTCGTCGATCTACCGGGTCGGGCCGTGGGCGGCGGTGTCGTCGATCCGCCGGATCGGGCCGGGGGCGGCGGTGTCGTCGATCCGCCGGATCGGGCCGGGGGCGGCGGGGCGCCGGTCGCCGGCGAGGTCGGCCGACGTTGCAGAATGGGTCGGGTGGGTGGCGTGAGGGTGCCCGAACCGCGGTCGGTCGGCCTCGACACGGCCGGCGGCGTCAGGCTCCGTGTGGGGCGCGACTCTCCAGGGCGCACGGCACCGGGGGCCGCGGGCGCCGGAGCGACGGGCCGCGCACCCCTCTCGGACGGACGCGCGGGTGACACGCCCCGCGACTCCGAAGCATCGCGACGGGGCGCTAGCAGAGGAGTGGGAGCGGCAGTGGGCGAACGCTGCAGGGCCAGAGGAGCCGCGGATTCACCTCGTGCGCGCTCCTTGAACTCGAAACGGGGCAGACCCGGCTGCGGCGGCCTCGCGTAGACGACCTGGGTACCGCGGTACCGGGTGGCCGGATAGTAGTAGGGGTCGCGGTAGACCACGACGCGAAAGCTCGTGCAGCTCGCCAGGTAGGGATTCCAGGTGGAGTACGGGCGGAACCCGTGGCAATCGTAGCAGAGAAATCGCGGATACTCGTACCGCTGCTCGACGTAATAGGTCGAAAAATCGAGTGCGTAGGCGACGTACTCCCAATCCGGGATCAGCCGCGCGACGAACTCGTCCATGGCGACATAGGGATCGTGGAAGGTGCGACTCCCGACATGGGACAGATCCCATCCGCCGGCGTAGGAAGAGTACCCGAAGTCGCGAAAATCGAGGGGCTCGGGAGAGGCGACGGAGAAGAAATAGCCGACGCCCGGCTCGTCCGCCACGATCCATGAAGACGACCCGGGAAACACCAATCGGTAGTCCCTGCCTCCACGCACCCAGCCGTCTTCGTCGGGCGAGCGGGGAAACAGAAGCCGCGTGGTGCCGTTGGTGTCGATGTGGAACACGGCCACGAAGGCGTCGTGGGACGCGCGATAGTACAAGCGCGCCCGCTCACCCCGCTGCACCACGGCCTCGTCGCCCCGATCGAGCCAGACCCGGGTCGTGAGCGCCTGCGGGGCATAGCGCTCCTCGGTGCCGTAGTCGCCGGGCACCTGAGCTTGTGCGGTCGAGGCAGCGAGAAGCCCGCACGTCGCCAGCGCGAGGCCCATCGGGAACACGACCTTCGCCACTCCCTCATGCGCTACGCTCGCGACTCGGCAGCGACGGGCCCGATGGGGATGATACCGGGCCCGGTGGGGATGATACATGGTGGCTCCTTCAGCGACAGACGTCCTCGCTCCCTTCTGAAGCAGGGGTCGTGCCATGAAGGGCGCACCGAGGCGGACAGCAGGGTCCCGCCCTCTCCCAGCCCTGAGAGAGCCGCTCCTGCCCCACGGGCGTCCTCCACGGTGGACAGTCGGGTACGCCCCCGGGGACAGGGAGGGGCCGTCGCGTCGATCCCAAACGGGCACCGGGCGTGGACACCGCCGCCGCCGCTGCCCTATCCTTCGCGCTCTATGGTCCGAACTCCTGCCACGCGCCCCGACCTCATGGACCCCGCCACCCTTGCACAGCTGGGTGGCGTGGAACTCGTCGCCCAGAAGGTGGTCGAAGGATTCCTCATGGGACTCCATCGGTCGCCGCACCGTGGCTTTTCAGCCGAGTTCGCCGAACTGCGCATGTACCAGCCCGGCGACGACCTGCGCTACATCGACTGGCGCATGTACGGGCGCTCCGACCGATTCTACGTCAAGCAGTTCGAAGAAGAGACGAACCTGCGTGCCTATCTGCTGGTCGACATCAGTGCGTCGATGGGATGGACCTCCGATCCGGGCCGCCTACCCACCAAGCTCTGGTACGCCCGGCATCTCGCCGCCGCCCTCGGCCTCATCCTGGTTCGTCAGGGCGACACGGTCGGCCTGTCGGCCTTCCACGACGAGGTCACCGAGCGCCTCGAACCCCGCGGAGGCCGTCGGCAATGGCATGAGCTCGTGCGGCGGCTCTCCGCGCTCGATGCCGCTGGGGGCACCCGGGCCCAGGGCGCCCTGAAGGAGATCGCGGGTCGGTTGCGTCGGCGCGGCCTCGTGATCCTGCTGTCCGATCTGTTGGTCGACCCCGACCGGACGCGCACGGCGCTACGGTTCCTGCGCCACCGCGGGCATGAGGTGCTCGTCTTTCATCTGATCGACCCCGGTGAGCGCGAACTGCCCGCCGCTGCGGACGTCCGCTTCGTCGAACCGGAGTCCGGAGCCGAGCTGCAGGTCTCCGTGGCCGATGTGCGGGCTGAATACCGAGCGGCGGTGAACGACGCCCTCTCCGAATGGGAACGCGCACTTCGGCCCCACGGCATCGACTACGAGATCGTCGATACGGCCCGCCCGCTATCCCTCGCCTTGCGCGCATATCTGCGCAAGCGGGAGCGGTTGGGGTGAGCTTTCTCAGTCCGCTCTTCCTGCTGGCCGCCGGCGCCGTGGTCGTGCCGCTGGCGCTCCACCTCTTTCACCGCCACGAGCCGCAGCGCGTCGTCTTCCCGGCGTTGCGGTATCTGCTGCGCACCGAACGGGACCACGCGCGCAGGATCCGGTTGCGCCAGCTGCTGCTCCTGTTCCTGCGCTGCGCACTGGTGGTCCTCCTGGTGCTCGCTGGGGCCCGCCTCGTGGTGGCCGGCCGCGGCGAGGCCCATCCTCCGACCGCCGTCGTGGTGATCCTGGACAATTCCATGAGTTCGGGACGGGTCCTGGGCGACGACCGTGTGCTGGATCGCCTGAAGTCGGCGGCCCTCCAGGGGCTGGACGCGGCGGGTGCGGAGGACCGGATCTGGGTGATCCGAGCGGGGGAGCCGTGGGACCTGGCCGTGCCCGGCCCGCGAGACGCGGCGCGCGCCAGAATCGCCGCCACCGAGGTCTCGGCGGCGCGGGGCGATCTGTCTTTGGCGCTACGGCGTGCTCGGCAGCTGATCGACGATGCCGGCATGGCCGCCGGCGAAATCCATCTCGTGTCCGACCTGCAGGCCACGGCCTTCGACGCCACCCCGGCGCTGGACGATCCCGATCTGCCGGTGTTGGTGTGGTCCGGGCTGCCGGCGGCCACGACCAACCGGTACCTGCTCGAGGTGACGCTGGGAGGGGGCCTCCCGCCGCTCGCCCATCGCCGGACCGAGGTCTCCGTGGGTCTGGCGGGGGGCGATCCCGAAGCCGGCGAGACCGCGGTGCGGCTCTTCATCGACGACCGTGTCCGGGGGGCCGCAGCGGTGCGCTCCGGCAGCGCCGCCGTCCTCCCGGTGGGTCCCTTCGGGCCCGGCTGGGTCGAGGGGTACGTCGAAGCCGATCCCGATGCCTTGCGCGACGACGACCGCCGTTGGTTTGCGGTGCCGGTACGCAATCCACCGACCGTGGCGCTGGGCGCCGACGGGGGGCTCTTCCTGACCTCGGCGCTCGCGGTGCTCTACGAAGCGGGTCGGGCCCTGCCGGGAACCCCGGCCACCGCCGAGGTCCTGCTCGCACCGGCAGGGACCCGGCTCGACGGGGCGAGCCGGGCCCGGCAGGTGCTCCTCGCGCCGTCCGATCCCGCTCTCCTGCCGGCGATCAACCTGCGCCTGGCCGACGCGGGGATCGCCTGGCGCTACCGAGCCGACGCAGCAGGCGGTGAGGCACGAATCGTCGAAAGCCGCGTGCCCGTCGACCTCGAGGGCGTGCGTGTGCGCCAACGCTACCTGCTCGAGGCACCCCCGGGATCGCCCGGCTCCGTCCTGGCCCGCCTCTCCGACGGAACCCCCTGGTTGGTCACGGTCGACGGTGCCCAGGCGCCGCTGCTCCTGATCGGCTCACCCCTCGACGATGCCGCGTCGACCCTTCCCGTCGACGCGGCCATGGTTCCGTTGCTCGAGTGGATCGTGACCGGGTGGGGAGCCGGCACCGTCCGACCCACGGGGCGCGTCGGCGAGGCCCTCCCGCTCCCGACCGCCGCCACCGAGGTCGAACTCCCCGACGGATCGAGGGTCGAGGTCGACGGATCGTTCGAATTGCGGACCACCCGGGCCCCAGGTGTCTATCGGGTGTTCGCCGGTGACTCCCTCGTCGAACTCCTCGCCGTCAATCCACCGGTACGCGAGTCCATCCTCGATCCCCTCGACGTCGCTCGGTTCGCACAGCGGCTGGGCCCGGCCACTCTGATCGATGATCCGGTACGCTGGCCGCGGGAGACCTTCACCCGTCGCCAGGGATACGAAACGTGGCGGGCGCTCCTGATGCTCGTCCTGGCGCTGCTCCTGCTCGAGAGCTGGATCGCCGCCTCAGGCGGGCAGGGTACGCGCCCGGGCCGGGCTCCCCTGGCGACTCCGTCGTAGGGGTGGTCGTGCCGTCCAGCAACCATCGGATCCTCGACGCGCTCGAATCCACCCCCGGTTTCCAGGAGCTCTCGCGACGACTCCCCCGGTCCGGCTCGTCGCTCCGGGTCACAGGCGTCGTGGGCTCGGTGGGTGCCGCCGCGTTGGCCGCGCTGCACCGCCAGCACCCCGAGCGGCTGCTCATCGCCGTCCTGCCCGACCCGGCCGGTGCCGCAGCGGTCGAAGCCGACCTCGACAACCTGCTGGGCGCCGACCACTCGGTGTTGTTCCCGCAACGGGAGGCGTTGCCGTACGAATCCGACGAGCCCCATCTGGAGATCGGAGGACTCCGCGTCGAGGCGGTCGAGGCTCTCTTCACGGGACGCGCACGCATCCTGGTCACCACCGTGCGGGCGCTGCAGGAACGCATTCCCGTACCCGACGGACTGGCCGAGCTGCGACTCACCCTGCGCAAGGGCGACAGCGCTGGATTCCAGGGGCTGATCACCTCGCTGGAGGAGCGCGGTTTCGACCGGGTACCCCTGGTTGAAGAGGTCGGGCAGTTCGCCGTACGGGGTGGCATCGTCGACGTCTTCAGTTTCGGTGCTCCGGAGCCCGTGCGGGTCGAGTTCTGGGGCGACGAGATCGAGTCGATCCGCAGCTTCGACGTGCTCGACCAGCGCTCGACCGGACCCCTCGACGAGGTCCATGTGCTGCCCGTCGATTTCGGGAGTCATGCCGGAGCCTCCCACACGGCTCCTCGGGCCCTGCTCGAACTCCTGCCCCGCGATGCGGTGCTGCTCGACTTCGGCGGCGAGGACTGGTCGACGCTGGCGGTGCGGGCGTGGGAACACGCAGTGAGGGTCCATGGTGACCTGCTGCGCTCCGGGCTACGAGACCTGCTTCCGCCCCAGACCTTGCTGCTGCCGCCCGACCTGTCGCTGCCGGGTCTGGCCGCATTCCCACGCATCGAGCTCCGGAACGATCCTGCGGGTGACGTCTCGCTGGGCGCCGAGCCGCCGCCCGCCATCGACCGCGACATGACGCGGCTCCAGGAGATCCTGAGGGAAGGAGGCGCTCGGGGCGAGGAGACGCTGTTGCTGTGCGACAACGAGGGGCAGGCCCAGCGACTCGAAGAGATCCTCGATGCGAGGGGGCGGCTGCCGGAGGGTACGCAGGTGGCCATCGGGTCGTTGGAGGGGGGATTCCTCCTGCCCCGGGCCCTCCCCCCGCTCCGGGTCTTCACCGACCACGAGATCTTCCGGCGATCCCGGCGCCTCCGCCGCGGGCGGCGCTTTCGCGGTGCGGTGTCTCTCGAGTCCCTCTCCCAGCTCACACCGGGCGATTACGTGGTGCACATGGACCACGGTGTCGGTCGCTTCATGGGGATGCAGAAGCTCGAGATCGGGGGGCAGGAGATCGAGCTCCTGGCCATCGAGTACGCCGGCGGAGAAGTACTCCGGGTACCCGTCTACCGCCTCGACCTGGTCGAACGCTGGGTCGGTGAAGACGACCGGGCGACGCCGCCCCAGGTGCACAAGATCGGCGGGCGGAAGTGGAAGACGCTGCGCCGGAAGACCGAAGAGGCCATCGAGAAGATGACGGCCGAGCTCCTGGAGCTCTACGCCCGGCGAGAGGCCGCCAGCGGCCACGCGTTCGGACCCGACACGCGCTGGCAGAAGGAGATGGAGTCGTCGTTCCTTTACGAAGACACCCCGGACCAGCGCACGGCCACCGCCGACGTGAAGACCGACATGGAATCGAGCCGTCCGATGGATCGTCTCATCTGCGGCGACGTCGGCTATGGCAAGACCGAAATCGCGATCCGGGCCGCCTTCAAGGCGGTCCAGGACGGCAAACAGGTCGCGGTCCTCGCCCCGACCACGATTCTGGCCGAACAACATCGGCACACCTTCGAGGAACGCCTCGCCGACTACCCGGTCCGGGTGGGTGCACTGAGCCGCTTCCGAGGCCAGAACGAAACGAAGCAGCTGGTCGAACAGATCAAGTCCGGCGACATCGACATCGCCATCGGCACGCACCGCCTGCTCTCGAGCGACGTCGAGTTTCGCGACCTGGGACTGCTGGTGGTCGACGAGGAGCAGCGTTTCGGGGTCAAACACAAAGAGCGCCTGAAACACCTGCGGACCTCGGTCGATGTCCTGACCCTCAGCGCGACCCCGATTCCCCGCACGCTCTACCTTTCGCTGTCGCGGATCCGCGACCTCACGGTCATCCGGACTCCGCCGCGCGACCGCATGCCCATCATCACGCACGTGCTTCCCTGGAGCGACGGACTGGTATCCGAAGCGATCCACCGTGAGCTCGACCGGGGTGGACAGAGTTTCGTCCTGCACAACCGGGTGCAGACGATCCACACGGCGGCCGAGCGAATCCGAACCCTGGTGCCCGAAGCGCGGGTCGCCGTTGCCCACGGCCAGATGGGAGCCCACGAGCTCGATCGGATCATGACCGCGTTCGTCGATGGTGAAGTCGATGTGCTGGTGGCGTCGGCCATCATCGAGAACGGCCTCGACGTACCCAACGCCAACACCCTCATCGTCGAGCACGCCGATCGGTTCGGGCTCTCGCAGTTGTATCAGATTCGAGGGCGGGTGGGCCGCTCGGACCGTCGGGCCTACTGCTATCTCATCACCCCCGACGGGATCACGGAAGAGGCCCGCAAACGCCTGCGGGTGCTCGAACATTATACCGAGTTGGGCAGCGGCTACGCGGTCGCACTCCGCGACCTGGAACTCCGAGGCGCCGGCAACCTGCTGGGTGCCGATCAATCCGGCTTCGCCCATGTGGTGGGAATCGACGCCTACCTGCGCCTGCTCGAGGGGACCGTCAAACGGATCCAGGACGAAGCAGCCGGCGTGAGCGAACATCCGGAGCCGGAGATCTCCCTGGCAGGTTCTGCGTACCTGCCCGAAGCCTACGTGCCCGACTCCGGGCAGAAGCTCCATCTCTACCGTCGCCTTTCCCGGATCCAGCACTCCGGTGAGGTCGAGGACATGCGTGTGGAACTGGTCGATCGGTTCGGCGCGCTCCCCGACGAAGTGGCCCGCCTACTTGACGCCGCGACCCTTCGGCTACTTGGTAGGGGGCTGGGAATCGAGCGAATCCTGGTTCGAGGTCGCACGGCCCGCCTCAACTTCCGTGCGGGCGTGGTCCCGCGCCTTCAGGCGCTACAAGGGCCTCTCGCCGACCGACAGGTCACGGTCGAGGTCCGGCGACTGGCACCCCTTTCGCTCACGCTGAGCCAGCAGGGCACAGAGCCCTTGACGACAACCTTGATCCAGGCCCTGTCGGTCCTGGTCGAACACCGTGACGCCGGCGAAGCGCCGCGGAATTGAACCCGGGGGGCCGACCCCCTCGCAAGGAGCAGACGTTGAAGACGTTGATTCGAAGCTGTGCGCTCATGGCCACCGCATGCCTCGTTGCCTGCACGGATTCCGGCGGTGGCGAAGGGCTGTTGGCCCGTGCCGGCGCGCACGAATTCACGGTCGACGAAGCCGTGCGCCTTCTGGCGGGCCAGCCGGACCTGGCCAATGAGCCGCAGGTCGCCGCCGCCCTCGCCGAGCTGTGGGTGGACTATACCCTTCTGGCCTCGGCGCTGGCCGCCGATACGTCCCTGTCCGACCTCGACATGGAAGCCCTGATCCGGGGACCCATCGAACAGGACATGATCCTGGCGCTCCGCGACTCGGTGATCCAGGTCGACACCGTCGTAAGTGAAGCCGAGCTGCGCGAACAGTTCGAACTCGAGGCTCCGGGGGCGCGGGTCCGGGCCCGCCACATCCTCTTCGGCTTTCCTCCCCAGGCCACCTCAGCACAGCGGGACAGCGTGCGTGAGCAGGCCGAGGCCGTCCTTCAGCGCGTGCGAGGCGGCGAGTCGTTCGAAGAGCTCGCCCGTCAGTTCTCACAAGACCCCGGGAGCGCCGCCAACGGGGGTGACCTGGGATTCTTCGGCCGCACCGACATGGTCGAACCCTTCGCCGTCGCGGCCTTCGCCCTCGAGCCGGGTGGCGTGAGCGACGTGGTCGAGAGCCCCTATGGCTACCACATCATCCGCTCCGAGGAGAAGGAAACGCCGTCGATCGAAGATGTGACGCCCGAGATGGAACAGCGACTCAGGGCGCAGCGGTCCCAGCAGGCCGAGTCCCTGTATGTGACCGGCATCGAAGAGGGCGCCGGGATCAAGGCCCGCGACAACATCGGCGACGTGGTGCGCAGCATGATCATCAATCCCGACGTTGCGCTCTCCCGCCGTGCGCGCGAGCGGGTGCTGGTCGACTTCAAGGGTGGCTCCCTCACGGTCGGAGACCTTCGCACCTTCATGCAGACCCAGACCCCCGAGGGCCGTGCGCGGCTGGTCGACGCCCCCGATTCGGTACTCGTCGACAACCTCCTGCGGGGCCTTACGCAACGCAAACTGCTGGTGGCGGAGGCTCGGTCGCTGGGTCTCGAACCCACTCAGGAGTACCGCGATTCGCTCAAGCACACCGTTCGCGCCCAGCTGCGCGATGCCGCCCGTGCCCTGGACCTCCTGCCGGTGGTGCCGGAAGGCACCGAGACCATGGCGCAGGCCATCGATCGCACCGTCGAGACGGTACTTCGGGGCATCGTCTCGAACACGCGCGACGTGATTCCCCTGGGGCCGGTCTCGACGGCGCTGCGCGAGTCGGCTTCGGTGCAGATCTTCGACGCCGCCGCCAACGCCGTGGTGTCGGGAGTCGCGGCGGTGCGGGGTCCGGCACCGCCACCGCCGGCTCCGAGCCTGCCGACGTCGGCGCCCGGCGGTACGGGCGGCGCTCCCGGAGCCGACACCGCCGGTGGCTAGCCCGGAACCCCCTCCAGAAGACGGGTTACGATAGTCTGCGGGTCGGTGCCGACTGGTTTCCGGCACC
>CAZFRU010000008.1:0-57432 GCA_964521385.1 uncultured Gemmatimonadaceae bacterium | reverse complement strand
CCCCCCCCCCCCGGGGGGGGCCCCCCCCCCCCCCCCCCCAATGGGGGGTTTTTTTTTGGGGGGGGGGGGGGGGCCGGGGGGGCCCCCCCCCCCCCCCGCTCGGTTTCCGACCGAGGACCAGGGTTTTCCAGCATCGGTCGGGCAATGCCTCCACGACGGACACTCCATGACATGCTCGGCCCGACTCCGCCGGCTCTCGACCTTCCGGACCGCCGGCGCCCTCCTGCTGGCGACCCCCCTCGCCGTGATGGCCCAGCAGGCCCCCCGCCCGACCCCGGGATTCGTGATCCCCGGAGAAGACCCGGCGCTGGTCGATCGAGTCGTGGCGGTGGCCGGTGACTCGGTCATCTTCCTGACCGACGTGCAATACGAGATGCTCCTCCTCTCGGGTCAGCAGGAGTTTCCCACCGACTCGGCGGGGCTCCGTGACGCCGCGGCCGAGGTCCTCGAATCACTCGTGAACCTGCAACTGCTCCTCCAGGAAGCCGCGCGCGACTCGACCCTCGCTCCCGACCCGACACTGATCGAGTCGCGGGTCCAGGAGCAGATCGATGCCGTGCAGGGGCAGATCGGGGGCGCAGCACAACTCCAGGCCGCCCTGGCGGCCGACGGCATGACCATGCCGGAATACCGCGAGACGTTGCGTACCCGGATCCAGCGTGATCTCACGCGGCAGTTGTTCCTGCAGCGTCGTCTGCAGAGCGCCGCTCCGGTCGCCATCACAGAGCAGGAAATGCGGGAGTTGTTCGACACGCAGCGGGCGTCGCTCCAGCAACGACCCGAGATCTTCTCGCTCGAACAGGTGCTGATCCGCCCGTCCCCCCCCGACTCCATGTGGGCCAGGGCCCGGGCCGAGATCGATTCCCTGGTGTTGCGCATCCTGGGGGGCGAAGACTTCGAGGAGGTGGCCCGGGAGGCATCCGACGACCCGGGATCGGGCGCCAATGGTGGCGACCTCGGCTGGTTTCGGCGAGGCGCCATGGTGCCGGAGTTCGACGCGGTGGCCTTTCGGTTGAACGACGGTCAGATGAGTGCACCGTTCCGGTCGAGCTACGGTTGGCATGTGATCCGTGTCGACCGCAGACGTCCCGGCGAGGTGAAGGCCCGCCATATTCTGGTGGCGCCCGAGTCCGGGCCCGACGATCTCGCCACGGCTCGGGAGCGCGCACTCGAGATCTCGGCCCGCTGGGCCGCCGGCGCTCGGGTCGCGGACCTCGCCCGGGAGCTGGATCAGGACGACCGGATCCCGGTCCAACTCCAGGTCTCACCCTCCGACCTCTCGGGATTGCCCGAAGGGTATGCGGCGGCGTTGGCCAACGTGACCGAAGAGAGTGAAGGGACGATTCTCCCGCCCTTCGAAGTCGAAGTCGATGGTACCAAGCTGGCTCTGGTCCGGGTCGTCGACGTCCGCGCTGCGGGCGAGTTCACCTTCGAAGACGTCGAGGCCCAGAT
Organism: uncultured Gemmatimonadaceae bacterium; assembly: GCA_964521385.1. Classification (GTDB taxonomy): domain Bacteria; phylum Gemmatimonadota; class Gemmatimonadetes; order Longimicrobiales; family Gaopeijiaceae; genus Gaopeijia. The sequence goes on along the minus strand of CAZFRU010000008.1, from coordinate 55,980 downwards.
CCGGCAGCGGCTGCAGCAACAAAAGAGCCTGGAGCGGCTCTGGGCGGGACTCAGAAGCCGGGCATACGTCGACATTCGGTTCTAGAACCGTGCCGGTCCGCCTCGTCGTCACCACCGGCGACCCACGGGGAATCGGGCCCGAGGTCGTACGCGCTGCAACCGCGCGATTTCGCGAGACCCAGCCCGATGTGCACCTCACCGTGGTGGGCACCGTCCTGCCGGACACCGCGGCAGACGTTCGGCATGCTCCTGCCGACTACGACGGCACGGAGAAAGGCGCTGGGGTCGTGGCTCGGACGGCCGTCGAGTTCGCGGTCGATCTCATCACGCGGGGCGGCGCCGACGCCCTGGTGACGGGACCCATCCACAAGCCCGCCTTCCACGCCGCGGGCGTCGCCGAATCAGGCCACACCGAGTTCCTGCAACGACTCACCGGCGCCCACGACGTGGGTATGCTCATGGCGGCCGAATCCACCCGCGTCGGGGGGCCCCTCCGCGTGCTCCTGGCCACGACCCATCACGCTCTGCGTGACGTGCCCCGACTCCTGACCGCCGAACGGATCTGCACCCAGACGGCGCTGCTCCACCGGGCCCTGCGTCGCTGGTGGGGGATCGACGCTCCCCGCCTGGCGCTGTGTGCCCTCAATCCGCACGCCTCCGACGGGGGGCTGTTCGGCGATGAAGAGGCCCGCGTCCTTGCACCCGCGGTTGCCGCCTGTCGTGCCGCGGGGGTCGATGTGAGCGACCCCCTGCCGGCCGACACCGTCTTCGTGCGCGCGCTGAGCGGCGCCTTCGACGCCGTCATCGCACCCTACCACGACGTGGGGATGGCGGCGTTCAAGACCGCCGCCTTCGGATCGGGCGTCAACGTCACCCTGGGTCTACCCTTTCCGCGTACCTCGCCCGACCATGGCACCGCCTTCGACATCGCGGGCACGGGCCGGGCCGATCCGTCGTCGATGTTCGAGGCTCTCGAGGTTGCGGCGCGGCTGGCGCGCACCGCTCGCCCGGTCTAGCTTTTTCAATACAGTCAGGTTCCCTCCTCCGGTCCGTCCTCCGTTGATCAAGCTCGAGAACGTCTCGAAGGAATATCCCCGCCGCGGGCCCGCCCTCCGCGATGTGTCGTTCCGTGTCGGGAAGGGCGAATTCGTGTTCCTCACGGGCCACTCCGGGTCCGGAAAGAGCACCACCTTGCGGCTCATCCACATGGCCGAACGCCCGACGCGCGGCGAGGTCCGGGTCTCGGGTTTTTCGTCCGATCTCGTGGGCGAGCGTGATATCTGGAAGGTGCGGCGGCGGGTGGGAATGGTCTTCCAGGATTTTCGCCTGCTCCCCGGCCGGAGTGCCCAGGAGAATGTGGCGTTCGCCCTCGAAGTGACCGATGTGCGCCGGCGCGAGGTGACGCCACGAGCCCAACGGCTGCTGTCCCAGGTGGGCCTCGCCCCCAAGGCCGGCGCCCTCGTACACGAGCTGTCGGGGGGGGAGCAGCAGCGCGTCGCCATCGCCCGCACCCTGGTCTCCGACCCCGTCGTGCTGCTGGCCGACGAACCCACCGGCAACCTCGACGAACGGGCCACACGCGGAGTGCTGGACCTCTTCTGGGACATCAACGCCATGGGGATGGCCGTCGTCATGGCAACCCATGATCTCGAGTTGGTGCGCGCGTACCCGAAGGCCCGCACCCTCGAACTCGACCAGGGTCGACTCGTCTACGACTCGGGGGCGGTGGCACCCCATGCCACCCAAGAGGGCGCATGAACTACGCGCTGCGCGAGGCACTCGCCGGGTTCCAGCGTTCTCCCGTGTTGACGGGATTGGCTGCGGGCATGGTCGGTCTCGCCCTCTTCGTCGTCGGGCTCTTCGGGCTCGTGACCCACAACCTGCGTGTGGCCCTCGACCAGATCGAATCACGGGTCGAGGTCGTCGCCTACCTGCACGACGAGTCCACCGCTGCCGACATCGAGGCGGCCGTCCAGGAGCTGCGGGCGCAGCCCGAGGTCTCGGCGGTGTTGTACGTCAGCAAGGACTCGGCTCTGGCGCGTGCCCAACGCGACCTCCACGACTTCGAGGAGATCTTTTCGGGGCTCGACGTGAATCCGCTCCCGGCCTCGCTCGAGATCCGGCTCGCCGAGGGCAGCCGTGGTGCCGGGACGGTCGACCTGATCGCCTCGATCGCTCAGGCGAGTCCGGTGGTCGAGGATGTCGAATTCGGGCGGGAGTGGGTCGACCGTCTCGACACCCTGCGTCGCCTCGCGGGCGCCAGCTCCCTGGCTCTGGGACTCGCCTTCGCGCTAGTGGCCGCGCTGATCATCGGAACCGCGTTGCGGATCGCGATCTTTGCCCGTCGCGACGAGATCTACGTCATGCGTCTGGTCGGTGCACGCGACGGGTTCATTCGGGCGCCCTTTCTGCTCGAGGGACTGCTTACGGGATTCCTGGGAGGGGTGCTGGCGGTCGTCCTCACCGCGCTCGCCTACCGGGTCGTCACGCAGTTCCTGTTCCGGATCGACTGGCTTCCGGTGGGATGGGTCCTCGCCGGCCTGCTGGCGGGTACCCTTCTCGGAGGGGGAGCCTCGATCCTGGCGGTGCGGCGGCACCTGAGGGAGATCACATGAGGCACGGACGAGGGGTATACCGGCTCAGCTCGCCGGCGTCGTACCTGCTAGGGGTCCTCCTTGGGTGCCTTCTGACCACCGCTCCCGCCCTGGCCCAAACGAGTCGCCTCGATGCCCAGATCGAGGAGAGCCGGCGGCGCCTCGAAGAGATCCGGGCCGAGCGCGCCCGGCTCCAGGCCGAGATGCAGGGCGTGCGGACACGGGTCGCCGACGTCTCGGCCGAGCTGCGCAACATCGAACGCCAGCTCTCGGCCTCACGGTCCGTGTTGTCTGAACTCGACTTCCAGACCGAGGTCACCACCGAGCGGGTTCGCGAAACCACCGACCTCCTGGCCGAGACCCGCGAGCGCTTGCGCCGCGGGGGGGAGACCCTCAGTCGGCGGCTGCGCGACATCTACAAGTTGGGTCCGCTCCACACCGTGCGGGTGCTCCTGGGGGCCGAGTCGTTTTCCGACCTCCTGACCCGATACCGCTATCTCCGCCTCACCGCGTCGTACGACCGCACCCTGGTCGACAAGGTGGCCGAACTCGAAGCCAGCCTCACCGACCAGGACCGCGAACTGCGGGAGAGTCTGCGAGAGGTCGGGCGCCTGCGCCAGCGGCGGTTGAACGAGATGGGACAACTGCAGTCGGTGGAGAGCGACCGCCAATCCACGCTCCAGCGGTTTCGCACCGAGGAGCGTACCACCCTGACGCGGCTCGAGCGTCTCGAGGCCGACGAGGCGCGACTCACCGACCTGGTCGACGATCTCGATCGTACCCGGGTCGCCGGGGCGGCCGGTGGCGCGCCGCCTACTCGGCTCACCCTCACGGCCAGCGACGCGGGCCAGCTCGAATGGCCCCTCGAGGGCGAGGTGATCTACTCGTTCGGTGTTCAGGCCCGACCCGACGGCACCACGCTGCGGTGGAACGGCATCGGCATCCGAGCCCGCCCGGGCACCCCGGTCAAGGCGGTCCGCGCCGGGACGGTGGTGCTGGCAGGCCCGTTCGAAGGGTACGGCCCCACCGTCGTGGTCAGCCACGGCGGGGGCTTCTACACGCTCTACCTGTATCTCGAGGAGATCGGAGTCGTGCAGGGACGCGAGATCGATGCCGGACAGGTGGTGGGTACGGTGGGGGGGCGCAGTACTCCGGAGGGTCCTCATCTCGAGTTCCAGATCCGGGCTCCCTCACCCTCGGGCTCACCCACCGCCCAGGATCCGCTGTCCTGGTTGCGGGGCCGGAATCCCGGCGATCCATGAGCCTCCACCCTCTCCAGGGGCACCTCGCCGCGCGCACCGACCTCGCCCGGGCGCGGTTGGCCGGAACCCTGCCGGCCTCGCTTCTGTTCCACGGGCCCCGTGGCATCGGCAAGCAGCGACTGGCGCTCTGGCTGGCCGAGACGATCCTCTGCGGAAGCCCGGGCGACGCCGGCGCCTGCGGGCGTTGCCAGTCGTGCCGCATGGCGGCGCGCCTCGAACATCCTGATATCCACTGGTACTTTCCCCTGCCTCGTCCCAAGGGCGCCTCGTCGCCCGAGAAGATGGCAGACGCCTTGGAAGAGGCACGCTACGCACGCCTCGCCGAACTGCGGGAGACGCCCCTCCGCACCTCCGGGTCGAGCGGCCCCACGGGGATCTACATCGCGGCGGCACGGAGCCTGCGACGCCGCGCCCAGAGCCGACCCAGCATGTCGTCGGCACAGGTCTTCATCATCGGCGACGCCGAGACGCTGGTGCCGCAGGAAGCCAGCCCGGAAGCGGCCAATGCGCTGCTCAAACTGCTGGAGGAGCCGCCACCCGACACCTGGTTCATTCTCACCTCGTCCGAACCGGGTGGACTGCTCGATACGATCCGTTCGCGTACGGTGCCCCTTCTGCTCGCCCCCCTCTCCGACGACGCGGTGGTCGACTTCCTGGTGGGCACCGGGATCGATCGTCCCGAGGCCGAAAACGCCGCTCGCCTCGGCCAGGGCGCGATCGGTCGGGCCCTGGGGTTTCTTCCAGGACCCGATGACGACAAGGGACGCCTGGAGGACCTTCGCCAGACCTCGTTCGCACTCCTGCGGGCGGCCCTGTCCACCCGCCCGTCCGACGCCTTCGTGGCGGGACTCGGGCAGAGCGTGATCAAAGCCCGGGGGCTGCTCGACCTCTTTACGGCCCTCGAGGTCTGGCTGCGCGACCTCGCGGCCGTCGCGGCAGATCGCCCCGAACTCGCCGTGAACCAGGACGGCACCCGCTGGATGACCCGCCAGGTGCGAGAGCGAGCGCTCCACCCCGAGACCATCACCCGCGCCTTCGCTCGCCTCGACGACGCCGCGCTGCAGGCCCGAGGCAACGTCTATCCGCCGCTCATCGTGGCGGGCCTGGTCTCCGACCTGAGACGGATCCTCGCCCCCCACGGCACATCCGGGAGCTCTACCCGTGACCACTGACCCTCGGCTCACCCATCTCGACGACGGCGGCCGCGCCCGCATGGTCGATGTGACGGCGAAAGGCGCCACGACCCGGCGTGCGCTGGCCGAAGGACGGATCCGCATGGCGGGTACCACGCTCGCGGCGTTGCGTGCGGGGTCGCTCGAGAAGGGAGAGGCGCTCGGGGTCGCCCGATTGGCCGGCATCATGGCAGGCAAGAAGACCGCTGACCTGATCCCCCTCTGCCATGGCCTTCCCGGTGTGTCGGTCACCGTCGAGCTGCAGCCCGATCCCGAGCTGCCGGGACTCATCGCCCGCGCAGAGGCGGTCTACCACGGTCGGACCGGAGTCGAGATGGAGGCCCTCACGGCGGTATCCGTCGCTCTGCTGACGATCTACGACATGGCCAAGGCACTCGACCGGGGCATGGTGATCGAAGAGGTACGCCTGGTGCGCAAGGAAGGCGGCGCCAGCGGGCTGTGGACGGAGGTCGGCTCGCAACCGGATTCCGGGTAGGGCGGCCACTCCCCTCGCAACGGGATTCCGGGTAGGGCGGCTACTTCCCTCGCAACGGGATTCCGGGTAGGGCGGCTACTCCCCTCGCAACGGGATTCCGGGTAGGGCGGCTACTCCCCTCGCAACGGGATTCCGGGTAGGGCGGCTACTCCCCTCGCAACCGGATCCGGTCCCCGGGTTGCAGCACCGCCCCCTGGCGCAGACCGTTCCAGCGCTGGAGCTGCGAGAGGCTGAGCCCGTACCGTCGGGCGATCAACCACAAGCTCTCTCCCGAGCGCACCACATGTTCGTGGGGAGCATCGGTCGCAGCAGCACCGCCCCCGGATCGTCGCCCCTCTTGCGGCACGACGAGGCGCGTGCCGATCCGCATGCGGCGGGGCTGGACTCCCGGGTTGGCCGCCTGCAGGTCGGAGGTGCGAATCCCATACTGCCCTGCGATGGCTCCGAGGGTCTCGCCCCGCGCCACCACATGCTCGGTAACCGTCACCCGCTCTCCAGGAGGAATCGCGGCATAGGCCTCGGTGAAGCGCGCCCCGGTGCCCGGAGGCAGCCGGATCGAGGTGGGTCGCCCTCGAGGGGTCAGACCCCGCAGGATCTGGGGGTTCAGCCGCCGGACCTCGCTCTCGTCGACCCCCGCCGCCTCGGCAACCACGTCGAACGATGTCGCATCGGGCACCTCGACCTCTTCGTACGCGAAGAGCTGCGCCGCCTCTGGTGCGGCCAGGCCAAACGACCCGGGACGCTCACCCACCGATGCCGCCGCGATCAGCTTGGGCACGAAGTCGCGCGTCTCGGCGGGCAGATAGGGAAAGATCACCGTGAACAGCGAGTCGCCCGGCGGCGCCAGCGGCGCATGCTCCCGCAGGAGCCGATCGACCCGGGACGGACCGCTGTTGTAGGCCGCGAGCGCCAGGAACCAGGAGTCGAAGCGCTCGTTGAGCTGGCGCAGGTACAACGCAGCAGCGAGCGTCGACTTGACCGGGTCGCGGCGTTCGTCGATCAGGGGTGTGACATGCATGCCGAACGAACGCGCGACCGGGGCCATGAACTGCCAGAGACCGACCGCCGACACCGGGCTGGTGGCGGACGGTATGTAGCCGCTCTCGATGATGGGAACATACCGTAGCGATCGGGGCAGACCTTCGACGGCCAGAGCCGAGTCCACCACGGCCTCGTAGGCGGACATCCGCTCCAGGAAGATCGGAAACGCCTGGGGCTCCCGCACGGTATATCGGTCCACCCAATACGCCGACCGCTCGCGGATCAGTGGATGGAGTGCCCAGCGGGAGTGGAGGATCGGGTCGCTGGTGATCCCCTCTGCCGGGGGCTCGAGGGGGACGACGTCCTGGGCTTCGGCGGGGATCCGGGCTTCGACCTCGATGCGGGGATCCGGCACACTCCGGGGTGTCTCGGGAACCGAACTCGATCCCACCACGGCACACCCGCCCGACGCCAGGAGCGCCAGCCCGGTGAGGGCTCGTGCGCCGGCCCCCAGCCTCATGCGGCCCCGCGCTCCAGGACGTCGTCGATGGCGACCAGCAATCGGTCGATGCTCTCGTCCGTAGCCCCATGCCCCATGAGCCCGATGCGCCAGAGCTTGCCCTGCGCAGCCCCGAGCCCGCCGCCGATCTCGATCCAGTGTTCGTCGAGGATGCGCCGACGCAACGGCCCCTCGTCCAGCCCCTCGGGAAGGAGGGCCGACGTCAACTGGGGCAGGCGGTGCCCCTCCTGCGCGAAAAGGCCGAATCCGCGTCCCACCAGCTCGGACTGGAGGCGGGCCCCAACCCGGGCGTGCCGCGCATACCGTGCGTCGAGCCCCTCTTCCGCCACGATCTCGAGCCCGCGGTGAAGGGCGTAGACCATGTTGATCGGAGCCGTATGGTGGTACTTCCGTTCCGAACCCAGATAGCCCGCCAGCAGCGCCACGTCGAGGTACCAACTCGGGCAGGGACGGGCGCGGGTGCGGATCCGTGCCATGGCCCGCTCCGAAAAGGTCACCGGCCCCAGCCCCGGTGGCACACCCAGGCACTTCTGGGTGCCACTGTAGCAGACATCGATGTGGTTGGCATCGACCTCGACGGGTGTCCCCCCCAGGGCGGTGACCGCATCGACGACGAAGAGGGTGTCGGTGGCGGCCACCGCCGCGCCGATCTCGGCCAGCGGCTGCCACACCCCCGTCGACGTCTCGGCGAGTACGGTGGCGAGCACACGCGCACCGGGGTGAGCGCGGAGCGCCTCGATCATCTGATCCGGCTCGATGATGCGGCCCCACTCCACCTCGACGGCCACCACTTCGGCACCCATCCTGCGCGCCATCTCGACCATGCGCCCGCCGAATACGCCGTTGACACCGATGATGGCGACATCACCGGGCTCGAGCACATTGACGAGCGACGCCTCCATGGCGGCGGAACCCGTACCCGAGACCGGAAAGGTCATGGTGTTGGTGGTGCCGAAGAGGTGGCGCAACCCGTCGTTGACCTCGTCCATCACGGCCAGGAACTGAGGATCCAGGTGGCCGAGGGTCGGGCAGGCCAACGCCTCGAGAACCCGGGGCGAGACCGGCGACGGGCCGGGACCCAGCAGCAGGCGGGGACGAAGATCGTCGAGATCCATGACGCTCGCTTGGTCTACAGGTGGTAGTTCGGCGCTTCGCGCGTGATGGTCACGTCGTGGGGGTGCGACTCGCGCAGCCCTCCCGTCGTGACCCGGATGAACCGGCCGCAGGCCCGGAGTTCGGGAAGCGTCCCGCCCCCTACGTACCCCATCCCGCTGCGAAGTCCCCCGATCAACTGGTAGAGCACGTCACTCACCGGTCCCTTGTAGGGCACCCGGGCCTCGATCCCCTCTGGAACCAATTTGCGTGTCTCCTGCCCGTCCTGGAAATAGCGATCCGCCGAGCCCTCCTCCATGGCCGAAAGCGATCCCATGCCTCGTACCGTCTTGAAACGCCGACCTTCGAGCAGAAAGGCCTCGCCCGGCGACTCCTCGGTGCCGGCGAACATGCTCCCCATCATCACCGAATCGGCACCTGCCGCCAGCGCCTTGACGATGTCACCCGAATACCGAATGCCTCCGTCTGCGATCACGGGAACGCCGGCTTCGACACCGTCGACCGCGTCCATGATGGCCGTAAGCTGCGGGAGGCCCACCCCGGTCACCACACGGGTGGTACAGATCGAGCCCGGCCCGACTCCCACCTTGACCGCGTCGGCGCCCCGCTCCACGAGAGCGCGAGCCCCGGCGGCGGTCCCCACATTGCCGGCAATCAGCTGCGCATCCGGAAACCGCTGCCGCGTGCGCGCCAGCGCCGACAATACCCCCTCGGAATGCCCATGCGCCGTATCGATCACCAGCACGTCGGCGCCGGCGGCGAGCAGCGCCTCGGCCCGATCCAGATCTCCGACCGAGGCACCGATGGCGGCACCCACCCTCAGGCGCCCGTGTTCGTCCTTGCAGGCGTGAGGGTACTGGCGGCGCTTGAAGATGTCCTTGACGGTGATCAGCCCCCGCAGAATTCCGTCTCCGTCCACCACCGGCAGTTTCTCGATGCGGTGTCGGTGCAGCATGACCTCGGCCTCGTCGAGGGTCGTCCCCACCGGTACCGTGACGAGGCGTTCCGACGTCATGACTTCGCGGATCGGCTGATCGAGGTTGGTCTCGAACTGCAGATCGCGATTGGTGACGATCCCCACCAGCCGGCCACCGCCTTCGACGATGGGCACCCCGCTGATCGAGAATCGCGACATGAGCGTGTGCGCGTCACGCAGCGTCGCCGACGCGGGCAGCGTGATCGGGTTCAGGATCATGCCGCTCTCCGAGCGCTTGACGCGGTCGACCTCACCGGCCTGACGGTCGATGGGCATGTTCTTGTGCACGATGCCCATGCCCCCTTCCCGCGCCATCTGCATGGCCATCCGGGCCTCGGTCACGGTGTCCATCGCAGCCGACAGAAAGGGGATGTTGAGCGCGATGGTCCGGGTGAGTCGCGACTGGACATCGGTGTCCTTGGGGTGGACCGTCGAGTGGCCCGGCACGAGGAGCACGTCGTCGAAGGTGAGGCCCTCTTTGATCACATGGGCACCACGGCCCGCACGGGAATCCATCATGGAGTCGATCCTGGGGGTCTAGCCCGAAACCCGGGCGTCCGAATACAACCGCGCCCGCTCTTCGGCTTCGTCCGGCTGGGGACGCGAAGAACGGGCGGGAAGCGCTCACGAGAGCGAACAATGGCTTTCATGGGGAAGGGTATCCGGAGCCGCGCAGGGGTGTCAAGCCCCGGTCCGGCCTCCGCTTCCGGCATCCGGGATCTCACCTGCGGAGCCCTCGGCCGGGGGCGGCGCTTCCTCCCCCGATTCGCCGATGGTGCCCAGATCGTTGAGCAGTTGGCGTCCCGCCGACGACACCCCCGACAACACCCGATCCGCTACCGCGATGAGTTGGAAGGCTTCGCGAATGGTGGTGGGGTTCATGGCCTTCTTCCTCATCTTGTCCTCGAGCCCCTCGGCGAGCTTCTGCAGACCCGAAGCCTCGACCGCCGCATCGCGGGCGTACTTGGACTCGAGAAACTCGATGTAGTCGAGTACCTGGTAGACCTGGGCTTCCGGAAGTGACTCGATACGCCTCAGGAGGCGCTGGCGCAGAACATCGTGCATGGGCGGAACGGGTTCGAGGGGTGGGACTCCAACATAGCAGTGTACGCATTCGGGGGTCGACGGGGTTCGTGCGGAAAGCTATCGTGTCGATGGTCGCAGGTCGTGACCCACGCCCTCGCCGATTTCCTTCCCCCTCCCCTTCCGGCCATGGCCTTCCTGCCTCTTCGCCCGGTGCCGCTGCCGGGCGCTACCGAACGTCGATATGCGCGTTGGCTGGACGGGATCGACGAGCGCCTGGACGACCCCTCGTGCGACTGGAACGACCTCTGCGTCCAGCTCCTCACCGGGCTCCATGTGCCGCACCTGGTCGGCGCAGACCCCGAGGACATGGATCCGACGGTGCGGATCCTGGTCGATCAGTTCGACCCCCGCAATGTGGCTCTCGAGCCGGAGTACTACCGCGACGTCGACGTCGAGCGCTACGCTCGCGTCAAGCCGCTGCTCTGGTTGTGGGAGATGTTCGACCGCAGTCCCGCCGGTGAGAACACTCCCCTGGGGGTGGGATTCCGTCGTCTGCTCGCCCGACGAGTATTTCGCCGGTGCGGGCGCAATTTCAAGGCGTTTCCCTTCGTGCGGGTGTCGTTCGGATACAACCTCGAGGTCGGTGACGACGTCGTGATCCACCGTCACGTGCTACTCGACGACCGCGGTGGCATCACCCTCGGCAACCGGGTCTCGATCTCGGACTTCGCCAACGTGTACTCGCACTCCCACGACATCGTCGATGGCCGCGAGGTGTACTCGCCCCGTACCGTGATCGAGGACGGGGTCCGGGTCACCTACCACGCCACCATCCTCGCCGGTACCCACCTGCGCCAGGACTCGATGGTGGGCGCCAACGCCGTCCTCACCAGAGACACCGATCCCCGCTGGGTCTACGTGGGCATCCCCGCGCGTCCGGTGAAGGAAAAAGACGCAGGCGCCCTTGCCGCCCGCCCCCCCTCCCGACCCGATCCCCTGGCCTCGGATCGGATCACGGCCGACGACGGCGACGACCGGTAGGAGCCCGTGGCCGGCGACCGCAGGTCGGCGCTGACTCACAACTCATGCGCATGATCCCCTGAGCGGGCGCTCCCACCCCTCCGCCTACTCGGCGCCGGACTCCTCGTAGCGCTGCTTGAGCTGACGGACCACCTCGGGATCGGCCAGCGTCGTCGTGTCTCCCACCGCCCGTCCCTCGGCGATGTCCTTGAGGAGTCGCCGCATGATCTTGCCCGAGCGGGTCTTGGGAAGGTCGGCGGTGAACAGGATCGCCTCGGGCCGGGCGATCGCGCCGATGGTGTCGACGACGTGTTGCTTGAGTTCGTCGGCGAGGAGGTCGGAGGGATCGAAGCCCTCCTTGAGAGTGACGAACGCCGCGATGGACTGCCCCTTGATTTCGTGATGTTTGCCCACCACGGCCGCCTCGGCCACGCGCTGATCGTCGACGAGCGCACTTTCGACCTCCATGGTACCGATCCGATGACCGGCCACGTTGAGCACGTCGTCGACCCGCCCCAACACCCAGAAGTACCCATCGTCGTCCATGCGCGCGCCGTCACCGGGAAAATACACACCCGGCCACTTCGACCAGTAGGTCTGCTGATACCGCTCGTCGTCGCCCCAGATGGTGCGCAGCATCGAGGGCCAGGGGTGGGTGATGGCCAGGTAACCCGCCTCGACCTCGGCTCCGTCTTCGTTCCGGATCTCGGCGCGGATGCCGGGAAAGGGCCGCGTAGCCGAGCCGGGCCGGGTCTCGGTCACCCCCGGGAGGGGGGTGATCATGATCCCGCCGGTCTCGGTCTGCCACCAGGTATCGACGATGGGGCAGCGCCCCTTGCCGATGACCTCGTTGTACCAGATCCAGGCCTCGGGGTTGATGGGCTCGCCCACCGTCCCCAGCAGCCTGAGTTGTGAGAGATCGTACTTCCCGGGCCACTGCTCACCCCAGCGCATGAAGGCGCGAATCGCCGTGGGCGCCGTATAGAACACCGTGATGCCGTACTTCTCGCAGAGGTGCCAGAAACGGCCCTTGTTGGGCCAGTCCGGCGCGCCCTCGAACATGAACACGGTGGCCCCGTTCGCCAGCGGCCCATAGACGATGTAGCTGTGCCCGGTGACCCACCCCACGTCGGCCGTGCACCAATACCGGTCCTCTTCCTTCAGGTCGAAGACCCACTTCGTGGTGGCATAGCACTGGGTGAGATAGCCCCCCGTGGTGTGTACGACGCCCTTGGGCTGCCCCGTGGTGCCTGAGGTGTACAAGATGAAGAGGTTGTCTTCGGCGTCCATCGACACGCACGGCACCCCCCCTTCGACATCACGCATCAGTTCGTGATACCAGAGATCTCGCCCCGGCTTCATCCGCACGTCGAGCTCGCGCGCGATCTGCGGATCGCGTGCGACCACGACGCAGTGCGTGATGGTCGGGGTCGACTCCAGCGCCTGATCGGCGTTGTTCTTGAGGGGAATCAGCGTGCCGCGCCGATGGCCGCCGTCGGCGGTGATCAGCACCTTTGCCCCGGCGTCGTTGATGCGTTCGCTCAGCGAGGTGGGGCTGAACCCACCGAACACCACCGAGTGCACGGCTCCGATCCGGGCGCACGCCAGCATCGCGATCACGGCCTCGGGCACCATGGGCAGGTAAATCGCCACCCGATCCCCCTTCTCGATCCCCAGCTTGCGGAGCACGTGGGCGAACTTGGCCACGCGCCGGTGCAACCCGAAATAGGTCATGACCCGCACGTCGCCGGGCTCCCCTTCCCAGATCAAGGCGGCCTTGTTGCGGCGTGGGCCGTCCAGGTGTCGATCGAGGCAGTTGTGACATACGTTGAGCCGGCCGCCCACGAACCACTTCGCATGTGGCGGATTCCACTCCAGCACCTGATCCCAGGGTCGATCCCAGTCGAGTTCGGAGGCCCAACCGGCCCAATACGCCTCGAGGTCGGCGTCGGCCTCGGCACAGATCGCGGGGTCGGAGACATGCGCCTCGGCGCGGAACTCCTCCGCCGGAGCGAAACGACGGTCTTCGTGCAGGAGCGAGTCGAGGGCGCCGACATCGGACATGGAGCAGTCTCCGTGGAGCGGTGGGGTGCGGCCCCCGGGACTGCCCCGAGGCGCACGCGCCATGGTAGGTCGCGGAAGGGGCTGGCGGCAACCCACCGCCGCACCCTTCGTGTCAAGAATCATTCTCGATAGATTTCCAGATGCTGCGAACCTCGCCCGCTCCCGATCCCGTAGCCACCGAACCGGTCGCCCCGCTCACTCCCCAGCTCGCGGAGTCCGAGGCCGAGGCGGCGACCGACGAGGCGCCCTGGCGCTCCGCCGCCTGGGCGACCGCGGGCTGCGCCCTTGCCGGCCTCGCGGCTGCCGGCGCTCATGGGGCGGGCGCACCGTCACTCGCCACCGGGCTCTTCGCCCTGTCCTACCTGGCCGGGGGCAGGGACGCCACCGTGCGGGCCCTGCGGACGCTCCGGGAGGGCGCGGTCCATGTGGACCTGCTGATGATTCTCGCAGCGGCCGGGGCGGCCCTGGTGGGTCATTGGGCCGAGGGCGCGGTTCTCCTCTTCCTGTTCTCGCTCGGAAACACCCTCGAGGCCTACGCCTTCCACCGTACCCGACGGTCGATCCAGGGCCTCGTGGCCCTGCGCCCCGACACGGCTTCACGGATCGGTGCCGACGGGTCGGAGCATACGGTGCCCAGTGCCGATCTCGTCGTTGGAGACCGGGTACGGATCCGGCCCGGCGAGCGGATCCCCATCGACGGTCGCGTGGTGGAGGGCCGCTCGAGCATCGACGAAAGCACGCTCACCGGAGAGCCCGTTCCCGTCAGCAAGAAAGCTGACGACCTCGTGTTCGCGGGCACACTCAACGAGGGTGGGAGTCTCGATGTGGTCGTGGAGCGTGGGGCCGGAGAGACCACACTGGCCCGCGTGATCCGTATGGTCGAAGAGGCCCGCGAACGGCAGGCCCCGACCCAGACCTGGCTCGAGCAGACCGAGGGCCGCTACGCCGCCTTCGTGATCGCGGGGGCCGCGGTGGCGACCGTCCTGCCGGTGGTGGCGTTCGGATGGACGTGGGGTGAGTCCTTCTTCCGTGCCATGACCCTCCTCGTGGTCGCGTCGCCCTGCGCCCTCGTGATCTCGATTCCGGCCACCATCGTCTCGGCCGTTTCGAACGCCGCTCGTCACGGGATTCTCTTCAAGGGGGGCGGGGCGCTCGACACCTTCGCCGACGTACGCGCCATCGCCCTCGACAAGACGGGTACCGTGACCCGGGGGCGGCCGGAGCTCGACGGGGTGTTCTCGCTCCTGGACGACGACCCCTCCGGTCAGGTGCTGCTGCGGTGGACGGCTGCCGTGGAGGCGCGCAGCGAACATCATCTGGGACGCGCCATCGTCGACGCGGCCCGGGCGGCCGGACTCGGGCTTCCCGATCCCGGGGACTTCGAAGCCGTGACGGGCAAGGGCGTCGTCGGGATCCTCGAGGGGCATGAGGTGGCGGTGGGGCGGGTGAGCTGGATCGAGGAGCGCACCGGTACCTCGCTGCCCACTCCGTTGGCGAAATGGCTGCGCGAGAAGGCCGGTCACGGGGGCACACCCATGGCCGTCGCGCTCGATGGCCGGGTTGCAGGGGGGGTCTCGGTGGCCGATCGGGTGCGCGATGGGGCCGCCGACGCCATCGAACGGCTCCGGGGGTTGGGTATCGAGCGCATCGTACTGCTCACCGGCGACGATTCCGTCACGGCCGAGGCCGTGGCGCGCACGATCGGGGTCGACGCCGTCCACTCGGAACTCCTCCCCGAGGACAAGGTCTCGTTGTTGGAGTCGCTGCGCCGCGCACATGGAGTCGTGGCCATGGTGGGTGACGGCGTCAACGACGCGCCGGCGCTGGCCGCCGCCGACGTCGGCATCGCGCTGGGAGTGGCCGGCACGGACGTGGCCCTGGAGACCGCCGACCTCGTGCTGATGGGGGAGCGTCTCGACGGTCTCGTCTACGCGCGGCGCCTGGCCGGGCGAGCCCGACGCGTGGTCCGACAAAACCTGGTGTTCGCGTCGGGGGTGCTGGTGACCCTCGTGGTCCTGGCGCTGTTCGGCGTGATCGGGCTCACGACCGGTGTCATCGGGCACGAGGGTAGCACGCTCATCGTCGTGCTCAATGGGCTACGGCTCCTGAGGGGAGGGCCGCCGAGGGCCTCACCCGCATGACGGAGAGGACGGCGCACACCTCAGCCGCCCTCCAGGAGCGGGTGCAGCTCCACGTCGTCGAGTACCCGCGTGAACGCATCGATGGCGGCCGAAGACAGCGCGGAGACGGCCGAGGCGCCGGCCTCCAGTGCCGTACGGGGTACCGAGAGCTTCAGGCGCGCTTCGAGTGTGGCCTCTCGGGCAGGACTCCCGGCATCGGGGAGTCGCAGGCGCAGCGTGACCGGGGTCCGGTATCCCTCCGGCAGATGCCGCGACGCCAGCGACGCCAGCTTCGCCAGCGTAGCCACCACATCGGGCAGGTCGGCGAGAGGGCGCAGATCGAGCACGAGGGCGAGGTTTCCCTGCAGACCCCTCGAGGTCTCGTCGAGATAGACGTCGACCGACGTGTCGCCGTATGTCGCCTGATGGAAGAAGAGATAGGCGCTTCGGGTGCTGTCGCCCGACCAGCGTCCCCCGAAGTCGTAGCTGGTGGTCTTCTGCAGGCCGGAGAGCTGCCATCCCCGGGCGACGACGCCGTCGCGCACGGCGTCGATCAGAGGCTCGAGTGTGTCGAGGGAGCGAGTCATGTCTCCACGCTACACCCGAGTCCCATTCCCGGGCAACCAGCGCTCCCGTGGCGCTCACACCCCAGCGAGAAACACCTCCATCGCTGGAGGGGTACGATGTGCGGGCCCTTCCGCCGATCGCACCGGAGACCGTGATGCAGCACCCTTCCGCCGCCGCCGAGACCATCCTGCGCGCCGCACTCGAATCGAACGGGCATCGCTTTACGGAGCAGCGTGCCGCGGTGTTCCGGTTTCTGCGTGCGACGCGGTCGCACCCGACGGCCGACGAGGTCTTTCTGAGGGTGCGCGAGGAGGTCCCTGGCATTTCGCTGGCCACGGTCTACAAGGGACTCGAGACGCTGGTCGGCTGTGGACTGGCAGCGAAACTGACCTACGGCGACGGCTCTGCCCGGTACGACGGACGAACCGACGAACACCATCACATTCGGTGCGTCGAGTGCGGATGCGTGGTCGACCTGCCCGGACGTGTCGATCCCGGTGAGGTCGATCGACTCCAGTCGGCGGCCCAGGGCTTCACCGTCACGGGGTATCGACTGGAACTCACCGGGTACTGCCCTACCTGCCCACCGGAATCGTCCAGCGTTCGGGCGTGAGTCTCCCGGGTCTTCCCCCCCGCCTGGCGGCCTTCGTCGACGATGATGCCGCCCTGAGGCGGGCCTATTCCGGGTCACGAGGCCCGATCTGGCTCACGCCTCGCGCCGTGGCCCGTCCGAGAGATGCCGGCGAGGTCGCGCTCCTGGTCGAGTGGTGCGCTGGTGAGGGCGAGGCCCTCGTGCCCCGAGGTGGGGGTACGGGTATGCCCGGCGGCAATGTAGGGCGGGGAGTGATTCTCGATCTCTCGGCACTCGATGCCCTGGCCTGGACCGATCAGGGGCGAATCCGTGCAGGGGCCGGCGTCATTGCGCTCGCCGCCGACGAATTCGCGCGGGATCGGGACCATCATCTGCCGGCGCTGCCCTCGTCGGCCCCCGCCTGTACCGTGGGTGGAATGGTCGCGACCAACGCGTCGGGTGCCCGCTCCTTCCGCTTCGGTGCGACCCACGCGTGGACCTCGGCGCTGCGGGTGGTGAGAGCCGGCGGCACCGCCGAGCTCCATGAACGAGGCGCTACGGTCACCGACCCGTTCTGGGATCGGCTGCGGGCCGAGATCGGGAGCCTGGGCCCCTTCCCACCTCCAGCGGTCCGCAAGAACAGCTCCGGGTACGCCGTCGCCCGGTTCCTGGCCAGCGGCAGTCCCATCGACCTGCTGGCGGGGAGCGAGGGCACTCTGGCCGTCGTGACCGAGGTGACCTTCGATCCACGGCCCCTGCCGGAGGGCCGCGCCGTGGTCCTGGTGGGAGTGCCCGACCCCGACGTCCTGCCCCCGCTCGCAGCGTTGGCCGAGTCGGCCGGCGCCACGGCCTGCGAGTTCTTCGGGCGGCGCTTCCTCGAGCTCGGTGGCCTGATGGACGATGCCCGCCTCGCTCCCCTCGACCGGAGCGCAGGGATCGTTCTGCTCGAACTGGCTGGATCGGACGACACCGTGGCCGAGGGCCTGGCCCTCCTCGAGGGTGACGCTCTCGTGCAGAGAGGGCGGGTGAGGGCAACCCTGCCCGAGGAGGTCGACGCCCTCTGGGGGCTGCGTCACGCGGCCAGCCCGGCCATCGCGGCGGCGGCCGGGCCGGGCCGCCGGTCCCTGCAATTCATCGAAGACGGGGTCGTGCCCCTTGCCGCCCTCCCGGCCTACCTGAGGGGCGTCGAGGCCGCTCTCGCCGACCACGACGTCGACGGGGTGATCTTCGGGCACGCCGGTGAGGGCAACCTACACGTCAACCCACTCGTCGAGATCGGACGCATCGGGTGGCGCGAGACCGTGCGAGCCCTGCTCGCCGACGTCACCGAACTCGTCGTGGCGCTCGGCGGCACCCCCACGGGCGAGCACGGGGACGGCCGCCTCCGCGCCCCGCTGCTCGACCGCGTCTGGGACGAGCGCCATCGACGGGCGTTTCGCCGGGTGAAGGACACCCTCGATCCACAGGGCATTCTCAACCCCGGCGTGATCCTCCCGGAGCCCGGCCAGGATGCCCTCGAGGGGCTGGCGGCGGGGCCCGATCTGCAGCGGGTCGTCGCCGGCGTCGGGAGGGTCGGGTGAGAGCCCTGGGTCGGCTGCTGCCGCTCCTCGCGCTTCCGGCCCTCCTGCTCGCCGCGCTGCCGACGCGAGAGACGGCCGGTGTCGGCATCGGCGTCGATGTCGCCCCGATCGAGTCGGACACCCCCACGACCGTCGATCCCCTTGCGGCGCCTGGGCGGGAGATGGCCGCTCGCGGGCGGGAGGTGGCCGCGACTGACCGGAGCGGGCGGGTCCTCACTCGCCGAGTCGGGCCGGAGGTCGATCCGGGTCGATTGAGCGCCCTCGCGACGCGCATCGACTCGACCCTCTCCGGGCTCCGGTGGCGGAAGACCCGCTTCGCCCTCCTGATGGTCGACGGCGAGACCGGCGACACCCTCTATGCCCGCTCGCCCCACGAGCCCATGGCTCCCGCCTCGAACCTCAAGCTGCTCACCACGGCGGCCGCGCTCCATCTGCTCGGACCCACCTTCCAGTGGGTGACCTACCTGACCACCGAAGCGCCCACGGCAGACGGCGTGGTGCTGGGCGACGTCGTGCTCTACGGCACCGGCGATCCGGCACTCGGTCCGGGGTCGTCGCGCGAGCCCGGAGCATTCGATGATATGGCCGCGCAACTCCTCGCGCGGGGGATCCACCGGATCGAGGGGCGCGTACTCGGTGACGGCACCTACTTCTCCGGCCCCGTCCGGCTGGCGGAGTGGGACCCGCGCGACCTGAACGACTGGTTTGCCGCCGCATCACCGGCCCTGGCCTACAACCGCAACGTCGTACAGATCCGCGTCCAGCCCTCCACAGCGGGATCGGCTCCCATCGTCCATACCGACCCGGCCAGCGGCGGGGTCGAGATCGACAACCAGGGCTCGACGTCGCCCTCGCGCCCGGCTGCGACCATGCACTTCCTGCGGGACGATCCCGACCAACCCATCCGGATCGTGGGCGAGGTGGCGCGCGGTGGCCGCGACGTCTACCGCTCGATGACCGTGCAAGACCCTGTTCGCTTTGCCGCCCACGGTTTGACCGCCGCCTTGCGTGCTGCGGGCATCGAGGTCACAGGCACCCCCGGCACCGTGGAGCGGCGCGCACAATCGACCCTTTCGCGCAGCCGGATATTCGCTGCCGGCGGACCCCGGGTGTTGGCCCGACATCGGTCCGCTCCCCTCGTGGACGCACTCGCCGTCGTCAACCTCGAGAGCCACAACCTCTACGCCGATCTGGTCCTCAAGACGCTCGGACGGGTGGTCGCGGGGGATGGGTCGTACGCGGGTGGTGCCCGGGTGATCGAGGGTTTCGCGACGGGGGAACTGGGGCTGCCGGAGGGGGCGGTCCACCTCCTCGACGGATCGGGGCTCGCCGCCGACAACCGGGTCACAGCCGGCGCACTCGTGGCGGCCTTGCGATTCACCCTGGAATCGTCGTCGGGTGAAGCATTCGTCGAGATGCTCCCCGAGGCCGGCACCCGTCAGTTGCGACGCATGGAGCGTACGCCGGCGGCACGAAACCTGAGAGCCAAGACCGGTACCATCGAGGGGGTCTCGGCGCTCAGCGGGCTCGTGTATTCCGCCGACGGCAGACCCATCGTCTTCGCCATCGTGGGCAACGACCTCCCGTCGGCCTTCGGTGCCAAACGTCTCGAAGACGCCATCGGGGCGGCGCTGGCGGCGTGGACCTCGGCCCCCTCGGCCACCGGCTCACCCCGTCCCTGATCGATCCAGCTGGCCATCGTCGGACAAGGCCGACCAGCGCCCGTCACCGACGATCACATGGTCCAGTACCGGGATCCCCAGTGTGCGCCCGGCTCCGGCCATCTGTCGGGTCACGGCGCGATCTTCGGGCGACGGAGAGGGATCCCCCGAGGGGTGGTTGTGCACCAGGATCACCGCAGCCGCCCCCTCGGCCACCGCCGGTCGAAACACCTCGCGTGGATGAATCAGGGCGGCGTCGAGAATACCGCGAGTCACCAGCACTTCGCGAACCAGGCGGTGCTGAGCGTTGAGCAGCAACGCGTGGAACTCCTCCTGTGCGAGATCGCGCAGGAGGGGCCCCATCCGGCGGTGCACATCTTCGGGCCCGCGGATCCACACCCCCTCTTCACCCAACTCCCCCGCGACCCGGCGCCCGAGCTCCAGGGAGGCAGCCAGACGGGCCGCACCTGCCGGGCCCACTCCGGCCACCTCCGCGATGGCCGCAGGGCTCAGGCGCGCGAGACCGCGGGCCGTGCCGCCACCGCGCTCGAGCACACGATCGGCGGTGTGGAGAGATGAGGGGGCTCGAGTCGTCGCGGGGCCCAGCACGAGTCCCACGAGTTCCCGCAAGGAGAGAGCGCGCGACCCGAGCCGACGAAGACGCTCGCGAGGCCATTCGGCACGGCAGGGTTGGTAGGCGATAGGCATACCCGAAATCTCGGCGGCCCGGCGGGCTGCACCATGGGCGGGCGGGTCGCCTTCGTCCGCTTCGCCGATCGAGCTCCCCTTCCAGCGGTAGCGGTGTCGCTCACCCGCCGGCGAGAGTGCCCCTGAGCCCGCCTCTTCCACGCGCCGAACGCAGCCGACGCCTCAACTCTGCCACGGACATCGTCGCCAGCGTGCGCGCCGCCGTCGGTCGGGCGTTCCACCGCACATCGGTGAGCTCGACGGCATCTCCACCGTCGACGGGGGCGAGCACCAGGTGGAACCGTCCCTTGTAGTCGATCCCTGGGGCCTCGGAAAGGGTGGCGACCCACCGCCTACCGCTCCGGTCTTCGAATTCGCGCATCGGGCCTCCCGGCACGAGCCGGATCGAGGTGGACAATGAGCATGAAGATAGCGCCTTCGGCGGCTGCAGATCGACCCGTCACGCCACCCAGCGACTCCGGGGCACGATGGCGGGAAATCCGGACGTCCGGCACAGCGCCGCGATCGCCATGCCCAGGCCGCCGCCGTCGGCGATCTCGGTGGGTGTAGCCATGAGGGTGTTCCGCAGAGCACGTCGAAAGGTCGACCCGTTGGCGAACTCGAGCTGACGCCCCACGCTCTCTCCCGAGCGGCCGGGGTCGGGCAACCAGTGTGCCGCGTGGAGCATGCGCGCCCACCCCAGGAGATGTCCCACCGAGGGCAGCCCCCCCTCCCGGAGCCGACGGCTGAGTCGGGGGCGACACATCCCGAACCGCTCCGCGAATTCGTCGGCGTCCCACCGCCGATGGGTCGACTCCATGGCGCCCCGCAGGATTGCCATCAGATCACGGGCAACGAAGGGCGCCATCGCCCGGGCGACGAGCGCAGGTGCGGCCTCCTGTTCCAACTCGCGGAGCAGGCGGGCCATTCCCAGCGGCCCCGTCTCCTCGAAGATGGCGAGATGGCGCAAGCCCGCCCGGCCCAGATCGAAGAGCCTCAATGGATCGCCGCTGGGAGCCAGCACCGCGGTCGGGACGGAGGGATACCGGGACCAGAATCCTTGCAGAGCAGCCACTTCGCGGTCTCGCGCGAGGCACCGCAGGTCGAGTACCAGGGTGCCGACCGGGCGCTCTCGCACGGCTCGGCGGACGGACGCCCACGCCGGGCAGACCATGACGTCGTGCCAGGTCGGATCCAGCGCCCCGCGCAGCACCTCCGGAAGGGCGGGATCCTGCGTCACTACCGCCGTCAACGCCATGAAGGTTCGGAAAAGACATAGGTGGACGAGCCAGGGATGCCCCCTCGGCTCGCTCCCCGCCACACTCTCACTGGTACGGGCCCGTGGGGGCCCACAACCGATCCACCACCGGAGGCCATCGATGCGTTACATCCGCCTGACGACCCTCGCCATCTTCGCGTCTCTCGCCCTGACGGCGTGCTCATCACCCACCGCCGCCGACGACGACTGCACGGATCCTGAAGTCTGCCTCGTTGGGCATCCGACGACCGGTAGCTGACGGCCTCCGCCATCTACGACGAAAGCTGCGCCAGCCTCCGGTCGACCGCTTCGAGGTGCCACGACACAGCACGCGTCACGTCGTGGCCCACATGCGGCCCCGAAGGCTGGCGGGTTTCGTCGACCTCCATCCGGTCGAGGCGATCGAGTCCGTCCTGAGCTGCGAACGAGGTCTGGGCGAGGCGGTGGGCTTCGGCCACCTTCAGAGCGCGCTGATACCACGAGCGGGCCCGACCGGGGTCGCCCAGACCCTCCCAGGCGCGTCCTCGATACAGACAGACCTGACCCTCGAAGTCGGGACCTCCCGGACGCCAGTCCGCGGCGTCGACGATCGCCACCCGTTTGAGGTATTCCGCCCGTGAGCCCCGCAGTGCGGCCGCGTGCGCATGCCCATCCAGGGCGAAGAGCCGAAAGTACGGCTCGTCTACATGGGCGAGGGCCACGGCATAGGCCTGCTCGGCGAACTCGGGCTCGCCGTGGTCGAGGAGCACACCAGCCACCGCGACCAACGCCCGCACCTGGTCCCGACGGGTCTCGAACGCATCGACGGCGCACCATCCGTGATGCAGAGCCTCGTCGAGCCGGCCCATGAGGGTGTGGAGCGTCATCAGGGCCTGCTGCACGGAGCCGATGGCCTGCCGATCCGCGGCCCCCTTGGCAAGGTCCAGAGCACGAAGCAGGTACTGAAGTGAACGGGGCAGATTGCCCTTCACACGTAGTGTATTCGCCCATCCGTCGAGGGCCAGGGCTTCACGCGCCGGGTCGTCGAGCACCTGCGCGAGCGAGACCGCACACTCGTACCACGACTCGGATTCGCCCCACTCTCCCGCGTTGCGATGGGCCCTTCCCAGCTCCCTGGCGATGGTGGCGCCCGCCGGCACGTCCCGCAACGCCTCGGCCAGGGCGTAGGCGGCGCCCAGCGCCTCGGCTGCGCCCGCGACCTCGCCGTGCCGCGCCGCCTGAGCTGCGAGATCGATCGCTGCCTGCAGGAGCGCCTCCAGATCCCCGCCAAGCCCGGCCTCGAACACGCGCTTCCAGACTTCGGCCTCCGGCTCGTCTTCCCACCCCGGCAGTTCGTCCTCGAGCAGCATCGCATGCTCGGCGAGGAGCTCGGGATCAGAGCTGAAATCGTCGGAGACCAACGACAGCAGAAACCGCAGCACCATGAATCGTGCCTCAACCCGCTCCGCATCGAGCTCGTCTGCGGTCTCGCGGGCGTCGGACAGACTCCGCCAACCGGCGAAGTGGGGGGGGCCCTGCTCGGGGTGCAACACCAGACCCGACAACTCGCCCGCCCGAAACATGATCTCGTCGACCACACTCGGCGAGCACGATGTACGAAAGGCCGCCCCGTCGACGACGACGAACCAGGCTCGGCGCCCGTCGCTGCCGAGGGCGACCGCCACGAGACTGGCCGGCCCCGCCCCGTTTCCGCTCCGCAGGTCCGGGAGATCGACCAACCCTGGAATCCCCCGATCCCACGCCTCGAGTAGGGGCAGAAGCTCGAAGTCGCGCCGTGGTCGGTCCCGCAGGAGATCCACCACCACGTGGGGATGGGCGATGGTGGGCTCGTATTCGTCGAGCCAGACCAGCGCGGCCCGGTCCCCGCCCACACGAGCCAGGAGCCGTGAAAGGTGCGCGCCCAGGCGGGCGCGGCATGGATCTGGAGCCAACAGCGCCAGCGTCTGGTTCAAACGTCGGTCGCGGCGATTCCGGTGGTCCTCGATCGAAAGAACCCGTAGCGTAGACATGAGCCTCGGTTGCGATCCCCAGGGGTGCCCTCTTCCAACCTATGGCGGGTAACGGCACAACCGCAACACCTGAGTCGTCCTCCCGTCGTCCGACGACAGGGCCCTCCCCACGGACGTCCTGTCGCCGCTCCGCGACCAGCCGGCATCACACCCCGCCCGACTCCAGCCGATTGCGGTGCATCACCTCGGGAAACTCGAACAGCAGGATACCGTCCTTCGTCACGTCCGAGCGTACCCGGAAGCCGTCATCCATCTGCACGAGGACCTTCTCGGCCGCCGGCAGGGAGAGGTTGAGATCGGCGGCGACCTCCGTCACGGTCAAGGTGCCGCCCCGGTGTGTGGCAAGGCGAAGGATCTTGCGTTGCAGTGAGGTGGTCAGAGCCTGCCGACGCTCCTGGAGCCCCTTCCAGCCCCAGAAGAACATCCCTGAGCCCGCAGCGCCGAACACACTTCCCACCGCAAACAACTCGGGAGTGAATTCGATGACGCCCATCATGATCAGGAACGACGCGAACAGGATCATCACCGACCCCAGAAAGCGCCGCTTGAGCCCCCCCGAGGGGAGCACCGCATCGGATTCGGACCGTCCCTCCCGGTTGCTCCCGGCCACGGCTGGCAACGAACGCGCGGCGTTCTGCCATCCCAGACCGCAGTTGGGACAGATGTAGTGGCGCCGCCGCGCGAGCCAGTAGGCCAGTCCCCCCAGGCCGTAGGTGAACAGGCTGACCCCGACCAGCAGTCCGACATGTCCGGTGCGGCTGAAATAGGGCACTCCCTGCCCGTGATAGCCACAGCGTGGACAGCGCTGGGTGCCCGAGGCGGCGAACGACCCTCCGTCGAACCGCGCGACGGTTCGCGAAACGGCGGTCCCGCAGGTCGGGCACCGATCGGTGTCCATGGCCAGTCGTTCCCCGCAGGTGGAACAGCGCATCATGGGCGCCCCATCGCCTCCGTCTCGGTGGACAGGGGCCGCTGCGCGCGACCCCGCAACACTTCCCATCCCTATACGCCGCGAGACCCGAGAAGGATTCATCGCCCCGCAAAGGGTCTCGGTCCCAAGATAGCCTGTAGAGCAGGTCGGCGCCGGAGGCGAAACGAACATCGTCTGCTCGGGTAGCACGATCAGCTTTGCGATCGGAGCCACGCCGGCGACCGCCGACACCCCTGCCCTCCCCCCACCACACCGCCCCCGAGTCCCCGGAATCCATGAACCGGCTGCGTTAACCAATAGTCGTCCGCGGCCACCAGGTCTCACCCCTCTCGGCACGAAGCCAGGAGGTGCCGTCGCCCTATCGCTACCTCGAGAAGGGGCAGGAGGTGAGCCTGTTCGCCGGAGTGCTCGCCACCGACGCGGGCAGATTCGGATTCGGGCCCGGTGACCAGCAGCTCTACGGCGCCCGGTACGCCGTGGTGCTGTCCAACGCCTTCTCGCTCGAGGGGCTCACGAGCATGACCTTCGGGCCGCGCGACGTGGTCAATCCCGCGCGCGACGAAGGTAGCCGAGTGGTCGATGAAGCCGAGGTCCGCCTCTTCCTCATCGAAGCCCGCCTGCAGTTCGCCTTGACCGGACGCCGCACCTGGCACCGCCTGCAGCCCTTCGGCTACCTGGGGGGCGGCTTCGGCTTCGATACCCTGGGGGATCAGGATGAGGACTTCCTCCTGGCCGAGACCGATCGCTACGAGTTCGGCAATCGCTTCACCGGTTCGTTCGGGGGAGGCGTGCGGTACACGCTGACGGAGCGGGTCCATCTGAGGCTCGACGCGGGCATGTTTCTCTACAAGCTCGGTTATCCACGGGGATGGCGCGACGTCTCCCGCGGCTTCGAGGGTGTGCCCGAAGACGAATGGGTTTCAGCTCGTAGTCTGTCGCTGGGCCTGGCCTACCGGTTCTGACCGGCTCCTGCGTTGGCACGCTCCCGTCCACCCGACCCCTCCACCTTCGAACGGCGTGACGCCGACTGGCTCGGCGTCCACGAGGCGCAAGCCCGCGTGGTGGAGGCAGCCACCCCCGTCGCGGTGACGCGGGTCGCCCTCGCCGAGGCGCTGGGGCTCACCGTCGCCCATCCCGTCCACGCGCGCGCCACGCTTCCCCCCTGGGACAACGCGGCCATGGACGGCTACGCCGTGCGCTCGCACGACGTGCGGGGGGCATCATCCACCCAGCCGGTCGAGCTGCTCGTGGTCGGTCGGGTGCTGGCCGGTGCAGACGACCTGCCCCGCATCGCGGTCGGCCAGGCCTGCCGTATCATGACGGGTGCCCCCATGCCACCCGGGGCGGATGGAGTGATCCGGGTGGAACACACCGATGCCGAGGCGGCCACCACGGGTCGGGTACGAATCCACTCCGACCACGATGCCGGACGGAATGTGAGGCCCGGTGGGCAGGACATGCAGGCCGGTGACCTCATGGTCGCGGCGGGAACCCGGATCACGCCCGGGTGGATCGCGGTACTGGGTGCCGCTGGCGCGGACCCGGTCGAGGTCTACCGTCGCCCGGTGGTGGCGATCCTGACCGGCGGTGACGAGTTGCGACCGACCCACGCCTTCGACGACGTTGCCGCAGGCCGGGCGATCCCCGATTCGAATGCCCCCATGCTCGCAGCGGCGGTGACGGCGTCGGGCGCTCGAGCGCTCCAGCTCGGGCCTACCCGCGACGACCCCGACGATCTGCGACGGCACCTCGCGGCCGCTACCGAGGCCGACCTCATCATCGCGGTGGGTGGTGCCTCGATGGGAGAGGCCGACCTTCTCAAGCGCACCTTGCAGGACGACGGCTTCGAGCTCGATTTCTGGCGAGCCCGGATCCGCCCGGGCAGCCCCCTGGCCTTCGGACACCTTCCAGGCTCCTCCGGTGCCCGCCGCATTCCGCTGCTCTCGCTGCCCGGCAACCCCGCCTCGGCCTTCGTCACCTACTTCCTGTTCGGTCATCCGTTCATTCGGCGCCTGGCCGGTGATCCGACGCCCCACCTTCCGGTGGTCACGGCCGTCGCAGGTGAACGACTCGGCTCGGTGAAGGGGCTGTGCCACTTCCATCGGGTGTTCTTCGAGACCGACGGCGACGGCGAGCGCGTCGCCCGGCTGGCCGGCCCCACCAATTCGGGTCTGGTGCAGACGCTGGGACCGGCCGCGGGCCTCGCGGTGGTGCCCGAAGGGGTGGAAGCGCTCGACGCCGGCGAGCCCGTCGAGGTGATCCTCATCGGCGCCGACGACTGCAGAAGAGGTCCCGGCTTCACCGCCCTGCGCCCGTGAACCGACGACCCCATCGGGGGCGGATCGTCATTCGGGGGCGGATCGTCGTCATCGGCCTCGGGCTCAGCCTCTTCACCTCGGCCTGTGTCGTTCCTCGCTGGCCCCTCGAGGGGCCCCTGACGTCGGCGTTCGGCGTGCGCTGGCGGGGGTGGCTCCCCGAGATCCACCGGGGGGTCGACATCGCCGTCCCGGAGGGCACCTCGGTGCGGACCATGGCACCGGGCACGGTCCGCTTTGCCGGCACCATGGCCGGGTACGGCCAGGTGATCTGGATCGATCACGGCGGCGACGTACTCTCGGTCTACGCCCATCTCTCCCGCATCGACGTGACCGGGGGAGAGCGCGTCGACGCGGGACGGGTGCTGGGCCTGAGCGGTGCCACCGGCGATGCCACCGGGCCCCACCTGCATTTCGAAGTCTGGCGTTGGGGTCGCGAGGCCGACCCGGTGCTGTTGCTCGGAGGCCCGCCGGGCTCGTGGCGTTGAGCCGAAACCGCCCGGTCGTCCGGCCGGCCCTGGCCTACCGGGCCGAGCGCCGCCGATCCAGACCGGCATCTCCCCCGTCGAAGCTGCGCTGCTGGTAGTCGAACTTCAACTCCTGATTGTCGAGCAACCGGACTTCGAACCGAAAGCTCCAATTGCCGCTCGCAGTCTGTAGAAAGTCGAAGTTGGCCTCCCAACGGTGCAGCTCACGGGTCAGACGGATGATGTGATCGTTGAATCCCCCGTTCTCCAGATCGTAGCTGGTGCGCCAGCTCATGTTCCACTGCGGGGTGGGTTTGAGGTTGGCGGCGATCGAGAGACTCTGGCTGGCACCGCCGAAGCCGCTCTCCCGCGGGCGAATCAACGAATACCCGAGGTTCAGATCCCACGAGCCCACCGCACCCCCTGCCCCGGACCGCATCCGGGGCGCCCGTCCGCCCGTCTCGGGAATCATCGACTCCTCGGACGCGGCGTCCATTCCCGGGCCCTCGTCCATTGCCGCCCCGAGGGGATCCCGTGAGGCGTCCTGCGCCCCCCCCTCGCCCGTCCCCGCGCCCGCTCCGGTCCCTTGCCCGAAGCCGAGCCACTGGAAGATCGTCGAGCGATTGCTGAACCCGTAGCTGAAGTTCATCC
Organism: uncultured Gemmatimonadaceae bacterium; assembly: GCA_964521385.1. GTDB lineage: Bacteria > Gemmatimonadota > Gemmatimonadetes > Longimicrobiales > Gaopeijiaceae > Gaopeijia. The sequence continues at coordinate 27,939 of CAZFRU010000008.1, read as the reverse complement.
CCGCCAGATGCGGGGCGAAGCGCTTTTCCGGGGGGCCCCCTCCCGAGCCCGACGGGGCGGTCTCGAAGAGATCGTGGCGCATCGAGATCGTGAGCCCCCGCAAGAAGTCCGAACGGATCGTGTTGTTCAGCGAGGCGGTGGTCAGCCCGTCGACGAAGCGACCCGTCGAATCGGCCACGAAATCATAGGCCAGCGCCGAGGTCTGGATCGCCAGCAACAACTGGGTCTCGGCCCGCTCGGGAATCAGGAAGCCGTCCTCGGTCCGCTGTTCGGCAGGGGCTGCACCGCCGAGGCCGGTGGGTGCATCACCCGGTCCGGTGGGTGTGGCCGTCGAATCGGCTGCGACCACTTCCGGAGGACGCCGACGCGCCTCGAAGGTCTGGCTGAGGCTGAGGTTCAGGGTGCTGCGCGGATGGATCACCGACGAGCCGAACACCTTGCGTTGCAGGTCGGTGGGCGTGACCTCGGGTGAATAGCTGTAGCTGAAGCCGGGCGACAGCTTGTGGCGGATTCGCTCGAAGGGGCCGACACCCGGGTAGAAGCCGTACAGGTCGCTCTGGAGCGAGGCACCGAACGAGAGCCGCGTCGGCGCGGACACGAATTGGGGCGCCAGCGCCAGGGTGTCTCCCCGCAGCATTTCGCCGTTCCACGAGAGCGAAGGCGTGAGCGTGGTCGACCCGACCAGCGTCTGCTGGTAGTTGATCGACGCATTCCAGCTCATACGCGCATCGCTGATGTCGCCGACGTCGGCGTATTCCTGGAGCAGCGCCTGTCGCAGCAACGGGTCGTCGAACACCTGGGCGCCCCGGGCGATGATGGCCTCGGGCAGGCTGGCGATCGAGCCGATGGAGTCGGTGCGCGGCAGGTCACCCCGCGGGTTGAGGAACACCCCGAACTTCGAGTCCTCACGGTACTGCAGCCCACCCCCCACCGAGAGACGCCCCAGCGACAGGCTCGAGCTCACCGAACCGTTGAGGTTGCCGACGTCGGGTTGTGGATCGGTCTCGGCGCGCGTGGTCGACGAGCGCCGCAGCGAGCCACTCCCGCTCAAGGTCATGTTGTTGAAGAACCCCGCCCGATTCTGGGGAGCGGGAAAGAGGGTGATCGTCTTCATCGAGAGGTTGAGCGACGGAAAGGTCATTTCGACCCGGTCGTCGGAGAGGAACTGACGCCGGTTGCCGCTCACCGACAGGTTGCCCCAGTCGAAGCGCCGCTGGAGCCCGCCCTCGGAATCGATGGACTGCGTGACCTCGGTGGGATTGAACGAGTTCTGCGTGACGAAGCGCGTGCTCGACGCGTAGGCTGCACGCACGTTGAGGTTGGTGCGCTCGGACATCTGCCACTGGTGACTCGTGTTGAGCGTCAACTCGGTGCCCCCCTCGGCCCGCCAGAACTGGCGAAAGCCCAGGCTTCCCTGGGCGAACTTGCGAGCCCAGCGATACTGTGCGTTGCCGGTGATCGCCGTGTAGTTGTTGTCGAACCAGTCGAAGGCGAGCAACGCATCGGAGTAGTCGCTCATCGCCCAGTAGAAGCCGAGATTGCTGATGCGACGCTGGTACCCGCCACTGGTGCGCACGATGTCGTTGACGCTGAATCGGGGCGTCAACAGCCCCGACGAGCGACCCCGGCCCAGACCCTGGGCATAGAAGGGCAGCCAGGCCACGGGCACGTCGCCGAAGTAGAGCTTCACCGGGCGTGCCACCAGCACACTTCCGCGGACGATCTTCAGCTGGCCGGCCTCGAAGTGGTAGTGGGGCTCGGCGAGGTCACACGAGGTGAAGCGCGCGTCGTGCCCGTAGGCGAGGTCGGGTCGGATCAGCGGAAAGTCGCTGGTGATGTTCCAGTTGGCCCCCTCGCTGTACTGCATCTTCGCCTGTGTCGCCGAGCCGACGTCTTCTCCTGCCCTCCAATTCAACGCCGCGGCTTCGATCTGGTCCCCCCCGCGGGGTACGTACACGGGTTTGCCGCGGGCTCTCAGATCACCCGTCTGTTCGAAGTACTCGATCGTGGTATCGGCGGTGAGCGAGCCCTCCGGCATGGTCACCGAGGCCCTGGTGGCGCTGTCCCCGTACAGGAGCAGGATACCCTCATCGGCCGAATATTCGGCGGCCTTGCCCGAGTACTCCGTTACGGTATATCCCGGCAGCCCGCGCAGCGCGGCGTAGAGGTCGCCCTGGGCGCTCCCCGGGGCCGCCGGCGGAAGGGGACGAAGTCCGCCCCCCTGCCGGAGCTCTGCACTATCGGCCGCCGCCTGGGCCCGCGCCGAGTCCGCGCCGGGCGCGCGATTCAGGAGCAGCAGCCGCTGTTCGATGCGCAGGCGGGTCGAGTCGACGGGAATGGTATCTGGGCGTGGCGGCTCGACTCGCTCCGGATCCTGGGCGTGCAGCGCCATCGGGGCCGCGAGCGCGAGCGCGGCCACTCCGGCCATCCCGGCCAGAGCCCGCCGGATGGGTATCCGCCAACGGACTCGACTCATTGCGCCTCGACCGACCCGGCCGGAGGCGCAGGATCGGCAGCCAGCCGCGCGGCCTCCTTCTCCCGGCCGCGGGTGACCAGAACCGACAACAGGATGCTGACTTCGTAGAGAAAGATGAGAGGCACCATCATCAGGACCGTCACGGTGAGCACGTCACCGGGACTCAACAGGGACGCCACCACCGTGCTGATCACGATGGCGTGGCGCCGTTTCGTTCGCAGGAACCGGGGCGTGACCAGCCCGAGCACCGACAGGATCAGGATTACTACCGGCAGCTCGAAAATGATCCCGAAGCCCACCAGCAGGCGGATGGCGAACGACAGGTACTCGTCGGCGCCCAGCACGGCGTAGAGAAACTCGGTCTGGATGCCGGTGAAGAACCGCATGCTGACCGGCAACGCCACCGCATACCCCAACGCCGCTCCCGCCGCAAAGAGCAGCATGCCTCCGTAGAGGGCCGGAACGATGAGGCGCTTCTCACGCTTCTCCAGCGCCGGCGACAAGAAGGCCCACACCTGGTACAGGATCACCGGAAAGGACAGGATGATTCCCGCCACCAGCGACAGCTTCAGGACGAAGAAGAAGGGCGTCACCGGATTGAAGTACGCCAGCCCTTCGGGGGGCAGGTAGGGGCGCACCGGCTCGATCAGGAGATCGAGCACCCGGAATCGTTTGACCAGGATCCACCCTGCGATGGTGCCCGCCACGAGGGAACCGAGGGCCTTGAACACACGCCAGCGCAGTTCCTCGAGGTGGTCGAGAAAGGGCATCTCGCCCCGTGCATTGGTCGATCTGCGTCCCACGGGGTGACCTCGTTACGTGAGGGGAAGCTCGACCTGATTCCGGGCCTCGAGCTCCCGCTGCTGGCGAAGAGTGAGTTCGTCGACGAACTCCTGGAAGGCGCCGATGTCCTGAAAGTCCCGGTAGACCGACGCGTACCGGACGTAGGCTACTCGGTCGAGGGGGCGCAAGGCGTCCATGATCATCTCACCGATCTGGGCAGACGGCACCTCGACCCCGGCCACCCGAGCGAGTCGTTCCTCGACCTGGTCGACGATCGCCTCCATGCGTCCATGCGATACCGGCCGCTTGGCACAGGCGATCTTGAGGGAGTGCAGGAGCTTCGCACGACTGAACTCCTCCGCACTGCCGTCGCGCTTCAGCACCTGGACCGGTCGCTCCTCGACGTACTCGTAGGTCGTGAACCGGGTTTCGCAGACCAGGCACTCGCGTCGCCGCCGCACGGCACGTCCTCCCCGAGACGTCCGGGTGTCGACTACCCGGTTCTCGGTCGCGTCACACTCCGGACACCGCACGAACCGTCAGGGGCGGACCCCGCCCCCCATCTGGGCGAGGGCTTCCCTGGCCTTCGTCGCGGCCTCGGACTCGGGGTAGGTGGCGACCAGCTTGTTCAGGATCAGGCGGGCCTCGGTGGTCTCACCCTGCTCCATGTAGGTGAGGCCGATGCCGAGCTGCGCAGTGGGGACTCGATCCGAGGTGGGAAACCGCTGGACGACCTGTTGATAGGCCTCGATGGCCGCCGCGGGTTGCCCGAGCTGAACCAGGGCTTCACCCAGGTAGTAGTAGGCGTCGGGAACCAGATCATCGCTCCCGAACTGCTGGATGAAGTCCTCGAAACCGAAGCGAGCGGCGGTGTACGACCCCCGGTTGTACGACTCGACGGCGGCGTTGTAGTTCGCCACTGCGTCGGCCGGTGAGCCACCGCCCGTGGGGACGCCACCCCCCGTGACCGGCGCTCCGAAGTCGCCGCCTCCGGCCATGGGTCGTCGCCCTCCCGACTCGAGTTGATCCCGAATCGCCGAGGTGGCGCGCTGATTCTGGCCCATGAGCTCGGTGAGCCGGGCGAGGTTGTCCTCGATCGACTGCAGTCGGTTGCCGAGGTCGCCCCGGATCTGGAAGAGCTGGTCGGAGGCCTGGCGAAGCGTGTCGCGGGTGGACAGGTTCTGCCGGCGGAACTCGGTCATGAGCGAGTCCTGACGCAGCATGAGTGCGCGCATGTCGTTCTGCAGGTCGCGCATGTCGCCCTTGGTGGCGCATCCTGCCGAAGCCAGAGCGGCGAGAAGAACCGCGGCCCTCCCCACCGAAAATCGAATCATCATCGTCGTCTGCCGCAGCCCGCGTGCCCCCCCGAGCCCTCGGGCCCGGGGGGATCCCGCGGTCGGTTGGATTACATGCCGGAGTTGATCTGGTCGGCCCCGGCGGTGATCACGAACTCTGCACGCCGGTTCCGGGCCCAGGACGACTCGTTGCTGCCCTGCGCCAGCGGGCGCTCCTCACCGTACGAGGTGATGGCGAACCGGCTCGCGTCGAGCCCGAACGAGGTGAAGAATTGCCGGACCGCCTCCGCGCGCGCATTGCCGAGGGCGAGGTTGTACTCGGTCGAACCCCGCTCGTCGGCGTGGCCCTCGATGCGGATCCGGACCGCGGGGCTGGCCCGCAGGATCTCGGCCTTGCGCCGCAAGGTGGACTGCGCGTCGCTGCGCAGCTCCGACTCGTCGTAGTCGAAGAAGACCATCTCTTCGAGGGTGGCGCGGGCCTCGCGCATGGCCGCCTGCCGCTGTTCCGCCGCACGACGCTCGGTTTCGGCCGCGGCGTCGGCGGCGCGACGCGCGGCCTCGGCCTGGGCGATCGAGTCCAGACGGGCACGCTCGGCGAGCTCGTCGGCGGTGGGGCCGGTCGGCGTCGGGGGCGGGGGCGGGTCCTTCTTGCAAGCCGCCAGCATCAGAGTGGCAGCAAGCGCGGGGATGACGAAACGGCGGTGGTTCATTCCTGCTCCAGAGTGGATGGTTTGGGTCCTACCCCGCGCGCGGAGGCTCGACGCTCCGACCACGCGGACGCTAGCTGCGACGGTACCGAACCTGTGCGGATCCGGAATATGTCGCCTACTCTATACCCCAAAATACGGTACTACGCAACACCCCAGGCCACAATGGGTGGGGTGCCCGAAGGCTTACCCGCCTATGGGCGGTGACCAGGCAGGCTCGCCCACATCGACTCCGCGCAGGATGGGCCGGAGGGCCCCCGTGGCAGAATCGACGACGAACAGCCCCTTGCCCCAGTCGCGCTCACCCACGAAGACGATGTGCCGTCCGTCCGGGGCCCAGGACGGGTCTTCGTTGTTCCCCACGCTGGTCAACTGGGTGAGCCGGTCGGCCATTCCGGCCTGCTCCCCCATTCGTGCCACCAGAATGTGGTAGCGCCCGCTTCGCCCCACCCGCCCGTGGAAGGCGACCAGATTGCCGTAGGGCGACCAGTCGGGGGCGGTGTAGTATCCCCCCGACCCGTACTGATACGGCGAGAGGATCTCCGCGTCGCCCCCGCGGGCCGGCATCACGTAGATCTGGGGTGTGGCCGACCCCAGGCGGCTCGAGTTGAACACCAGCCAGCGACCATCGGGGGAATAGGCGGGGCTCACGTCGATGAATCGGCCCTCGGTGAGGCTGGTCATGCAGCAATCGCGCCGCACGTTGTAGGTGAACAGCCCGGAGCGGTGGTTGATGCCCTGCACGGCGAAGATCAGCGTCTCGCCGTCGGGATGGTACGAGGGCGTGAGATAGTTGCCTTCCCGCCCGGGGGTCAGCATGCGCACCTGACCACTCGCCATGTCGATCTCGAACAGACGTTGCCCGTCGGCGTAGCTCATGTAGGCGATGCGGGAGGCGTCGGGCGACCACGCGGGCGACACCGCGATGTCCTGGTTGTGGCTCAGGCGTCGCAGATTCTCGCCGTCGGAGTCGACCACGTAGATCTCCTTGAAGCCGTCGTCGCGCATCATGCTGAAGGCGATCCGCGACGCGGCCATCCCGGGTTCGCCGAAGGCCCATTCCACCACGGCGTCGGAGGCCCGATGGACCGCCATGCGGAAGCCCGGAGCATCGGGCCGCGGCAGGGTGAAGCGTCCCTCGTTGGCCAGCCGGGTATACGCCACGTCGTGGAGTTCCAGGATCAACACGAATCCGTCGCCGGTGCCCTCGACCCGCCCGCGCAACAGGTAGACGGCTCCGAGCCGGTCCCAGAGCGCATAGTCGACCGTCCCGCCCCCCATCGACGCCGGCAGCGAGTCGACCACCTTGAATCGGTCGGAATTCGTCAGGTCACGCCCGACGATGGCCTCGACCGACCCGGCGGCCCCCTGCCCCCCGAAGCGTCCCTCGAAGGGCTGGATGGCCAGCCCGGGGGCGGCGATCGCATCGTAGGCGAGCCCCAGCGATACCCCCGGGAGCTGGTCCTGGGCGAGAGCCGGAGCGGCGAGGGTCGCGACCACGAGAGCGGCGTACGAGGCGGAGCGAAGCATGCGGCGCGAAAGGGCTGACACGATACACGAGGTTGGAAGCGAAGGTCGAAGAAGGTGGGTGGGATTCATCCGCCGATCCCCGATGGTCTGAACTCGAACTGCACCGGCAGGGTCTCGTAGGGCAGGTCGTCGGGCAGGGGACCGAACCGGCCCCTCCCCGCGCAGTCCGCCACGGCGCCGATGGCGGCGAGGTCGAACGACTGGTTCCCGGAACGTTCTACCGGGCGTACACCCGAAACGGTCCCATCCTCGCGGATCTCGAAGTAGACTACCGCGCGCCAGCGATTGTTGCCGGGTGGCGGCCGGAAACAAATCAGGATCTGCTGGACGATGTTGCCGTAGTAGGCCGGATAGTCCCTGCGCAGTCCCTCGAGTCGCACGTTGACCGCGGCACCGGTCGTCTCGGCGCTTTCCGCCTCGGGAATCGGCTGCGGGGGCGTGGGGTCCGCACGCGCCGGCGGGGGGTCGTCGACCGCAGGCGGCGGTGGCGTCTTCTCGGGTTCGGGCTCCGGCTCGGGATCCGGGGGCGGCGTCTCGGGAACCGGCTCCGGATCCGGGTCCGGCGGCGGCGGGATCGTGGGCGGTGGCTCGGGCGGCGACGGATCGGGAACCTCGATGACCAACTCGTCGCGGACCGGAGCCAGCGCATCGGGAATCGTCGTCGAGGCCACGAGCTCGATCTGGAAGGTTTCGAACGCCACGGGCATGGGCTGAAACGCCGACCCGAAGAACAGCACCGCCAGGACGACGGCGTGCAGCCCCGCCGACACCCACAGACCGCTTCGGGGCAGCCGGCCCCGATTCCGCCTCAGTTCGACGTCCACTCCTCGGCCTGCAAAGACAAGGCGACGCCAGTCGCGTTGATGATTCCGAGCACCTGGTACAGCTGCTGCACGCTGGCCCGGGCATCGGCTCGCACGTACACCACGTCGCGGGCCATGACTTCGACGAGACCCGGAAATGCGCTCCGGAACTCCTCGATGTCCATGGGACGGTCTTCCATATAGACGCGGCCCTCGCGGGTCAGCGTCACGATCAGGGGGGCCTGGACCGAGGTGATGGGCGACACATCGGCTTCGGGCATGACGATCTCGATGCCTCCCTGGAGCGCGGGGGCGACGATGATGAAGACCACGAGCAGCGTGAAGGCCACGTCGACCAGCGAGGTGACGTTGATCTCGGCCGTCAGGGGCAGGTCCCCCCGATCGCGACGGTGCCGGGCCATCAGACCCGCCCTTCTCTCGCCAGGGTACCGATGAACTCGCTGGAGAACCCTTCGAGCTCTCCGCTGACCAGGTTCAGCCGGGACACGTAGTGATTGTAGCCGATGACCGCGGGGATGGCGACGAACAGCCCCGCCACCGTGGTGATCAGCGCCTCGGCCACACCCGGGGCCACCGCGCCGATGTTGGTCGAGCCCGTAGCGGTGATGCCCAGGAAGGCATTCATGATGCCGATCACGGTGCCGAGCAGCCCGAGCAGCGGCGATACGGAGGCGACCACGGCGAGCCATTGCAGCCCCCGGGACAGCTCGTCGCGCTCCTCGGCTTCTTCCTTCTCGAGCACCAGCCGCAGCACTTCGAGCTGCGCCGCCGACAGCCCCTGGACCTGCGCGCCCTCACGGAGTCCTCCGGGGCGAAGCTCACTGAAGAAGTTGATGCCCTGGCGGAAGACGCGCCCATAGGGAGACTCCGGTAGCGCGAGAATCGCCTTGTAGGCGTCTTCGAGGCGCTGGGCGCGCTCCATCGCGCTGATGAACTGATCGCCCAGACGCCGCACAGCCCGGAACTGCCGGGCCTTGGCCCACATGATCCACACCGAGACCAGGGAGAACACCGCCAGCGTCGCCAGCACGATCTGGGTGGGCAACGTCCCCCCCAACACCATGTCGAGGGGGCTGGTGGGCACACGAAGCTGGGCGATGACGGGGAAGAGGCTCACGGCGTGGCAATCCGGGTCTGGGCAATGTACTCGTAGGTTTCCTGCAGTGCTTCCGTGATCGAGACCTGGGGGGCCCAGGCCCGATCGCGCATCTTCGACGCGTCGAGTGTGCTGTGGCGAAGCTCGCCCGCCCGCCCACCTCGGTAGTCCCGCCCGGGATGGATACCCGCGATCTCCTCGAGGGCATCGGCGAGCCGGTTGACGCTGGTCGCAAGGCCCGTGCCGACATTGAAGGCCACTTCGTCGAGTCCTTCGGTCGAGGGCTCCTTCGGCAGAGCCATCTCCGACGCCACCATGTTGGCCTGCGCTACGTCGCCCACGAAGACGTAGTCGCGTGTCTGCTCGCCGTCACCGAAGATGGTCAGCGCTTCGCTCGCGAGGAGCCGGTTGCAGAAGATGGCTACTACACCCGCCTCGCCATGTGGATCCTGTCGCGGACCGAACACGTTGCTGTAGCGAAGTGCGACGTATTCCAGGCCGTGCACACGCCGGTAGTAGTTGAGGTAGTACTCGCCGGCGAGCTTGGTCACACCGTACGGAGAGAGCGGCGCCTTGGTGGTCTCCTCGGGCGTGGGCCGAACCTCGGGTTCCCCGTAGACCACGCCCCCGCTCGACACGAAGACGAACCGGCGGGTACCGGCCTCGAGGGCACCCTCGGTCAGGTTGAGCAGGCCGTCGATGTTGGTGCGGGCGTCGCGACGGGGGTCCTCGACGCTCACCCGCACATCGATCTGCGCGGCGTGGTGGTTGACGATGTGGGGCTTCACCTCGCGAATGAGATCACGGACCTCGGCGGCGCCGATATCGGCTTCGAGGAACTCGACCCCGTCGGCGAGGTTGTCGCGTCGGCCCGACGAGAGGTTGTCGACCACCCAGACCTGGTGGCCGCGGGCGAGGTAGGCATCGACGACGTGGCTTCCGATGAAGCCCGCACCGCCGGTGACGACGACGCGCTGGGATTCAGACATAGAGGTTCCGAGGTTTTCTGGGGGGGAGTGAGATGAACCCGTGCTCAGCGGATCCGGCGATCCAATCGCACCGCACGACCGACCTGGAAGAGCGATTCGCCGACACCGATGATCTTCGCAGTGGCGATCGACTCCTCGACCAGGACGACCTGGAGGCGGCCGGAAGCGCCGTCGGCCGCACCCGCCCAGGCCGGTACGAACTCGTCGCCGAGCTGGATTCCAGCGGCGCGTCCGGCGCCGAGGAAGACGATATCGCCCAACCCGAGGACGGCCTGGCCGAGGGGATCGCCCACGATCTCGGCCACGAGGGTCGACGAGATCGGGTCGGTGGCCGCGGGCCGTGGGGCCGGTGCTGCCGGAAGGGGACGGACGCGGTCGCCCACGGCGATCCGATCGAAGTGGAGATCGACCACCGCAACAGTGGTGCCGCCCTGCGACGACTCCACCACCAGCGTCCCGACCGGAAGCGCGACGCGGCCCAGGCCCGGGATCGACCGGCCCACACGGTAGACCTGCCACCGGGTGCCGACCTCGGGGACGCTACCGCGGTGGGCCAGGCGTACCCGGTCTCCTGCGCGCGCCGAGTGGAGAAGTGCCCGGCGTGGATCGTCCAGCGCCGGACCGACGATGGAGTCCGTGGCCGGTGCCACCTCCGCGCCTGCGAGCACGAACGGCGCCGAATAGAACACCGACGCGGGAATCGCCTCGAGAGGCGCTCGCTCACGAGATACGGCCGTGCGCGTCGGGTCCGCGAGGCCGGTCGTGCGATCGTCGCGGAAGAAGGGAGTGCGGACCGGGGCGGCGTCAACGACGGGCGTCGCCGGCGGCGCGGAATCCCGACGGACCGGCACCGCTGCGAGAGTGTCGCCCGGGGGTCGAGCCGCTCCTCCGCCCGTCTGGACCGCGATCGTCGCAATCCGGGCCGGCGTCTGGCCCGGTTCGAGATCGGTGCGGAGGGCGTCGCGACCAGGAAGCGCCAACACGGTTCCCGGATCGAGCTGCTCCGGGGTGGGGATCTGGGGTCGATTGGCCTCATAGATCAACGTCCACAGCATCGCATCGCCGTAGAACCGGCGAGCCAGCCCCCAGAGGGTGTCTCCGTCCACCACGGTGTACGTCTCGGGCACGGTGACGGTCTGCCGGGCCTCGACCGGGTTCGGCACGAGCAACGCCATGGCGGCGAGCAGCATGATCATGGAGCGGCACATGGCGACCTCGGGACCAGGACGGAGCGACCCTGCTAGTGCAAAGGTAGAGACGAACAGTGAGTTTCGGCAAACACGAATTCCAGAAAAACTACAAACGTTTCGCGCGTCTGTCTGCGGGTTGTGGCGCCGGGCCGACTGCGATGGACAGGCGCAACTGGCGGCCCGCTTGTGAATCCGTACTTTCCTGAGGTATCCCTGCTCCCTGCGACACACGGTCGGTCCATGATCCTCGTCACCGGCGGCGCCGGCTTCATCGGCTCGAATCTCGTTGCGGCCCTCGACGAACGAGGCCACCGCGTCTCGGTCTGTGATCGCTTCGGCGCCGGTGACAAATGGCGAAACCTCGCGCAGCGCGATCTCGACGAGGTCGTGGCCCCCGAGGGCCTCGTCGAGTACCTGGGCCGACGGTCCGGGGCGATCGAGGCGGTGGTACACATGGGTGCCATCTCGTCGACCACCGAGAGCGACGTCGACCTGATCGTCGACACCAATGTGCGCCTGTCGCAGGCTCTCTGGCGGTGGTGCGCGCGGGAAGGCGTACCTCTGATCTACGCATCGTCCGCAGCGACCTACGGAGACGGATCCCAGGGGTTCGACGACGACGGGCGCCCCGAGGCACTCGCGACCCTGCGCCCCCTCAACGCATACGGGTGGAGCAAGCACCTGTTCGACCGGTGGGTCGCGAGAGAGATCGCCGAGGGTGCCCCGACCCCACCCCGTTGGGTGGGCCTCAAGTTCTTCAACGTCTACGGCGCCAACGAGCATCACAAAGGATCGATGCGCAGTGTGGTCACCAAGGCGTTTCCGGGAGCCGTGCGGGGCGAGCCGGTCACCCTCTTTCGATCGCACCACCCCGACTACCCCGACGGTGGGCAGATGCGCGACTTCGTCTATGTGGACGACTGTGTCGCGGTCATGCAGTGGCTCCTCGACCAGTGGATGCTCGACGATGCCGACACGTCGGGTCTGTTCAACCTGGGAACCGGGCGGGCCCAGACCTGGCTCGAATTGATGGCTGCGCTCTACGACGCCGTGGGTCGTCCCCTCGACGTCGAGTGGATCGACACGCCGCCCGAGCTGCGCGAGCGCTACCAGTACTTCACCGAGGCCCGCATGGATCGCCTGCGAGCCCTCGGGTACTCGCGCCCGTTTCGTTCGGTCGAAGAGGCCGTGCCGGACTACGTGACCCGATTCCTGATCCCCGGCGTGTACCGCTGAGCCTTCGGGCTCGAGCCCCCGCTACCCTCGTGCGCCGACCGACACGAGGTAGGCTCGAGGTCGCAGGTCCTGCGGGTCTTCCGAGGCACACCTCGTCCACTCGACCACCGCCGCGTCGGTGCGACCCAGACGATGGAGGACGACGCCCATACGCAGCCGCGCGCCTGTGAATTCGGGATTCGCCTCGAGCACGTCGCGAAGTTCGGCGAGAGCCAGGTCGGGCTCCCCCATCTCCAGCAGCGCCTCGGCGAGCTTCGTGCGGATGTCGAGAAAGCGGGGCCGGACCTCGAGAGCGGATCGGTACTGCTCGGCGGCGAGCGCTGGACGATTGGCCACGAGGTAGAGGTCGCCGAGCTTGGCATGGGTCACGGCGATCTGGTTGCCCACGTGCGACGGAAACGCCGTCCCGTCGCGAGTGTCGAGTCGCGACGACTCGTCGAAGGCGGCCTGCGCCTCTTCATGGCGGCCGAGTTCGGTGAGCACGATGCCGCGGTTGAGATGCGCCTCGGCATAGGTCGGGGCGAGGTGCACGGCCTCCTGAAAGGCTGCCAGCGCCTCGGGATGGCGTCCCAGCATCGCCAGGCAGAGGCCCATGCGGTTGTGCACGTCGGCGAAGTCGGAGTGATCCTGCAGGACTTCCTGGAAGACCGTGAGCGCCGTGTCGTAGTCGTCGCGCTCCCAGGCCGCCATGCCCGCGGCGATACGCTGCTGTACGGTGGGGACCGAGAAGGTGTTCATACTCGACGCTAGTACTCGCGGATGGGGGCAGCAAGCAGAACCGCTTCCGGGGGCTCGCTCACTCCAGGGTACGCGCCCGGGCATCGGCGCCCTCGACCTGCTGCCGAAACCAGGGAATGGTGCGTCGCAGCCCGTCGAGCAGAGGCACCCGGGGCTCCCATCCGAGCAGGGTACGCGCACGGGTGATGTCGGGCTGGCGGACCTTGGGGTCGTCGTCGGGGAGGGCTCGCTCGACGATGCTGGATCGATGTCCGGTCTCGGCCACCACGATCTCGGCAAGCTCGCGAATGGTGAACTCGACGGGATTGCCGATGTTGACCGGATCGGCCTCGTCGGAGTGGAAAAGCCGCAGAATCCCGTCGACCTCGTCGTCGACGTAGCAGAATGATCGTGTCTGGGACCCGTCTCCGTAGACCGTGAGGGGCTCTCCCCGCAAGGCCTGCACGATGAAATTCGAGACGACCCGGCCGTCACCCGGGCGCATGCGAGGGCCGTAGGTATTGAAGATCCGTACGATCCGGGTGTCGACGTCGTGATGGCGGCGATAGGCCATCGTCATCGCCTCGGCAAATCGCTTCGCCTCGTCGTAGCACCCCCGCAGGCCCACGGGATTGACGTGCCCCCAGTAGCTCTCGGGCTGCGGATGGACCTGCGGGTCACCGTACACCTCCGACGTCGACGCCAACAGGAAACGGGCACCCTTGGCTCTCGCCAGCCCGAGGCAATTGTGGGTACCGAGGCTACCGACCTTGAGCGTCTGGATCGGCATGTCCAGGTAGTCGACCGGGCTCGCCGGCGACGCGAAGTGCAGGATGCCGTCGAGGTCGCCCTCCAGAAGCAACGGTCGGGAGATGTCGTGCTCGAGAAACGAAAAGCCCGGGTGACCGCGCAGACGGTCGATGTTGGCGGGCGATCCGGTGACGAAGTTGTCGAGGCCCACCACCTCATGGCCCTCGTCCAGCAAGCGCTCCGCAAGGTGCGACCCCAGGAACCCGGCGGCCCCCGTGACCAGGATCTTCATGGCAGCTCCCCGGCCAGCGGCGCGGGGTGCACGACCGGGCGTCCGATCGAGTGGTATTCGAAGCCGGCGTCGGCCATCGTTTCGGGGGTGTAGAGGTTGCGGCCGTCGAAGATCAGCGGCTCTGCCATGCGTGCCCGCATGCGGGCAAAATCCGGGCGCCGATAGGGCAGCCATTCCGTATGGATGGCGAGGGCGTCGGCCCCGTCCAGGCAATCGTAGTTTCGATCCACGATCTCGATGCGGTCACCGAAGATGCGCCGGGCCTCGGCCCCGGCCTCGGGATCGTGGGCAATGACTCGTGCACCCCGAGCCAACAGCCCCTCGATGGTCACGATCGAGGGCGCCGCCCTCATATCGTCGGTGTTGGGCTTGAAGGCCAGACCCCAGACGGCGAAGGTGCGGCCAGTGAGGTCGTCGCCGAAGCGCGCGACGATGCGCTCGAGCAGGATTCGCTTCTGGCCGGCGTTGACCTGCTCGACCGCTTCGAGGATCTCGGCGGGGGCACCCAGCTCCCTGGCGGTCCGGATCAGGGCCTGCACGTCTTTCGGAAAGCACGAGCCTCCGTAGCCGACGCCGGGGAAGAGGAAGGCCGACCCGATGCGGACATCGGATCCCACCCCCCGCCGCACGGCGTCGATGTCGGCCCCCGTCCGTTCGCAGAGCTGGGCGATGGCGTTCATGAAGCTGATCCGGGTGGCCAACATGGCGTTGGCCGCGTACTTGGTGATCTCAGCCGAGGGAATGTCCATCACCATCAGCGCGTTGCCCGTGCGCAGGAACGGCTCGTAGAGCTGGCGCAGGGCCGCTTCCGCCACCGGGCTGTCGACACCGACCACGACCCGGTCCGGCTTCATGAAGTCATCGACCGCCGCACCCTCCTTCAGGAACTCGGGGTTCGAGCAGACGTGCACCCGGTGTGGCGTTTCACGCTCGATGGCCTCGCGCACCCGCCGAGCCGTCCCCACCGGGACGGTGCTCTTGGTCACGACCACGCACTCGCCGTCCATGGCGCGGCCGATGCCGCGGGCCACCGCCAGTACATGCTGCAGATCGGCGCTCCCGTCTTCGTCCTGGGGAGTGCCCACCGCGATGAAGACGATGCGCGTGCCGCGTACCGCGTCGGAGAGGTCGGTGGTGAAACGTAGGCGCTCCGCGGCGACGTTGCGCCGTACCAGCTCTGCGAGGCCCGGCTCGTAGATCGGCACCTCACCACGACACAGCCCCGCGACCTTGGCCTCATCGATGTCCACGCAGACCACCTGATTGCCGGTCTCGGCGAGACAGGCGCCCGCGACGAGCCCGACATACCCCGTACCCACGACGGCGACATTCATGCTTACAACCTCTTTTCGAGAACCCGCGCATCTTCGCGGGGATGATCGTAGTAGTTCCTGCGAGTTCCGATCTCGACGAAACCGCGGGATTCGTACAGAGCCGCAGCGGCCACATTCGACGCACGAACCTCGAGAAAGAGGGTCCGCACACCGCGCTCGCGGGCCGTGTCGAGCACACGGTCGAGAAGAAACGCACCCAGGGACCGTCCGCGCCAGGGTTCGTCGATGGCGATGTTGGCCAACTCCCCCTGGTCGAGGATGCACCAGAGAATCGCGTAGCCGACGACGGACGCATCGGGCAGGTCGAGGACGAGCAGCTCGGCGCCGGGACGTCCCAGCAGCCGCAGAAAGGTGTCGGCCTGCCAGGGCGAGGAGAAGGCGAGCGTCTCGATGGCGACCACCCGGGGCACGTCGGCGGCGGTCATGGGCCGGACCATGGCGGTGGCGATGTTCATGGCCGGTCCCTGCGGGCCCGTACGGCACCCGTGTCGCGTAGATAGGCGGGGTCCCACCTGCCCGGTGGTACCCCGGCGGGACGGCCACTGGCGATCCAGGCCCAGAGGACACCATCGGCGGTGGGCACCCCGGCCGGGGGCAGTGCCACCTGCGCGCCGGCGCGCTCGAGTTCGACGCGATGGCGAACCGCACCATCACCGCACAGCACGAAAGCGGCGAGTTCGTCCCGGTCCGAGGAGATGGCCGCCTCGCCACACACCTCGGCCAGACGCGCGAAGCGGGGCGCGACGATCTCCTCGCAGGTCGTGGGCCCGACCCGGTAGACGGCGGTGAAGAGCCGATCCCCGCGGGCGTCGAAGAGCACGCGCCGCAGGCCGAAGGGCGGGCGGGGCGCATCCCGGGGCCACGGCCCCACACCCGGCGGGAGCGCCTCGCTGCCCACGGCAGCCGCCTCGAGGCTCGACACGGGACATACACCGATCCCCAGGGCATGGGCGAAGCCGTTCGCGGCCGCAGCCGCGACCCGGACGCCGGTGAACGACCCCGGGCCCGCACCCACGGCCACGGCGTCCACGGCAGAGGGACACAGCCCTGCCTCGGCGATCACCGCGGCCATGGCCTCCGGAAGGGAGGCTGCATGACGCCCCCTCTCACCCAGGAACCTTCGAGCCGCCACCGCCCCGTCGACCGCCAGCGCAGCCGACCCGATCGGCCCCGAGGTCTCGAGGGCCAGGATCACCCCCGGCATCGAGCCTCCGGTCCGCAGGGTGTCGGCAGGTCGGGCGCCCCGCCCGACGACCACCACTCGACCCGGCGCAGGTCGGGGCGCTGGCCCGCCTGATCCATCCGGATCGTGCAGCGTTGCTCGGGAAGGTGTCGCCCCGCGCGCTCGGCCCACTCGACGACCACGATGCCCCGCGCGTCGCTCAGCACCTCGTCCCAGCCCAGCTCTGCGACTTCGTCGGCGTGGTGAAGCCGGTAGAGGTCGATGTGGATCAGCCGCACGTTCCGATCCGCCTCGTAGGCGAGCATGAGGTTGTAGGTGGGCGAGGGGACGGGGCCGGTGACTCCCGCCCCACGCGCGATGGCCCGAGCCAGCACCGACTTGCCCGCCCCCAGGGGTCCGTGCAGGGCGATCAGGAGCGGCGGCTCGGCCTCGGCGCCGATCCGGCGACCCCAGGCCTCGACCTCGTCGAGCGACAGGACGACGGGCATCGAGGTCACGACGACGACACCTCGGCACGAAGCTGGAAGAGCTGGTCCCTCAGAAGGGCGGCGCGCTCGAAGTCCAGCGCCTCGGCAGCCTCGGCCATCTCCGCCTCGATGATCTTGACGTAGGCCTCGCGATCGATCTCGTCGGCATAGCTCTGCACATTCTCGGCCACCCGAGCCGGCACGGTGCGCGCGTCCGCCACGCGGGTCGAGAATTCGATCTGCTCGATACTCTTCCTGATGGTCTCGGGGGTGATGCCGTGCTCCTCGTTGTGCGCCAGTTGGATCGCCCGGCGACGATTGGTCTCATCGAGGCAGAACTGCATCGACCGCGTGATCCGATCGGCGTAGAGGATCGCCACGCCGCTGACGTTCCGGGCCGCCCGGCCGATGGTCTGGATCAACGAGCGACCGTCGCGCAGAAAACCCTCCTTGTCGGCGTCGAGAATCGCCACCAGCGACACCTCCGGAAGGTCCAGCCCCTCGCGCAGCAGGTTGATCCCCACCAGGACGTCGATCTTGCCGAGACGTAGCGATCGCAAGATGTCCATGCGCTCGAAGGCGCCGATATCGGAGTGCATGTAGCGCACCCGCACACCGACCGACGCCAGGTATTCGGAGAGGTCTTCGGCCATCCGCTTGGTGAGGGTCGTCACCAGGACACGCTCACCGAGCACCTCGCGTGCGCGGATCTCGGCCAGCAGGTCGTCGACCTGTCCCTTCACCGGGCGCACCCGTACCTCCGGATCGAGCAGCCCCGTGGGCCGGATGATCTGCTCGACCACCACACCGCCCGCCTGATCGAGCTCCCAGCTGCCCGGGGTCGCCGACACGTAGATGGCCTGCCGCACCAGCGACTCCCACTCATCGAACTTCAGGGGACGATTGTCGAGCGCCGAGGGGAGCCGAAAGCCGTGCTCGATCAGCGTCGTCTTGCGGGAGCGGTCGCCCTTGTACATTCCGCCGATCTGGGGGATCGACACATGGCTCTCGTCGACGATCAGGAGATAGTCCTCGGGAAAATAATCGAAGAGACAGGCGGGTCGTTCTCCGGTCTGCCGACCGGAGGTGTAGAGCGAGTAGTTCTCGATTCCCGGGCAGGTGCCGATCTCGAGCATCATCTCGAGATCGAAGTGGGTCCGCTGCTCGATCCGCTGCGCCTCGAGCAGCCTGCCCTCGGCCTGGAAACGCGACACCTGCCCGGCCAGTTCCTCCCGAATGTGGGGAACCATCTGGTCGATGGTCCGGCGCCGGGTCACGTAGTGGCTCGCGGGGTAGATCGCGGTGCGCTCGAGCTGGACGATGGTCTCGCCGGTGAGCGGTTCGAACCGCGTGATCCGCTCCACCGTGTCGCCCCACAGCTCGATGCGGACCGCCTGCTCCTCGTACGCCGGAAAGACCTCCACCGTGTCTCCCCGCACCCTAAATGTGCCCCGCTCGAAGAGGTAGTCGTTACGGGTATACTGGATCGCCACCAGACTCTCCAGGATCTTCTTACGCGACAGCGTCCCGCCCACCGTGACGTGCAGCATGAGTTCACGGTAGTCACTCGGATTCCCGAGGCCGTAGATGCACGACACCGATGCCACCACGATGACGTCGTCGCGCTCCATCAACGACGACGTGGCCCGCAGTCGCAATCGCTCGATGTCTTCGTTGATCGACGAATCCTTCTCGATGTAGGTGTCGGTCGAGGGGACGTAGGCCTCGGGTTGGTAGTAGTCGTAATAGCTGATGAAGTATTCCACCGCGTTGCGCGGAAAGAGCGACTTCAATTCGCCGTACAGCTGAGCCGCCAGCGTCTTGTTGTGGCTCATGACCAGCGTCGGACGGCCGTGGTTGGCGATGACGTGGGCAATGGCGAAGGTCTTTCCCGTCCCGGTGGCCCCGAGCAACACCTGATGCCGGTCCCCCCGCTCAAGCCCCTCGCTCAGTTCGCGGATCGCCGTCGGCTGATCGCCGGCAGGTTCGTAGTGGGACTCCAGATGGAAGACGGCCATCAGAAGGTCAGGTCCGTTTCCTGAAAACTCTCGCGGCGCTCGACACTCAGCACACCCTTCACCCGGGCAATCGACTTGAGCACCTTCTTGAGGTGTGCCAGGTCCTGGACCTCGACCACGAACTCGCCATTCATGCCCCCATCCGTCGTCAACATGTCGGCGTGCTGGATGTCGGTGCCGGTGTCGGTGATCGCCTTGGCCACATCCGACAACAGACCTCGGCGGTCGGTACCGCGCAGGTAGACCCGTACGAGAAACCGGTCGCCCTTCTCGGCTGCCCACTCGATGTCGATCCTCCGCTCGGGATCGGGCAGGTTGAGGATGTTGGGACAATCCGCCCGGTGGATCGACACACCCCGCCCACGCGTGATGTACCCGGTCACGTCGTCGCCCGGCACCGGCTGGCAGCATTGGGAATACCGGACCATCAGGTTCTCCATCCCCTGGATCCGCACACCCTTGTTGGTCCGGATCAGCTTCTCGGCCAGCCGCTGCAGCGCCGTCGGCTGGCGTTGGACCATTTCCACGGGGTCCTGGTCCGGATAGAGCGCGCGGATGACCGCCGTCGGGCCGATGTCACCGCGACCGAGCGCGGCGTGGACATGGTCGAAGTCGGGATACCCGAGGTCGTCGGCGCCCTTCACGAGTACGGACTCGACCGGCCGCTCGACCCGCGCCTTCTTGAGTTCCCTGTCGAGGAACTCGCGCCCGAGCCCCACCGCCGAGTCGAATTCCTGTTTTCGGATCCACTGGCGGATACGGCCCCGGGCCCGGGAGGTCTTCACGAAGGCGAGCCAATCCCGGTTGGGCCACTGGCGGGGGTTGGTGATGATCTGGACCGTATCGCCGTTGCGCAGCTCGCGTGACAACGGTGCGATCCGGCCGTTCACCTTGGCACCCGCACAATGCAGTCCCACCTCGGTGTGGACCGCGAAGGCGAAGTCGATGGGGGTGGCTCCGATGGGCAGCTGGCGCACCTCTCCCTTCGGCGTGAACACGAAGATCTCGCCCTGGAAGAGGTCCATGCGCAGGAACTCCATGAACTCCTCGGGCTCATTGGTGTCCTGCTGCCATTCCAGGACCTGACGGAACCAGGTCAACGCCTCGTCGACTTCGTCGCGGTCCCCTCCCCCGCCCTCCTTGTACTTCCAATGTGCCGCGATGCCGTATTCGGCGGTGCGGTGCATCTCCTCGGTTCGGATCTGGATTTCGTATCGCCGTCCGTGCGGACCGACCACGGTCGTGTGGAGCGAGCGGTACATGTTGGACTTGGGCGTGGCGATGTAGTCGTGGAACCGCTCCTGGACCGGAGCCCAACGCGAGTGGATCACGCCGAGCGCCGCGTAGCAATTCTGGATCGAATCCGTGATGATCCGCATCGCCATGAGGTCGTGGATCTCCTCATAGGGCAGCCCCCGGCGTTCCATCTTGTTGTAGATCGACCAGAGGTGCTTCGGACGACCGGTGACCTCGGCAGGAATCCCATGCCTCGCGAGTTCCTCTTCGAGGGGCACCTTCAGTTCGACGATGTGCCGTTCCCGCTCACGCCGCCGACGTTGGATCTTCCGCACCAGATCTTCGTGGATTTCCGGCTCGACGAACTTGAAGGCGAGGTCCTCGAGTTCCCACTTGATCGAGAAGATCCCGAGCCGGTGAGCGAGTGGCGCATAGATCTCGCGGGTTTCGAGCGCGATCCTGCGCCGCTTCCCCTCGGGCAGGTGCTCCAGGGTGCGCATGTTGTGGAGACGGTCGGCCAGCTTGATGAGAATGACCCGGGCGTCTTCGGCCATCGACAGCAGCAGCTTGCGGTAGTTCTCGACCTGCTGCTCGGTGTGCGATCGGAACTGCACCTTGCCGATCTTGGTCACGCCGTCGACCAGAGTCGCGACCTCGGCCCCGAAGCGTTCCTCGAGCTCGAGCAGCGTCATGGCCGTGTCTTCGACCACGTCGTGCACCAGTCCTGCGACGATGGTGGCGGTGTCGAGCCTCAACCCCGCCAGGATCGTGGCCACCTCGACGGTATGTGACACGAACTCGTCACCGGAGGCTCGACGCTGCCCCGCATGGGATGCCACGGCGAGTTCGTAGGCGCGTCGGATCGCATCGACGTCCAGACGATCGGCGTACGCCTCCAGCGCCCGGGCCAGAGGCCGGGGAATCCCCCTGATGGTGGGGGTGGGGGCCGGGTTGCGAGACGAAAGGGCCATGGCGGACGGGAGAGGGCCGGCCCTCCGAAACGATGCTCCCGGAGGGCTCCGCAGCGAAGATAGGACCCCACTGCGATGCTGGCGATCCGAGCTCCGTCATCCCCCCTTGCCGTGGCACTTCTTGTACTTCTTGCCGCTCCCACAGGGACAGGGGTCGTTGCGACCCGGCTCGTCGACCGCGGTTGCGGGGGTCGCCTTGCGCTCTTCACCCTCTCCGCGATTGGTGGCCAGACGGCGCACGTCCGGAGCCGTCCCCAACCCCACCGCAGCACCGGCCACATCCGCTCGAGCGCGAGCAGCGATCCCGGTCTCATCGACCCGGGGGCGAGACCGAGCCGGTGCGGATCGAGCCGCCACACCGCCCGCAGGTGTGTCCCCGGGCCCCGACAGGGTGACCTGCTGGGGGCGTGGCATCGGTCGCGGCGGCTGAGCCGTCACCTGAGCCCGGAAGAAATTGCGCGTCACGGTCGAGCGCAGGTCGTGCATGAGGTCGACGAACATCTCGAAGGCCTCCTTCTTGTACTCGACGAGCGGGTCCTTCTGGCCCCACCCCCGGAAGCCGATGGACGCCTTCAGGTGATCGAGATCGTAGAGATGGTCCTTCCACTTGTCGTCGATGGTCGAAAGCAGGATATAGCTCATCACCCGCTCGCGGATCTCGCCGAACCCCTCGATCTTGCGATGGAAGTGCGCCCGCACGGCAGCGAGGCACATCTCGGCTACGTCTTCACGATCGAACTCGTGGTCGGGATCTTCTTCTTCGGGAAGGCCCTCGACGACGACGAAGAAGTCGAGCAGCAGTCGTTTCCTGAGCCCGGCCAGTTCCCAATGATCGGGCGCGTCACCGGCAGGGAGATACTGATCGAGCAACCCCTGCACGGTGGCCGCGATCATCTCCCAGAGTTCACCCTTGAGGTCTTCGCCTCCCTGCAACGCGAACAGGCGGAGGTCGTAGACCACCTCGCGCTGCTGATTCATCACGTCGTCGTAGTCGAGAAGTCGCTTGCGCGCCTCGAAGTTGTTGCCCTCGACCCGTTTCTGTGCCCGCTCGATCGACTTGGTCACCAGGCCGTGCGTGATCACCTCGCCCTCTTCGGCCCCCATCTTCTCCATGGCGTTGGCGATCCGCTCCATCCCCCCGAACAGCCGCATGAGATCGTCTTCGAGAGACAGGAAGAACTGGGTCGCCCCGGGATCACCCTGTCGCCCCGCCCGTCCCCGCAACTGACGATCGATCCGCCGCGATTCGTGGCGCTCCGAGCCGATGATGTGGAGCCCCCCGTCTTCGACCAGCGTGTCGCTGCTCCGACTGGCGATCTTCTCGTCGTAGCGGGTGGGGTCGACGGGCTGCACGAGATCGAAGTCGAGTTCCCGATCGCGAATCCACTCGACCGTCCGAGCGTCACGGACCCCGTCGCCCAGTTTGATGTCGGTGCCGCGTCCGGCCATGTTGGTGGCGATGGTGATTCCACCCGCCTGACCGGCCTCGGCCACGATTTCGCTTTCCCGCTGATGCTGCTTGGCGTTGAGGACGTTGTGGGTCATCCCCCGGCGCTTGAGCATCCGCGACAGCGTCTCCGACACCTCGACGTTCGTGGTACCGACCAGCACCGGCAGCTCGAGTCGGTGTAGCCGCTCGATCTCGTCGAGGATCGCGTTGTACTTCTCGCGCTTGGTCCGGAAGATCAGGTCGTTGCGATCGTCCCGCACCACCGGCCGGTTCGTCGGGATCACCATCACGTCGAGGTTGTAGATCTGGTGGAACTCGTGCTCTTCGGTCTCGGCCGTGCCCGTCATGCCGCTGAGCTTGTCGTACATCCGGAAGTAGTTCTGGATCGTGATGGTCGCGAGCGTCTGGGTCTCGCCCTTGATCTCGACCCCTTCCTTGGCCTCTACCGCCTGATGCAGGCCGTCGCTCCACCGACGCCCCGCCATCTGTCGCCCGGTGAACTCGTCGACGATGACGATGCTGCCGTCGTCACCCAATATGTACTTCTCGTCCCTCTGGTAGAGGGCATACGCCTTCAGGAGCTGATGGATGACGTGCAGTTTCTGGTTCTTGGCGGCGTACCCCGCCTCGATCTCGAGCAGAAGGTCGCGTCGCTCGTCGACGGTGAGCGTCTCGTCGTGTTCGATTCGCCCGATCTCCTCGGACAGATCGGGTACGACGAAGGCGTCGGGATCGTTGGGCGACAACTCGTCGAGCCCCGCTTCGGAGAGGTGCACATTGTGCCCCTTCTCATCCATGGCGAACAGCAGCATCTCGTCGATGTCATGCAGGCGCTTGTCACGCATGTAGTCGGCCTCGACCTTCTGCACCAACGTCTGCAGCGAGGGGTCTTCGGCGAACATCTTCAAGAGCTTGTTGTGCCGCGGCGTGCCCCGGCGTGCCGCGAGCAGCTTCTCGCCGGCTTCGAAACGGTTGTCCGCGGCGAGGTCGGCCTCGGCGCCCGCCACGAGGTCGTTCACGAGCCGCACCTGCTTCGCGAACAGCGCCTTCACCATCGGGTTGAACTGCTTGAAGGGCGTCGAGGTGTCCCGCCCCACCGGCCCCGAGATGATCAGCGGCGTACGCGCCTCGTCGATGAGGATCGAGTCGACCTCGTCGATGATCGCGTAGTGGTGACCCCGTTGGACCCGCTGCTCCAGCGTGTGCACCATGTTGTCGCGCAGGTAGTCGAATCCGAACTCGTTGTTGGTGCCATAGGTGATATCGGCGCGGTACGCCTCACGACGTTCGGGCGAGCCCGGGTCGTAGTTGTCGATCACGTCGAAGGTGAGGCCCAGGAAGCCGTAGATCGCTCCCATCCACTCGGCGTCGCGTCGGGCCAGATACGAGTTGACGGTCACCAGATGGGCGCCGCGCCCCGCGAGCGCATTGAGATACAGCGGCATGGTGGCGACCAGCGTCTTGCCTTCTCCCGTCTGCATCTCGGTCGCTTTGCCGTGATGGAGCGCGATCCCGCCGATGAGCTGCACGTCGTAGGGAACCATGTTCCAGATCGCCCGGGTCCCGGCGAACTCGACCTCGGTTCCGACGAGTCGACGGCAGGCCTCCTTGACGACCGCGAACGCCTCGGGCAGCAGCTCCTCGAGGGTGGCCTCGACCACCGCCAGGGCCTCGTCTTCGAGCGCACCCAGCTCGACCGAAAGCTGTTCCCGGTGGTCCGGGTCTTCGGATGCCCCCTTCTCCTTGCGGAGTTCCGCGATGCGGGTGAAGTGATCTTCGGTGGCGGTGGCGATCCGCCCCTTGAACTCATCCGTCTTGCCCCGCAGTTCGTCGTCGGTGAGGGTCGAGAGGCCCTCACAGATACGGTTGATCTCGTCGACGACGGGCTGGAGCTTCTTCGCCTCGCGGTCGTGACGGTTGCCGAGGATGGTCTTGACCAGGGACTTCAACATGGGGCGTACAGATCCTTCGATTCGATGAATTCACGCACGGGTTCCGGCACGAGGTGCCGAACGCTGCGACCGTTCCGGATCCGATCGCGGATTCCGGACGACGAAATGTCGAGCCGTGTCACGGGGACGGAAACCCAGGGCAGGTCGATCCCGGGATCGACTGCGGTGGGATCGGTTCCATCGCGAGAGAGCACGGCGATCCGTGAGAGGCGCGCGATCTCGACCGGGTCCTTCCAGGCGCCGAACGAGGCCCATTGATCGACCCCCAGCAGCAACGTCCATCGCACGGTCGGCTCGGACTCCGTCAGCAGGCGCAGGGTCTCGACGGTGAACGACGGCGGGGGGCGGTCCACCTCGACGGTGCTCACCTCGAACAGCGACTCTCCCGCCAGGGCCCGCTGGACCATCTCCAGCCGCTGGGCGGCCTGGGTAGGGATGATCGGTGCCTTGAAGGGTGAGCGATGGGCCGGCACGAAGCATACCCGGTCCAATCCGAGGTGTTCGAGGGCATCCCGGGCCACCACCAGATGACCCACATGAAGCGGGTCGAACGTGCCACCGAAAACACCGACATCCACGCGCTCAGCCCCCCCTGGAGCTGTCGCCCCCGCTCGCAGCAAGCGCCCGGGCTTCGGGCGAGTCGGGGTACTGGTCCAGCAGACGCGTCCGCGCGGCTTCGATCTCGTCGTCGTAACCGATCCGGGTGTAGGCGTCGATGATCCCGACGAGGGCCCGTGGCGCCCATTCGGTATCCGCAAAGCCGGCCAGCAGCTCCCGATAGTAGAGAATCGCCGAGTCGACGGCGCCCCGGCGCAGATAGTAGCTACCCACCTGGTACTGGTTCTGGGCGAGCTTCGCCCGCATCTCGGCCACCACGGCTGCGGCGGCCTCCGCCTCGGGGGTACCCTGCCAATCCGCGGCCACGTTGCGACAGATCTGCACCGCCTGGAGGGTGAAGGTCTGGTCCCGCTGTGGGATGGGCGACAGGGCCTTGTTGGCCTCGCACATGCCCAGAGCGGCCTGCGGCGCCAGCGGGTGGGCCGGATAGCGGTCCAGGAACTGGGTGAACTCCGACTGCGCCAGGATGTACTTCCGGTCACCCGAGTATGCGCGAGCCAGCAGGAGTTGGGCGTCGGCAGCCTGCTCGAAGGTCGGCACCGCCAGCAGCAACTGATCGAGGGTCTCCGACGCCTTGCCGTACTCCTCGGACTCGAACTCCGTCCGACCGAGTTCGAAGAGTTGGCCCGCGGTGAGTCCTTGCCATCGGGAGGCTCCGGCACAAGCGCCAAGCGCCAGGAGGAGGAGCCCAAAGGCAGAAATTCGGGTTGCCCGGAGTGTGCGGAGGGTCACGCGGTCAGGATCGGCTGGAGAAGAAGTCGGAACATCCGTTGAAAGTACCCGCACCCGGCGTCGTTGTTCAGCTTCCGAAAAACCCACGAAGGGCTGCAGCCACCTGGTCCAGTCGATCCTCGCCCAGTTCGGGGAAGATCGGCAGGCTCAGGACTTCGTCGCACAGTTGCTCGGCGACGGGGAACGATCCGGGTTCGTGTCCCAGATCCGCGAAACAGGGCTGAAGATGGAGGGGGACCGGATAGTAGACTCCGGATCCGATTCCCCGGTCGGCCAGATGGGCCCGGAGCGCATCCCGGCGACGAGTCCGCACGGTGTACTGGTTGTAGACATGGAAATTGCCCTCGGCCACCACGGGGGTCAGCAGCTCGGCCACGTCGCCCAGACGTTCCTCGTACCGACGGGCGTTGCCGCGCCGGAGCGCCGTCCATCGCTCGAGGTGCCTCAGCTTCACCCGCAGCACGGCCGCCTGGAGGGCGTCGAGCCGCGAGTTCGTGCCCACCAACTCGTGGTGGTACATCTGGCGCCCCCCATGGACGCGCAGCTTGGCCACCGTGTCGGCCAAGCCGCCGTCGTGGGCCGTGACCATGCCCCCGTCTCCGAACCCGCCCAGGTTCTTGGTCGGAAAGAACGAGAACGCCGCTACCGGGGCCGCAGATCCGGCCATGACGGGTACACCTTCGGGCCCGGTCTGTCGGGCCCCCACGGCCTGAGCCGCGTCTTCGATCACGGTGAGGTCGTGAGCCGCGGCCCAACGCCCGATCTCGGTCATGGGCGCCATCTGGCCGAAGAGGTGCACCGGGACGACGGCGCGGGTCCGCCGGGTGCGAGCCGCTTCGAGCGTCGCCACCGTCACATTGAAGGTTTCGGGGTCGACGTCACAGAAGACCGGACGGAACCCGGCGTTCCACACCGCACCTGCGGTGGCGAAGAAGGTGAAGGCGGGGAGGATCACCTCGTCTCCGGGTCGCGGGGCGAGCGCCTTCAGGGGCAGCAACAGCGCATCGGTGCCACTGGCCACCCCGACGGCGTGCGGAACCTCGAGGTACGCCGCCATTTCCTGCTCGAACGCTTCGACCTCCGGACCCATGACGAACCGCTGCGACGCCACGACCTCTGCGAGCGCCTGGTCGAGTTCGCTCCGGATCGAGAGGTACTGGGCGGTGAGGTCGAGCAGCGGTACGCTCACGTCGGCACTCTTCGATCTCTCAGTAGCAACGGTTGGAGCCCCGGAGCGAGGCCAGGCCCCGGCCGAAACGGATGGCGTCATAGCGCTCTTTGGCCTGGGTCGCCAGCGCACCCGCTCCCCCCGGCTCGAGTCGGAGCACCGCCGCGAAGGCGTCCATCGCTCCCGTGCAGTCGCCCAGGGCCGCAAGCGCCTCTCCTCGGTAGAACCAGGCCTGACTCTGCAGGTGGCGCGGCTCCCCCACGGCGATCGCGCGATCGATCATGCGCAGGGCGTCCTCGAGCTCGTCCGTACTCCGGCTCCGTTCGGACGCGCCGAGCAGACCGCGAGCCACATTGAACGCGCAACTCCCGATGTACCAATCGGCATCGGTGCGCTGGGCCCGCGGGGCCTCGTCCTTGAACCGCTCGAAGAAGAGAAGGGCCTGCCGACAGTCACCGGTTTCCTCGTAGGCCTCGCCGATCTCGAACAAGATGCGAGGCGCCGTGTCCGCCTCGACGAGGACGCGCCGATAGAGCGGCAGGGCGCGCCCGTATTCGCCGTTCTGGTAGTAGTGACGGGCCAGCGGCAGGGCCATGTCGCCGAGCCCGAGCCCCGGGCGGAGTTCGAGCGCCTGCATGACGGCCGTCGCCATGCGAAAGCGGTCGTTGCCGGCCTCGGCCTCCTTCGCCAGATGCATCAGGTCGGCCGCGCCCTGGTCGGCGTACCGTGCGTCGCGCGCGGCCGCCATCCGGTAGTAGTCGGCCGCCGGGTCCACGCGACCGAGGAGCGCGAAGGTGTGGGCCACCCGCGCGAGCACGGCGGGCGATTCCTCGCCCTGGCGGACGGCGAGCTGATACTCGGCCAGCGCCTCTTCGAGCGAGTCCGCCGCGAAGGCTCGATCACCCCGACGCACGGCCGACTCCTC